>CAZMTO010000046.1:0-1776 GCA_964569265.1 uncultured Peptococcaceae bacterium | reverse complement strand
ATTCTATTAGGGTGGTGCAGGGCAGGGCTGCGGTGTCATATAATTTCAATCAAGGCTGCCTGCCAAGGTATACAGGGCGGTGGGCGGGAATAGATAATCCTTTATTCAGCCTTGATTGAAAAACTTACAAACACTGCGCCGCAGTGCGCAAATAAAAAAACGGAGTTAGGCTTTGCGGCTTGGCTCCGTTTTTTATGTGTAAAAGCAGCGCTAATTATGCTAAAAAGTGTCGGGCAGAAAAATATCTTCCTTATTATATGGCAATTATATGGCAATTTAATCGGTATAAACGGCGCACATAATGTTTGCTTGCACAAATTGGCCGGGCGTGGTATAATACCATACAGGCAGGTGCGTAAATTTGCGCAAATTTGGGCGAATATCGCGGCGCACAGTGGTTGTAATGTTATGCACCGGCTATTTTTATCACTGTAAGGTGAAAGGAGTAATAAAAATGAAGAAAAAAATTGCAACACTTTTGTTGACTACAGTTATGTCTATGGGGTTGGCAGCACCGGCGCTGGCCGATGTTTGGGATACCAATGCCGCTGCCTGGGGCGAAAATGTACACGTTTATAACTCTAACTACGGGCAATATATAACCATTGATGGGGTGGTATCTACCGGCCACGTTAACGCCGAGGCCGACAGCGGCAACGAGTTTACTGAGGCGTGGTTGGTTTGCTATTGTAGTGAGCCGGCGCGTGTTACCATTGCCAAAAGCGTGGTGGAGCCCTTTGAATTGGGTGCCGGCATAGCTAAATTGTCGGTGGGGGCAGACGGCAAAATTACCCTTGACAGCAGCCTTACCCCTACCTGGACAAACGCTGTGCCGGACGAGGATTACGGCGAGCTGAGAGGGCAGGGTACCTACTGGGATTTGTCAGAGGGTGTGTACCGTATGTCGTCGGCCAATGCTTCTAATATGCTGTATCTGGTAGTAGGTTCGCCTGATAACATACCCGAGGCCGCCCAAACTGCCGCTGCTCCTGCTTTTAAAGATGTAAAAGCCGGTGAATATTACTGTGAGCCGGTTGCCTGGGCTGTAGATGCGGGCATTACCACCGGTACCACGGCTACCACTTTTAGTCCTAACGAAACCTGCACGCAGGCGCAAATACTTACCTTTTTGTGGCGTGCTGCCGGCGAGCCGCAGGCAACTGTAAGCAACCCCTATACCAATGCGGCTGTAGCAGACGGCCAGTATTTTTACACCCCCCTGCTGTGGGCGTGGGAAAAAGGTATGGTAAGCGATGCCGCGTTTAACCCCAATGCCGATTGCCGACGCAGCGATGTAGTTACTTACCTGTGGAAGCTGGCTGACAAACCGTTGGCTGCGGCTGCCAATTTTACTGATGTGGCTGACGGCGCCGATTATGCCGAAGCGGTTGCCTGGGCTGTAGAAAAAGGTGTTACCACCGGCACTACCGCCACCACCTTTGGCCCGACAGAAACCTGCACCCGCGGCCAGATAGTTACCTTTTTGTGGCGCTATTTTGTAGACTAAAATTAAATAAATACTGTAAAAGCATTGTGCTGCTGCCTTAATTAACAAGGCGGCAGCTTTTTTACCACAGCTTGTTCACCAAATTTTTTTGGTTATATGGCAAAAAAATCGTAAAAAACCACTTGTTTTTTTTTGATGTATTATTATATTTAGGGTTTTGTGTTTTAACCCCAAATTTTAGACAATTTACAATTTAATAGGCAATTAAGTGTTATTGCAGGTGCCTTTAGTATTAAAGAGTGAAAATGGAAGCCAGGTGAAAATACGGC
>CAZMTO010000045.1:0-3652 GCA_964569265.1 uncultured Peptococcaceae bacterium | reverse complement strand
TTGCCGCCGCCGGAAACTTCGCTTCTGGTTTTGGCCTTTTGCGTACCCTGACGCAGGCTTGCCAAATAAAGCACAACTGCCTGATGGATCAGGCCTTCGTTGATCTCGCGATCAAACACAGCGTCGTTCAACTCTAAGGTTTCTACTTCGCTGCCTTCCATGTTATATACTTTAACACTAGTCATCTTTTGCCCTCCTCTCTTGCCTTATTGGGCAGATTTAACGGCAGACTTTACATAAACCAGACCTTTTTTGGGACCGGGCACAGCGCCCTTAACCAACAGCAGGTTCTTTTCAACGTCTACACGTACAATTTCCAGATTTTGAACAGTTACTCTTGCGCCGCCCATCTGACCGGGAGCATGCTTGCCCTTAAAGGTACGAGCAGGGCCTTTTGCACCGGCAGAAGCCGGACGACGGTGGTTTTTAGAACCATGGCTCATCGGGCCGCGGCTAAAGTTCCATCTTTTAATGGCGCCGGCAAAGCCTTTGCCCTTAGAAGTACCCTCTACATCGATCTTTTCGCCGGCGGCGAATATATCAACCTTCAATTCCTGTCCGGGCTGATACTCAGCGGCATTTTCCACACGCATTTCGCGCAGATAACGCAGCGGGGTAACACCGGTTTTGGCAAAATGACCAACCTGCGGCTTAGTGCCATGCTTTAAAGCACCAAAACCGATCTGTACTGCCTCATACCCATCGGTTTCGGCAGTTTTTACCTGCGATACCACACAAGGGCCGGCTTCAATAACCGTTACAGGAATCAGTCTACCATCTTCAGTAAAAATCTGGCTCATTGCCAACTTTTTACCAATCAACATTTTTGGCATTTTAACACCTCCATAAATTATAATCGAGTTACGGCTATGCCAAAGCCGCATTGCTCGAAGCCTTGCCAAGCGCGGTTTATCAAAACCACTGCTCCGTGTGTTTCACTTTTTTAAGCAAGGCCATTCAAGCTTAAAGCTTGATGTCGATCTCGATGCCGGCCGGAAGATCCAGATGCATCAAAGAATCAACTGTCTTCTGATTAGGCTCCAGAATGTCAATCAGACGCTTGTGAGTGCGCATTTCGAACTGCTCACGAGAATCCTTGTTAACATGGGGAGAGCGCAGAATCGTATAAATGTTTTTTTCGGTCGGCAGCGGGATAGGACCCGATACGCTGGCACCGGTTCTCTTAGCGGTTTCCACAATCTGAGCCGCGGATACATCCAGCAGTTTGTGGTCATACGCCTTAAGACGAATACGAATCTTTTGTTGAGACATAGTTGTTTACCTCCTTTTCGCTCGTATTTAGTACGAACTGGCTCGGCGGGAAAACCCTCTTGGAGCAGGCATATCCCCAAGCGACAACCTCCCGCGTCATAGCTTTATTCTACGGTTTGCACAATTCAAACCAATATATATGATAACACAAGATTGTATACATTGCAAGTCTTTTTTATAACTTTTTATCATATTTTTGGCAAAGGCATTGCCCCACACAAAATATTTTGCCATACCAACCGCATTGCACTGCATTTTTATGCTAACACACCGTAAATTCCGTGCTTTTTGCGGTTAAAGTCGCCCGGCAAAATATTTTTTCTTCTATTATATCTTATAATTATATCTTATAATTTGACAACCAAACTTAAAAACTTCAAAGTACGCCCAACACGGCACAGCAGATGTGATACTATTGTCAATTCGGTCTAAAAGCCGCGCTAAAGTAGGTCTTATCTATTCCCACCCACCACCCTATATACGCCGTGCGACGCGGCTTTTGTAGCGAAAATTATAACCTGCCTTTGTTAGTATGCCAGAAGGGCAAGAGTGCCCCAGATTCAGGTGAGTACGGCTGCGCGGGCACCCATCCGGGCACAAGCGATTTAGGCGTACTTATAGTACGCCGACAAGCGAAAAAATTATATGACACCACAGATGGCGTGCAGTTGTCAATTCCGCTCTCCCAGAAGGGCAAGAGTGCCCCAGATTTAGGTGAGTACGGCTGCGCGGCGATTTAGGCGTACTTATAGTACGCCGCTGAGCCAAGCAGACAACGAGCCTAAAGATGAGGTGCTATTGTCCCTTCTGGCGCCGCTATTGTCAATTCCGGCTAGCAATCCCACGCACCACCGGCCCCACTACCATCACCTGCCACAAAAACGCCATCGGTAAATTAAGCAATATGGTTTGCCCCCAAACACGCAAAATCTCCGGCTGCAAACCGCCCTTAAACACAAACACCGCCACCAAACTCATAGCTGGGCACATAAACAGCACGGTAGCTGCCTGCCGCGCCAAAATCTGCTGCCGGGGCAACAGGCTGCGCCCCTTTAGCAGCTTGCCAAGCAGCCACGCCGACGCCGGGCCGCCAAAGCACGCCTGTATCACCATCACCACCGGTATAAGCGCTATTACTTCTGCGGTTGGCAGCAACATACCCGGCACAAACCCGCCGCAACGCAAAATCGCGTTATAAACCTCCATACCGTAAACCATAAAAGCTGCCATTAAAACACCAAACAAATTCATAATTTCCTCCTTAATAACATCCTTAATAATATAACAGTAATGCAACGGCCAAAGCCGCACACCGGCAAACAAAAAAAAGCGCAAGCCCCCAAACAAACTTGGGCTTACGCTTTATGCTGCACAGTTCAATAAAATTTTTACTGTAATATTTTACACGTTTTCGCGCCAAAAATCAAGCTTTTTTATAAGGCACCAATTTTCCGGTGGGTTCCTGCCTATTGCAATCGCCGGTATAAAAGTGTACAATTAAATATATAAATATACATTACAAAATATACATTGCTTTATATCGGAGGTTTTAATAATGTTGGCAGTTTTGGCCGCAATGACGGAAGAAATGGCGCCGCTTAGATGCGATGCCCAGGTTACAGAGCTTTACAGCAACAAAGTAGTACGCATACAAAAAACCATAGAGGACAAACCCCTGCTGTTGGTGCAAACCGGCATTGGCAAGGTTAATGCTGCCTGTGCCACCGCCCTTGTTATCGAAAAAATTGCACCACAGGCAATTATCAACATCGGTTCGGCCGGCGGTTTTGCCCCTAATGTGCGCCTTGGTGATATTGTAGTGGGCACCGATTGTATTTACAGCGATGCCGACGCCACCTGTTTTGGTTACCAATTAGGTCAGGTGCCCAAAATGCCGCCGGTTTATCCGGCTGATAAAGACCTTGTTGCGCTGGCACAAAATCTGGCCGAACAACCGCAATTTGCCGGGCTGGTACGCTTTGGTACCATTTTAACATCAGATTCCTTTATGAGCGACCCGGAACGTGCCAAGCAGCTTATAAAGCTGTTTCCGCAGGCCCACGCCGCCGATATGGAGGGCGCAGCCGTAGCACAGACTGCTTATGTTATGGGCACCCCCTGCTTAAATCTGCGCTCAATATCCGACATTGCCGGTGACGATGCCGCCGCCAGCTTTGATAACAATTTAGAACAGGCCGCCGCCCGCGCCGCTGCCTTTTTTAAAGCTATGGCCGCCGCAATTTAACTATTGACAGCCCCGCCGCTTTAGTTTATACTTTTCTATAATTTAATAGTTACGTTTATCTTCAGGGCAGGGTTAAATTCCCGACCGGTGGTACAGCCCACGAGCCACAAGGCTGATTCGGTGCAATTCCGAAGC
>CAZMTO010000044.1:0-4911 GCA_964569265.1 uncultured Peptococcaceae bacterium | reverse complement strand
CAGCTTATTTTTGCAGCATTGCCACCACTTCGGCACGGGTGGCTTTTGTTGCCGGGTGCAGCTTGCCGTCGCCCGCGCCCTGCACCTTACCGTCGGCCACCGCCCAGACAAAGGCTGCCTGCGCCCACGCCGCCACCTTGCTGCTGTCTGTAAAGCCTGCCAACACCGTGCTGTCTTCGCCGTCAACCGGGCTGCCGTTTAAGCGCCACAGCATAGTAACCAGCTCGTCACGCGTCAGCTTAGCTTCTGCCGCAAAGCCATTGCCGATGCCGTTGCTTATGCCCTGCGCCTTAGCCCAGGCCGCCGCTTTGGCATACCACGCACCATGCGGCACATCGGCAAAATTCTGCGTAATATCTGCCGCCGGTTCACCGCTTAAACGCCACAGCAGGGTAACCGCCTCGGCACGTGTTATCTGTCGGTCGGGGGCAAGGCTGCCGCTGTCATCACCGGTAAGCAGGCCGGTGCGCGCTGCCACCAGCAAATAATTGGCCGCCCAGTGGTTTTGCAGCTCGCCCAAGCCGCTAAGCCCGCAAATATCCTCGTAAAAATAGGTACGCAGGCTGTCAACAATTTTGCTCATACCGTCAGCCGTAAAAACATCCGACAAGCCGGATTTTTTAACAAACGCCCGGTAGTCGGTTTCTCTCAGCGCCACCATAGTCAGGTAACTGTCACAGGCCGCGGCAAAATCACCGTCGGCACGCCCCAGCAGCTCCAGGGCAGAAAGCCCCGACACGGCATAGCTCATATAGTAAAACGGCTGAATAAAGGTGTGCGCCGTGGTCACCCAGTTATACGCCTCATCGTCCCCGTGAATATATTCGTAGCCGTATTGCTGCGCCAACTGATGAAACAGCCGGTTTAAATCGGCCACCGTTGGTGCAGCCAACCCATAAGCCGCCTGCTGAAATTCATCGTACAGGCAGCCGTCAATAACAGCCTTTAATTGCAGCATCAGCTCGTTTAAGCAATAGGCCGCCCCGCTCTCACCAAAAATATCGTCGGCAAAGTGCAAAAACAGCATCTCCAGCGCCTGAGAATGGAACTCCCCGACATCATAGCCGGCATCTCGCTGTTCGTACATATAAAAGGCAAAATGGCCAAATTCGTGTACCAAAGTAGAAATATCGTGCGCCGTGCCGCTTTGCGAACCGATAAACAGCAGGGCTATCCTAAAATACGGTATGTACGACGTAAACGAGGCCGCCAGCTTTTGCTCATCGCGTTCCACATCGGCCAACCGATGGTTTTGCATATAGTCAAACACCGCGGCATATTCATCGCTTATCTGCGGCAAATATTTTTGCATAATCGCCAGTAGCTGCTCACCGCTCATATCGCCGTCAGCCGCCAGCGTTGCCCAATCAAAGCGGGGGTTAGCCTCAGCCGTTAAAAGCTCGGTATAAAACGGCACAACATACTGCTTTACCAGCGCGTGCAGCTTGGCCGCCTGTTCCGGGGTATAATCACGGCCATAAACCGCCGCATAAGCATAGGCAGCATAATCACTGTAGCCCAAACCACGGGCGTATTTGTTGGCCACCGGTATAATATCGGCCAGCAAACCGCCCACCCTGGCATTGCGTTCTTTGGCCAGCAGCTTATACACCGCCATATAGGTTTCATCGTCATCTATAGCTGCCAAATCGTCAAAAGTATAGCTTTTGCCGTTGTATTTTACCTTATATTCAGCATCGGCGGCCTGCCAGTAATCGGCGGCCATAGCCTGTATTTGCTGATTATACGCCAGCAGCTCGTCCGACACCTCGGCACTGCCGTCAAACTGTGCCAGCACCTTGGGCGATACCAGCTCCTCCACCATTTCACGGTTATCCGATGCTATAAGCTCCTGCCAGGTTGCCCGATAATCACGGTCTACCTGCGCCAGCATAGTTTGCCAGCCACGGTAGGTATCGGCGTAGGCAACAGGTTGGCAGTAATACTGATACATCGCCAGCGATTCTGCCGCGTGCAGCCGCTGATATTCATCATTAAAGCGCAGCAGGGCCTTTAGCAGCTCATCACGGTTTTTAATATCGTTCATCAGCAACACCTGCCGGCGGTAGGTATCAAACTGCGAGCTGTCCGGCTGTATATAAGCAAAATCGTCCATATAATAATCACCGGCAACATCGTTTATATCCGCAAAAAAATCCGTATCACGCGCATAAGCTGCCGGGCATATGCCCAACCAGCCAAACACACCCACCAGCAGGGCCGCCGTAAAACGCTTTATTCTGTTATTTTTAAGCATATTACCTCCTTAAACGTCCACAAAAATAAACATCACAAACATACTGCCGCTTTTTATACATATTTTACCCCATTTTTTTACATAAAACAAGCCAAAACCGCCCGCCTATGCCAACAGGGCCACCAACAGCGGCACCGTAAACACCGAAAGCACCGTAGTAAAAAATATCCCCTGAGAAACCAGCTTTAAATTGCCGCCGTATTCTACCGAAAGCATAGTGGCGTTGGTAGCCACCGGCATACCCGATAACACTACCAATATCTGCCCCACAATATCTCCGGCGGGCAGCAGCGGCTTAAACAGCAGCCACACCAGCACCGGCACAACCAGCAGCTTGGCCGCCACAAACACATATACCTTTTTTTCTTCAAACAGCTCTTTTAGAGGCATACCGGCAATAGTTGCACCCAAAATAAGCATCGCCAAAGGCGTAGTGGCATTGCCCAGCGTATTAAACGCCGTGTTTATAACGCCCGGCAACTGTATGTTAGCAAAAAACAGCAGCAGCGCCACCACCGACGACATCATCGGTATGTTAATAAGCCGCCCAAGCTGAAAACCGCCGCCGCCGGCTATCATCTGTATACCTACCGAAAACACCAGCAAATTAAACACAATATTAAACAGCACCGCATAAACCAGCATATGTGTGCCCCACACCGCCGTAACCAGCGGAAAACCCATAAAACCTACGTTACCAAATATAAGCATATACTGATACGTGCCGCGGTCTTGCGGGCTTACCCCCAGCAAACGCACAAATACAGCCGCAAACACAAAATAAAGCGCATACGCCACCGCCGACAACCCCAACGTACCGGCCACCTGAGAGCCGGAAATATCAGCGCCCTCTATAGCAAAAGATGTAATAATCTGCGCCGGCAAGGTAACGTTAAGCACAATTTTAGACATCACCGCCGCCGAACCTTCGCCCAGCAAGTGCTTTTTTTCCATAACATAGCCTATAACCATCATCAGCAGCAGCATAAGCATTTGCTGCAAAATCATCATAAAACTCATTAAAATTTCCCCTTTTGCCTTCCCCATTTAACCAAAATCACAATTAAAGTTTTATTATACACCATTTTAATCGGCAATAAAATAGTTTAAAGCAAAAAATTGCAGCCCCGCCGGGCAAATACGCGGCAAAGGTTACACTTTACCCCTTGTTTTTTAGCGCACTATTTGTGATAATATAGAATATACAGGCATAATCAAAATTTTATATAATGGAGGCGCAGCCCCTTGAACATCAATAAAGAACAGCTTTTTATTATCGGCGGCATAATTTTCAGCGCCCTTACCTTTAACTGGGCATTGCATAACCCCAACCTGGTGCTTAACTTTGCCGGCGCCCTCGGCAGCCTGCTTACACCGTTTATTTTGGGCGGTGCCATTGCCTTTATCATCAATATACCAATGCGCGCTATAGAAAACCACCTGCCCCAAACCCCCGTGCTTAAAAAAGTTAAACGCCCGCTGGCCTGGCTTATAACCTTTGCGCTGTTTGCCATTGTTATAGCTTTGGCCATAAACATAATTATTCCGCAGTTAATCGTTTCTCTACAGGCAATATCGGCGCACGCCATAGAAATCTTCCGCGATGCCGACGAAATTTTGTCTATGGTGCCGTCTTATATTACCACCCTTGTGCCCGAACTTGAACAAGACCTTAAAGAACTGAGCCTAAATGTAAGCAGCATAACCAACAAGCTAACCGATATGCTGCAAAATGTCCACGAGCTTTTCCGCTCCGGCTATAACCTTATAAACAGCCTTATAAGTATGATTTTTACCCTGTTTGTGGCGTTTTTCTTTTCTATTTATCTGTTGTTTGATAAAGAACATTTGGCCCGCCAGGGCAAGCAGATAATTTATGCCCTGCTAAAGCCGCAAACCGCCGATAAAACTATGCGCGTTTTAAGGCTGGCCAACAAAACGTTTAAAAACTTTATTACCGGCCAATGTACCGAAGCCTGCATTTTGGCGCTGATGTTTTTTGTAGCTATGTGCATAACCGGCCTGCCTTATGCCACACTTATCAGCGCGGTTATCGGCATAACGGCCCTTATACCGATATTTGGCGCCTTTATTGGCTGTGTGTTTGGCGGCCTGCTGCTGATACTTAACAGCCCTATGCAGTTGGTAGGTTTTTTGGTGCTGTTTTTGGTGCTGCAACAAATAGAAGGCAACCTGATATACCCGCGCGTGGTGGGCGGCAAGGTAGGTCTGCCGGCAATTTGGGTACTAGTGGCTATTACGGTGGGCGGCGGCCTGTTTGGCGTGCTGGGTATGCTGATGTTTATACCGCTGTGTTCGGTGGCATACGCAGTTTTTGCCGAATACGTTAAAGAACGGCTTGCCCAACAGCAGGTGCCGCCATCTAAATGGCAAAACTAAATTACAAAAGCGTTTGTCAATGCAGACAAACGCTTTTTATTTGAGTATACAGTTGCAATCAATACCAAACAGATAATTACCTGTTACCACCCACCGCCCTGTATACGCCGTGCGGCACGTTTTTTAACGGTGGTTACGCACCCAAAGTCAAGGGATTGCAAGAGTGGTACAGATACGCGAAGTCAGTTGACGAATCGCAGGAGGCGTACTTAATGTACGCCGACAAGTGAGGAAACTGACGACAAAGTAGATGT
>CAZMTO010000043.1:0-6661 GCA_964569265.1 uncultured Peptococcaceae bacterium | reverse complement strand
GCGATTCGTCGCCTGACTTCGCGTATCTGTACCACTCTTGCAATTCCTTGACTTTAGGTGGGTAACCGGCAATAGCACCCCATCTGCTGTGTCATATAATTTCAATCAAGGCTGCCTGCCAAGGCATATAGGGCGGTGGGCGGGAATAGATAATCCTTTATTCAGCCTTGATTGAAAAAATTGAATGGCGCACAAAGGTAAGCTGCACGGCGTAAATAGGGCGGTGGGCGGCAACGTTTTTTATAACCTTAAACAACATAAAAACACCGATAATACTGCTCGCGATAGGCGGCCATATTACCGGTGTTTTATTTTTTTTGTCACACAAAGGTGCTCGCCGCACGGTGTAAATTAACGCTCCCGCTTTCGCAGGGTATAACGCCGCACCTGTCGCACTTTAGCCGCGCAGCTCAAACGATTCACAGTCGGTACATTCAACCACGGTGGGGTTGGCCTCGTGGGTGCCTACCGAAATACAGTTGAGTGAGCAATAGTTTTCGGTGCCGCAATGGTGCTTACATTCGCTTATACTGCACTTGATAGAAGGGTTTTTCATAACGTACAACCTCCAAAAAATTTTTTTAGCTTAAAATAAGCCACCTTTATTATGCGCCGCAACCGGGTAAATTATTTACGCCGCCCCAACATATACACGCGCTTTTAGGGCAAAATATTGGCCGGAGGTGTTTTTTTATGAGCAACAATAACCGGGAAAATTATTTTGTGCAACGTGAGCAGTTGCAGGCGGCAGAACAGGCTTTACAGGCGTTCAGGCAGCAGCGGCAGGATGAAAAATCGGAGTTTGCCGCCGAATTTGACCGCCTTACCCGTGAGCACGCGCAAAACGAGCTGGCGCGGCGGGTGCATATGGCAAACGCGGCGGCGCTGCTGGAATGTACCGACGATGAGCTGCGTGAGCTGGTGCGGCAGCGGCTGGTGGGTGGGATGGGGAGGAGTGAGATGATAGACTGGTTGCTCCGGACGCGGAATTGACAATAGCGGCACATCTACTTTGTCGTCAGTCTCCTCACTTGTCGGCGTACTTTAGTACGCCTCCTGCGATTCGTCAACTGACTTCGCGTATCTGTGCCACTCTTGCAATTCCTTGACTTTGGGTGCGTAACCGCCAGAAGGGACAATAGCACCTTATCTTTAGGCTCGTTGTCTGTTTGGCTCAGCGGCGTACTATAAGTACGCCTAAATCGCTCGCGCAGCCGTACTCACCTAAATCTAAGGCACTCTTGCCTTTCTGGTATTCTAACAAAAGTTTTCTGTGCCACTCTTGCAATTCCTTGACTTTGGGTGCTTAACCATTGCCTAAAAAGCCGCGCCGCACGGCGTATATAGGGCGGTGGGTGGGAATAGATTAAACTCACTTTAGCGCGGCTTTTTAGACCGGAATTGACAATAGCGGCACATCTACTTTGTCGTCAGTCTCCTCACTTGTCGGCGTACTTTAGTACGCCTCCTGCGATTCGTCAACTGACTTCGCGTATCTGTACCACTCTTGCAATTCCTTGACTTTAGGTGCCTAACCGGCAATAGCGGCAATCTACTTTGTCATATAATTTTAATCAAGGCTGCCGCACGGCGTATATAGGGCGGTGGGCGGGAATAGATAACCCTTTATTCAGCCTTGATTGAAAAACTTACAAACACTGCGCCGCAGGCCGTATACAGGGCGCTGGGCGTTGATAAGGCAAACATCTATCCGGCGTTGGTTGAAAAAAACTGTAAAAGCTGCGCCGGCCCATAAAATATTTTGCTTTTTTTGCTGTAATATGTTATGATAAAGTGTAATGTTGTATTATGGCGAAAATGCCTTTGGCTAAACAGGAGGCGTGAGCAATGAGAGTCATTATTGTGGGGGCCGGCAAGGTCGGCTTTAGTATTGCGGCTACATTGTCCAGCAAGGATATTGACGTGGTGGTTATTGACACCAACGGTGACAGGCTTGATCAGGTGCAGGAATATTTAGATGTACAGACTATCGAGGGCAACGGTGCGTCTATGTCGGTGCTGGAAAGTGCCGGTATTGCCGACAGTGACCTGCTGGTGGCGGTTACCGAGCTGGACGAGCTTAATATGATGACTTGCTTTGTCGGTAAATCTTATGGGGTAAAAAGCGCTATTGCCCGTGTGCGCCGGCCGGAATATGACGAGCTGGTAAGGTCATCGCGGCGTGAGCAGTTGGGCATAGACCTGATTATTAACCCGGAACAGCTTGCAGCGCAGGAGCTTGGTAAGCTAGTGCTGCACCCCGAAGCTCACGAGGTGGAATGTTATGCCGACGGGCGCGTGGTTATGTTGGGCTTAAAGCTGCCCGACACGGCCGCTATTTTAAACACGCCCCTAAAGGATATTCACCTGCCAAGGCCCTGCATTATTACGGGTATTATCCGCGGTGAGGAGCTTATTGTACCTAACGGCTACACCGAAATACACGCCAAAGATGAAATTTTTTTGCTGGCAGCCACCAAAGATATGATCGATCTGGAAATATTTTTGGGGGTACGCAAAAAATCCATAAACAACATAGCAATTTTTGGCGGTCAGCTTTTGGGCCGCTATTTGGCACAGTTTTTTGAAGCACGCCGCCGCAAAATAAGTGTTAAGCTGTTTGAAGAAGATATGGCCACCTGCCGTATGCTGAGAGAAGAGCTGAAAAGCACCGTAATTATTAACGGCAGCGGCAAAGACATAAACCTGATGCAGGATGAAAATATCGCCGAGATGGATGCTGTGGTGGCCGTAAACGACGAAGATGAAACCAACGTGATGATCTCGATAATTGCCAAGCATATTGGCGCCAAAAAGGTTATTTCGCAGATAAGACGGTCGGATTACGTAAATATGATAGAAAATTTTGGCATTGACAAAGCCGTAAGCCCGCGCAGCCTAATGGTGTCTACCATATTGCGCTTTATTAACCGGGGGTCGGTGCTTAATTTGCGCCTGCTGCAAAATGATATGGTGCAGATGAACGAGGTGGTGCTGCCTGCAACGTCGCCGCTGGCACAAAAGGCTTTAAAACAACTGCACTTTCCCAGTCAGTCCATAGTCGGTATGATAGTGCGCGGTGATGATATCATCATCCCCAGCGGTGATGCCGTGTTGCTGCCGGGTGACCGTATTTTTACTTTTGCTGCCGCAGCTACGGCACAGGAGGTCGTAGATTATCTGGTGTAAGGCCGGGTAAGGAGATGGCATTATGCGATTTGGTGTTATTTTATACAATTTGGGCAAAATTGCCCTTGTATTAGTGGTATCTATGCTGCTGCCCGAACTTTACGCGCTGCTGTATAAAGAGGGTGACTTTGCTGCCCTGCTGTATGCTCAGCTAATAATGTTGGCAGTGGGCGGCGGGCTTATGCTGGCGTTTAGGGGCAAGCGCGGTTTGGCGCTGCGCTACCGCGAAGGCTTTGCCATTGCTGCCTTCGGCTGGCTTATGTCGGCGCTGTTGGGTGCCCTGCCGTATATTTTCAGCGGGTGCTGCACCCCAATAGACGCTTTTATGGAAAGTATGTCGGGTTTTACCACCACCGGCGCCACAATTTTGCCCAACACCGAGGCCCTGCCCAAGGGTATACTTATTTGGCGCGGGCTTACGCACTGGCTGGGCGGTATGGGTATTGTGGTTTTGCTGCTGGCGGTGGTATCGGGTAATTCCGGCTTTAAAATGTTTAAGGCCGAAGCCCCCGGCAATGCCCTTACCGAAAAGCTGGCACCCAAAACCGGCGATACCGCTAAAATTTTGTGGGGCGTGTATGTGGTGATGTCGGTGCTGGTGTTTGGCCTGCTGCTGCTGTGCGGCTTAAGCTTTTTAGATGCCCTTTGTTACGCCTTTGGTACGGTATCTACCGGCGGGTTTGGCAGCCGCAATAACAGTATGGCGGCCTTTGATGCCAACCCGGCTGCTCAGTGGGTGGTAATATTGTTTATGATACTGGCCGGCACCAACTTTGCCTTTTTTTACCTTACTATAGTTAAGCGGCGCAATTATTTTTGGCGCAGTGAAGAATTCAGGGTGTATCTGCTGATAATTTTGGCGGCAACGGCGGCTATGGCGGCGGCATTGCTGCACAACGGCGTTTATGCCGATAAAGGGTTGGAATACGTAATACGTCAGGCGATGTTTCAGGTGGTTTCTATTGTTACCACTACCGGCTTTTATTCGGCAGACTACGATATGTGGCCGTCTTTTTGTCGGGTGCTGCTGTTTTGTCTGTTCTTCTGCGGCGGCTGTGCGGGGTCTACCTCCGGTTCGGTAAAGGTAAGCCGTATTATTATCGGCGTAAAAAACTGCATTGCCAGTATGGGCAAGGCGTTGCAGCCCAAGCTGGTAACCTCTATAAAGCTGGATAAACGCGTGATTTCGGCGCATACCATAAATGCCGTTATGGTGTTTTTTCTGCTGTATGGCTTTTTGCTGATAATCGGCGCGCTGGTGCTGGCGTGGCAGGGGCTTACACCTGTCGAGGCGTTTTCGGTGACGGTGGCATCGCTGGCTAACGTTGGCCTGGCGTTTGAGGGCTTTGGCCCTACCTGCAATTACATAGGGTTAACCGATTTTTCCAAGGTATTTTTAGCCTTTTATATGATGATAGGCCGTTTGGAGCTGATGACCGTGCTGGTGCTGTTTACCAGACATTTTTGGCGCAAATAGGCCGGTGTATAAAATTATTTTGGTGATACTATTTTGGTGATATTATAATGAAGATAAATATGGAACGCAAATTTATGCAAAGTCTTTACCGCGATGTTGCGCCGGTGCCGATGTTTTTGCTGGCGCATTATGCCGACCTTGGGCTTAGTGATGCTGATATGCTGGATATGGCGCGGCTGTTTGCCTGCCTGGAGCCGGCCGGGGATGTTTTGGTGCCGGAGCTGCTTAATCGGCGGTTTGCCGGGCGAGAAAGTGAGCTGGCGGCATTTTTGGCAATGCTGGAAAATAAAGGCTATGTATCGCGTGATACTTTTAGCGGTGCCTACCACATAGACGGGCTTTATCAACACCTGCTGGAGCTGTGGGTGTTTAATAACAGTGTGCCGGCTATGGATGCTGCTCCCGCGGCGTATAATGCCAAAGACGAAGCAGCCAAAAACAGCGAAGCGATAAAAACCGTGTACGCCCTGTTTGAAGCAGAATTTGCCCGGCCGCTTTCTCCGATGGAGCTGCAAAAGCTTAATGCCTGGCTTATAACCGACGGGTGGTCGGCAACTATGCTGGCCGAGGCCGTAAGCCGCGCGGTTATGCACGGGGCGCTTAGTTTGGCCTATATTGATAAAATTTTGCTGCGCTGGCAAAAAGACGGTATAACCACGCCGGAGCAACTGGCAGCACAGGAAGCTGCCGCTGAGCAGAAAAAGCCGAAGAAACGTCAGGCTAAGCCCAAGGTGGCCGAGCCGAGCTTTACCAACAACACGGATTACAGTAAATACATATAAACGGGGAGGTACGCTTATGCGTGAGCTTACCGATATTATACACGATGCGGATATCGAGGCGGCAGCCGGCAGCTTGCACGCCTCAACTGATACAGGCTGCCCGATATGCGGCGGCAGCGGCTATATTTTGCTGCCAAACGGCACTGCCGGGCGCTGCAAATGCTGGCGGCAGCGGCAAATGCTTATGGCGCAAAAGCTGGCCCGTATACAACCGGCGCTGCGTACCAAAAGCTTTAAAAACTTTGATTTAAGCTGCTACCCCGCCGGAGAAATTGCACCCAACTGCAAGGGGCAAACCTATTACGCACTGGCAAAGCAGGCTCTTGATAAAGCCACCGGGCTGTGTTCGGCGGTTATAAACGGCGGTGCGCCGCGTGGGCTGCTGCTGTTGGGGCAGGTGGGCAGCGGTAAAACGCATTTGGCGGCGGCGATGGCAAATTGCCTGTTGGCGCGTGGGCATAAGGTGCTGTTTTTGGTGGTGCCGGATTTTCTGGATGAACTGCGCGATTCGTTTTCCGGCGTAGGTGGGGCGGCAGAGCCGAGCCTGCTGGATATGGCCAAGCGTGCTGAAGTGCTGATGCTGGACGATTTGGGCAGCCACAACCTGACAGACTGGACAAAAAGCGTGTTGTTTTCGGTTTTAAATTACCGTGTAAACGAAGGGCTTACCACCATTGCCACCAGCAACCTTAACATTACCGCCCTGCAGGAAGCCTTGGGTGAGCGTGCAATGTCGCGCCTGCTGGGGTTGTGTGAGGTGGGGTTGTTGGTTACGGTGGAGGATCTACGCCTACGGAAACCGGAAGTCCAATAGCACCCCATCTGCTGTGTCATATAATTTTTCGCTTGTCGGCGTACTTTAGTACGCCTCTGTCGACTCAAAATTCTATTCCTTGCATCTGGGGCACTCTTGAACTTCCTTGACTTTGGGTGCGTAACCGTCATTGACAATAATGGCACATCTACTTTGTCATATAATTTTTCACTTGTCGGCGTACTTATAGTACGCCTCCGGCGACTCGTCTCCAGAAGGGACAACTGCACACCATCTGCTGTGTCGTGATTGCATTTTTCTCGCGACGCGCACTATCAGTGCAGCTTGCTCGACAAAATACAATCACTCCTTGCATCTGGCGCACATTTGCCCTTCTGGCATACTAACAAAGGTTTTTATCAAGCTTTGCAAAAAAGCCGCGCCGCACGGCGTATGTAG
>CAZMTO010000042.1:2620-8385 GCA_964569265.1 uncultured Peptococcaceae bacterium | reverse complement strand
ACAAAGTAGATGTGCCGCTATTGTCAATTCCGGTCTAAAAAGCCGCGCTAAAGTGGGTTTAATCTATTCCCACCCACCGCCCTATATACGCCCTGCGGCGCGGCTTTTGTAGCAGGAATTATAGCTAACCTTTATTAGAATACCAGAAGGGCAAATGTGCGCCAGATGCAAGGAATAGAATTTTGAGTCGCCGGAGGCGTACTTATAGTACGCCGACAAGCGAAAAATTATATGACACCGCAGATGGTGTGCAGTTGTCCCTTCTGGAGCCGCTATTGTCAATTCCGGTTAATAGCTTCTTCAATCCTGGCTATCGCTTCATCCCTCCCCAAAACCTCTAACAGTTCGGTGGCACCGCCGGGGGTAACGGCCTTGCGCGCCAAGGCAACGCGCACTGCCCACATTACTGCGCCGCTTTTATAGCCGGTTTTTTCGGCAAAGGCTTTAAGCAGAGCAAAAAGTTCATCGTTGGCCCAAACCGGTGCATTGGCCAATTCCGGCAGAATATCGGTCAAAATGGCGGTGCAAAGCTCCGGTGTGGTTTTGTTCTTTTTGTTGGTATACAGCTCAGGATCCACAGGCAGGCGTTCGGCAATAAAATCTACCTTTTCCACCACTTCATTAAGGGTGTTTACACGGGTGTGCAGCAAAGCCGCCAGCTTGTCCAAATCTACGTTATCGGGGCAAATTTCCGCCAATTTGGGGCAAACCGCCGCCGCAAAAACCTCGGCACTCATCGCCTTTATATATTCCGAATTAAACCAGTTCAGTTTATCGTAGTCAAATACCGACGGCGATTTACTGATAGCATCAACCGAAAATTCGGCTTTAAGCTCGTCCAGCGTAAAAATTTCCTGATTATTACCCTTGGGGCACCAGCCCAGCAGGGCAATGTAGTTTAAAATAGCCTGCGGCAGGTAACCGGCGGCCACCAGCTCCTGAAAACTTACCGCACCGTGACGCTTGGAAAGCTTGGCAATTTTACCGTCTTCGCCACGGCCCATAAGCAGCGGCAAATGTACATAATGCGGGCGTTCCCAGCCAAAAGCATCGTACAAAAGCACATACTTGGGGGTAGATGTCAGGTATTCGCTGCCGCGTACCACGTGAGTTACCCCCATCAGATAATCGTCGATAACGTGCGCAAAATTGTAGGTGGGGTAGCCATCGGCCTTTAACAGCACCTGATCCTGCATTTCGGCGTTATCCATTACAATTTCGCCAAAAACTTCGTCTACATAAGATGTGGTGCCCTCCAGCGGCAGCTTTTGGCGGATAACATAAGGCTCACCGGCAGCCATATGCGCTGCAACCTCATCAGCCGACAAATTGCGGCAGTGGCGGTCGTAACCACCCAAACCGTTTTCGTCGTGCAGCGATGCCAAACGCTCCGGCGTACAAAAGCAGTAATAAGCCTTGTCCTCAGCTACAAGCTGTTCGGCATATTTGCGATAAATATCCTTGCGCTCACTTTGCACATAGGGGCCGTTGTCTCCGCCTACACCGGGGCCTTCATCGTAATCCAGCCCGGTAACACGCAGGGTATCCATAATTACGTCTACCGCGCCCTCCACCAGACGCTCCTGGTCGGTATCTTCTATACGCAGAATAAATTTGCCGCCGCTGTGACGTGCCAGCAACCAGGCATAAAGCGCCGTGCGCAGGTTACCAATGTGCATAAAGCCCGTGGGAGACGGAGCAAAACGCGTTTTTAATGTGTTAGTCATAGTTAAACCTCCAATATTAAAACTGCCGCCGGGGCAGCAATTTTGCTTTTTTTCTGTATCTTTTTCAGTACCCTTTATAATAGCACATTTTTTATCGGCTTACAAGTACCAAACAATTTTAGCGCCAACCTATGGGGCATACCGCCAAAGTAAAAAGCGCCGGTGCTATCGCATCGACGCTTTTGGTTGTAAATTTTAACGGCGCTTACGCAGTGCCAGCGGTTTATCCAAAACCTCGGCCCACACCACCGCCTGTTGCAGGGGGTTAAGCTGCAATTCCCGGCAGGCCGCCGCCACATCACGGGTATTGCGGTTTTCGTCCAGCACTATCGTCTTGGCCGGCGCGCTGCGCCTGGTTATGGTCGATTCTATCTCGGCTTCTCCCGTGCAGTATTCACACTCATCATCGGCAGGCATTGCCACCGCCGGTTTAGCCCGGTTTAGCCTGTGGCTGCGCTTTTCTCTAAGCTCGCGCTTTCGGCGGGCAATATCCTCTTTAGTCATTTCGCTAAAGGCCGGGCGCTGCTCTGCTTCGGCCGGTGTAGCTTCCGGCTGGGATGCCGGGGCTTCATCGTTCATCAAATCGGCAAATTCGCGGAAGAAATCACCCAAATCGCCAAACACAATGGTTTTTGTCTGCGGGCGGTTTTGCTGCTGCATACGGCGCCTGTTAGCCGCAACCCGACGCTCAGCCTGTTGGCTGCGGTGCAAATCTTCTAACTGCCTTTGCTGCAATTCTTCCTTACTGCTGCGGTTTTTATTTTTGTTGGGGTTTTTGCTGTTGCCGCCCAAAATATCAATAACAAACCATAAAACCAGCAATACTAAAAGTTGTTCCATAATATCACCGCTTTGGCTTATTTAGTGTTATCGTCGTTGCCGGCAGATGCCTTGCCGCTGCCGGATATACCCTCGCGCATTTTGGTATCGGCCTGAACATTCATCATATTATAATAATCCATAACGCCCAAATTGCCGTTTCTAAAGGCTTCGGCCATAGCCAACGGTACCTGCGCTTCGGCTTCTACCACTTTGGCACGCATAGCCTGAATTTCCGCAATGCGTTCCTGTTCCTGCGCTACCGCCATTGCACGGCGTTCTTCGGCTTTGGCCTGTGCAATCTGCTTATCTGCTTCGGCCTGGTCTGCCTGCAATTTAGCACCGATGTTACGCCCAACATCAACGTCGGCAATATCAATAGAAAGGATTTCAAACGCCGTGCCGGTATCCAGACCTTTGGCCAACACGGTTTTAGAGATCATATCGGGATTTTCCAGCACTGTTTTATGAGAATCGCTGGAGCCTACAGTAGTTACAATACCTTCGCCGACACGGGCAATAATGGTTTCTTCACCGGCACCGCCAACCAGTCGGTCAATATTGGCACGCACGGTAACACGCGCTCTGGATCTCACTTCGATACCGTTTTTAGCCATAGCGGCAACCACGGGGGTTTCAATAACCTTGGGGTTTACACTCATCTGTACGGCATCCAGAACATCACGGCCGGCCAGGTCAATAGCAGCGGCACGTTCAAACGCCAGCGGTATATTGGCACGTTCGGCAGCAATAAGCGCATTTACCACGCGGTCTACATTGCCGCCCGCCAGATAATGAGCTTCTAACTGGGTAACATTTACGTCTAACCCGGCCTTTTCCGCCTTTATCAAGGGGTTAACAATTTTTGCCGGCGATACACGGCGCAGGCGCATACCGATAAGATCTACAATGCCAACCTTTACACCGGCAGCCAGCGCAGAAATCCACAGCCCTACCGGCACAAAAGACAACACCACAACACCTACAATAATAATTAAAAACACTACCAACCCCGCACTTATGGCGGCCACATCAACAATCATCAAGGCTCCTCCTTTGTTTTTTACAACTGTTTACTTTATACAACCTGTTACAACTTAGCATAACATAAAATATTGCGCTTGGCAACAATATACTTGGCGTTATTCGTCAATTTCGGCTTCATCGGGCCGCACTACCACACTGCTGCCTTCTACACGTATAACGGTTACTTTGGTACCGCGCCGCACAAAGCCGCCTTCCGACACCACATCGGTACGTTTGCCGTCTATAAGCACCGCCCCCGACGGTCTGAGGTCGGTAAGCGTCACACCGCTTTTGCCCACCAGCGCATTTATACTGCGCGGCTGGCTTACATAACCGGCCTCGGTAGTGGTAGCATCTTTTAGTATCAGCCTGCTCCATACGCGGCGGGTTTTACCGCATTTAAGGCTGAAGATTACCAGCACAATGGCCACCACCAGCGCCACCGCCAGTTGTATCATAGCAATACTGAGGCTGGGTGCGGCACAAATAACCGCCCCGACAATACTGCCAATGCCCAAAACACCGCAAACACCAAAGCCCGGTATTACAAAAATTTCCATTATCAGCAGCACAAGGCCGGCAAACGCCAGCGCAACAGCTATCCAGGCGGTGTAGCTTACCAGCAGCGCCCCGATAAAATACAGCGCCAACGCCAACGCACCAAGGGCGGCAAATATACCTGCCCCGGCAAAAAAGGCTTCTAACACCAGCGAACCTATGCCCACAGTAAGCAGCACAGTGCTTACCACCGAATTACCCAGCACCTTGGCACCCTGTTCCTGAAAGCTGTACGCCACATCGGTAATATCGGCAGCGTTAACACCCAGTAGATAAAGGGCGTCGCTGTCAGACTCGGCAACAAAGTCTACCATTTTATGCTCTAATGCTTCGGCAGACGTAAGAGTAAGCAGTTTGCCGTCTTCCGACAGACCGTCTATCACCACCGACGAATCACTCATCGCCGCTGCCAGTTCGGCATTGCGCCCGTTTTCCTGCGCGGCACTTACCAGTTGTGCCGTCCAAAAAGATACCACCTTTTCATCGGCCTTTTCACCGCCCAATCGCGGCTCGGCCGCCCCAATAGAACCGCCGTGCTTTATCGCTATTTTATCACAGGAAAGGGCAATAAGCGCACCGGCCGATATGGCTTTATCGTTAACATAGCAATAGGTGGGTATCGGTGCGTCCATAATCATCTGCTTAACCGATACCGCTGCGGTAACATAACCGCCGTAGGTATCAAGCTCCAGCAGCACGGCATCGGCATTGGCCGCCTGTGCTTCATCGTATGCACGCTCCAGATAATTTACCATATAGTCGCTAATTTCACCGTCAAGCTCAGCGCGGTATACCTGCTGTGCATAAGCCGGCGCCGCCGCCAGACAAACCAACAGCAAAGCAGCCAGCACTGCACCTATGCGCCCCTTTAGGGAATTTGCCATTATAACCTCTCCAATCATCAGCATATTATAAAAAATTCTCTGTTTACTATGCCAAGTATAGCCATCAATTATAAAGCTTTTATTAACAGAAGAAAAAATCCCCCGAAAATTTTTTTGGAGGATTTTTGACATATTATTTAACTGTTTATGTTAGCGGCAATTAACGGTTATCTATCTTTTCCGGGTACATATCGTGCCAAAGCAAGCGGTTTTCGGCCGCCTGCTGCCAGCGTGTGCCGGGCTTGCCCCAGTTAACATAAGGGTCGATAGAAAGACCGCCGCGGGGCGTAAACTTGCCCCAAACCTCAATGTATTTGGGGTTTAGCAGGGCGCGTAAATCTTCCATAATAATATTTACACAGTCCTCGTGAAAATCTCCGTGATTGCGGAAGCTGTATAAATAAATTTTAAGGCTTTTGCTTTCTACCAGCAGCTCATCAGGCACATAGCTGATATATATGGTTGCAAAATCCGGCTGGCCGGTAACCGGGCAAAGGCTGGTAAATTCCGGGCAATTAAATTTTACAAAATAATCCTGCTGCGGGTGCTTGTTCGGAAAACTCTCCAACACTTCGGGCGCATAATCGGTGGGGTAGCTGGTGTGCCCTGCCCCCAAACCGCTTACGTTGCCAAGCTCGCTTTTTGTTCTGCCACTCATCGTTTTTCCTCCGTATCATTATTCCGTATCATTATTCCGTATCGTTATTATCGTTATTCATATCATCATTATTATTATTATTGTCTGCATACT
>CAZMTO010000042.1:0-2610 GCA_964569265.1 uncultured Peptococcaceae bacterium | reverse complement strand
CTTTACCGGGTCTGCCACACCGTTAGCCGCAAAGGCCGCCAAACGGTCACGGCAGGTGCCGCAAACACCGCAGGGCATATCGCCGCCCTCATAGCAGCTCCAGGTAAGCTCATAGGGTACCCCAAGGCGCAGCCCTGCCGCCACCACACCGGCTTTGTTGCTGTCTACAAAGGGGGCCGCCAAACGCACCTCGCCGCCGGTACCCTCTGTTATCGCCCGGTTCATTGCCGCATAAAAAGCCTCGCTGCAATCCGGGTAAGCACTGCCGGCTGCATCATCTTTATGCGCCCCGTAATATATTACCGCACAGCCTTCGGCCTGCGCCACACTGGCCGCCGCAGCAATAAACAACCCATTACGAAACGGCACATAAGTGGTTACCGGGCTGCCGTTTTGTGCTGCTAACTGGTCGGCATAAGCCGTATGCGGTATATCCGCGTTAGAATGTGCCAGCAAAGAACAACTGCTGTCGGCAAACACCGCCGAAAGATCCAGCTCTAAATGCTTTACCGCATAATGTGCCGCCACCGCCCGCGCCGCTGCCAGCTCTTTGCTGTGCTTTTGCCCGTAAAAAACCGAAAGTGCCACCACATTGGCAGCGCCAAAATCTTCTACAGCCTGCGCCAAACAGGTAGTACTGTCTACCCCGCCGGAGCTTAAAACCAAAGCTTTCATTATTATATACCTCTTTATATATCCGAATTATGTATTACCGCCAAATATATTTCAGCCTAAACACCGCGTTTATCCGGCGGCCAGATAAACTTGTGCATTTGCAACTGCAAACGCACGCCATTAAGCCCGTGCTGCTGCATATACGCCACCATATCGGCAGGGTCTATTTTGCCAAACACCGGGCTTAAAAACACCCCTGTGCGCCCAAGTAGCTGCATATCCACCATCACCTTATGCGCATATGCCAAATCGTCCATATCGGTGCAAACAAACTTTACCACGTCATTTTTACCAAGCAGGGCAAAGCTGGGCAAATGCATTTTAGGCTGCATACCGCTTTGCGGCAGCTTGTAATCTACCGTAAAGACCGGGCGCTGCGGCATAGCCATAAACGGCGCCAAATCTACACTGCCGTTGGTTTCCACCTCTACCGACAGAGTGTTGTCGGCACATAACAGTGCCAGCAAATCACCTGCACCGGGGTGCAGCAGCGGCTCGCCGCCGGTAAGCGTAACATTGGCCACACCGGTTTGTTTTACCCAGGCATAAATCTCCTGCGGCTCAAGCTCGACAAAATCCGGGGTACATTCCCACGCCCAGGCAGTGTCGCAATAGGTGCAGCGCAGGTTGCAGCCACCCAAACGCACAAACGCCGCCAATTCTCCCTGACGGCGGCCCTCGCCGTTAATGCTTACAAATTTTTCGGCAACCTTTAACCTTGGCATAAGCTACATCTCCTCGTAAATTGCACAGTTGTTGGGGGTTTCCCACACCTGTACCCGCCGTGGGGCATAACCTCTGGTCTGTAACTGCTGATAAAACCAACGCGCTAATTGTTCGGCGGTAGGGCGCGACAAAAATTCTGCCAAAACAAAACCCTCGTCGGCCAGCGCCGCCAAGGTAGCAGGCTTAAGACTGCCAACCTCATAAATCATTTTGTGGTCAAAGTGGGCGGCCAGCTCACGCAAAACCTGCTTAAATTCGGCAAAATCCACCAGCATATCACGCGCCGGGCCATCGGTTTGCAGATGTTCACCGGCAATTTCGGCCATAACACGCCAGGTATGCCCGTGCAAATTACGGCACGCACCGGGGTGATCCTTTAAAAAATGTGCTGCATCAAAGCTTACAGAGCCTTGCAATGTAAACATAACATCCTCCTTGCTGCCTGCCGCTAAACACGCATAAAAAAAGAGCGCACTACGCCCTTTTAATATGGCCTAGTTTTGTTTATTGACAGGAGGTTTACGAACTGTCAGATTAAATTTGCTTATATGATAGCACATTGCGCGGCAGTTTGCAAGGGCAGGGGGTAATTTCAGTCAAGGCCGCGCCAAAGTGGGTCTTATCTATTCCCACCCACCGCCCTATATACGCCCTGCGGCGCGATTTTTAGTTTTTAAAAATTTTTCAATCAAGGCTGGATAGACGTTTGTCTTGTCCCGCCCACCACCCTATATACGCCCTGCGACTCGGCTTTTTAAACCTTTGTTAGAATACCAGGAGGGCAAATGTGCGCCATATGCAAGGAGTGATTGTATTTTGTCGAGCAAGCTGCACTGATAGTGCGCGTCGCGAGAAAAATGCAATCACGACACAGCAGATGGTGTGCAGTTGTCCCTTCTGGAGACGAGTCGCCGGAGGCGTACTTAATGTACGCCGACAAGTGAGGAAACTGACGACAAAGTAGATGTGCCGCTATTGTCAATTCCGGTATGCCAGAAGGGCAAATGTGCGCCATATGCAATCACGACACAGCAGATGAAGTGCGATTGAACTTCCGGTCTAAAAAGCCGCGCTAAAGTGGGTCTTATCTATTCCCACCCACCGCCCTATATACGCCCTGCGGCGCGGCTTTTTTAGCGAGAATCATCCAAAGCCAAGGAATTGCAAGAGTGGCACAGATACGCGAAGTCAGTTGACGAATCGCAGGAG
>CAZMTO010000041.1:0-8618 GCA_964569265.1 uncultured Peptococcaceae bacterium | reverse complement strand
CACCGCCAGAACCCAACAGGACAAGAAAATGGCACTGTTCATACGAACATTCAAAGAACAACCGGACACCATGACCGAGTGGGATGATACCATCTGGACAGTGATGGTCGAGAAAGCCATTGTTCACAGAGACGGACAAATAACCTTTGTTTTCCAGAACGGAACTGAAATTCAAGTCGGAGCGTAAATGCTCCGGCTTTTTCTTTTACCGTGGAATAATTAAAAAGTGCACACCCCTTTGCCGAAAATGCACACCCCCTCTAAAATTTGCACACCCTTGCAGACCTTTCGTTAAAAGGTATATCGGCAAAAATATGAAAAGGCTCTACAGCGACCATTTCCAAATCGCCGTAGAGCCTATAATTGTTAAAAAGTATCGAGAAATCCTTGTAAATCAAGGGTTTTATAAAAAGAAACTGGACACCAACTTCGATACGTATTGTATCAAAATTGATGTCCAGTTATGGTGCGAGAGACGGGACTTGAACCCGTACAGGAAGTTTCCCACTACCCCCTCAAAGTAGCGCGTCTGCCGATTCCGCCACTCTCGCAAGCATTTCACTTGGCTATTATAGCACACACCGAATAAAAAAGCAAGCATATTTTTAACAATATCGGGCGCACCGCATAACAGTGCGCCCCTATGTTTAAAATTACTTCATCTTCTGCAAGCGGTCGGTGGGGGTAAGCCCGGGCACACGCCCACGCTTTGCCACCGGTTTGCCGTCAACCTCTTTTAAATCCATCGTCATATCAATAGCCGCCGCACCGGATATATAGCTGCCAACACCAAAGCTGTCGGCACCGGCAGCAGCCAGCTCAACAATACGTTGGGGCGTTAACCCGCCCGAAACAAATATTTTTACGTAATTATAACCGGCCTGATCAAGGCGCTGGCGCATTTCGTGTACCAGACCGCAGGTTACGCCGCCGCGTTCGCTGGGGGTATCCAAACGCACACCCTGCAAGCGCTCGCCCAGCTCGCCGGCCACACGCAGTGCTTCTTCTATCTCGTCTTTAAAAGTATCTACCAAAATTACCCGCGCGGCATTTTCCGGCATAAAATCATCGTAGGCTTTAGCAGCCGTCAGGGTATCGCCCACGGTTAAAAACAGTGCGTGCGGTGTGGTTCCCGACGGATATTGCCCCATCAGCTTGGCGCCCAACACACAGCTACAGGCATCGCAGCCGCCAATAAGCGCGGCACGTTCCATAACTGGTGCAACTGCCGGGTGAATATGCCTTGCACCAAAGCAGGCAACGGCTTTATCCGGGGCAGCGGCTTTAACCTCGCGGGCGGCCGTTGCCCAACCGCTGCTGCTGGCTAATATACCCAAAATTGCGGTTTCATACACACCAAAATCGGCGTAACGCCCTTTTATGCGGCACAAAACCTCTTTAGGCTGCATCTCGCTGCCCTCCGGCAGGGCCCATACCTCTACCGGGGCATCCTTCAACAAAGACAAAACCTCGTTTATACCTACAAACAGCCCGCTTTTACGTGCAAAAATTTCAGCCGTAACCTCAACATCGTCACGCCCAAGCTGACGCAAAATGTCCTGCGTTTTAATAAAATAAATGTCGCTGGTAGCACCGGCAATAATTTCTTCGTGTGTTGCCGAATTTAACCGACGCCCGGCTTCGGGCAGCAAAGCATCAACCTCTGCCACCGAATCATACAGCTTAATTTTTGTTTCAGCCATCATAATTCCCCCAAATCCATAAAATTTGCTTATATTTAAATATTTTTTAACTAATATAATTTGTTATACTGCCTGTAAACATCTAACACCTTTAACAAATAGTCCCGTGTTTCGGCATAAGGTATAGCGGCAGCATTGGCAAAAGAACCGTCCCAGTCGCCATTGTTCAGCCATTCTGCCACTTTGGTTTGCCCGGCGTTATACGATGTTATGGCCTTGTTAATATCCTGATCCCAGTAATCCAGCAAAAAACGCAAATACTTGCTGCCAATATGAATATTATATTCCGGCTGATACAACAGCTCCGGGTTATATGATTCGCCCAGCTTTTTAGACATCCACTCGGCGGTATCCGGCATTAACTGCATTATACCCACCGCCCCCACCGGCGAAACCGCCGACGGGTTAAAGTTACTTTCTACCTTGGCAATAGCCAGCAGCAATTTGGGGTCTAAATCGGCAGCCTCGGCCTGCATCACAATTTCGTCATAATAAGGCGTTGGATACAGCCAATACGGCAGATATTTTTGTCCTATCAAGCCCAAAAACACCACCAACAGCAGGCCAAGCAACAGCATACGCCCCCGCCGGTTAAGCTTTCGGCGCCTTTTTTTATTGTTAGTTGATTTTCTACTTTTTGTGTTGTGCAATCTATATAGCTCCTGTAGCTAACGTGCGCTTTGCTGCTTAGCCCATAAACTGCTGCCAAACAGACGCAAGCTCACATCTTAGGTTTTGTTCATCACTATTATTATGCAAAATACGCTGTGCATATTTTAGCTTTTCATCCTGCGGCATCTGGTTTTTCATACGGCTTATAGCCTGTTCACGGGTGGCATTATCACGCTGCATTACCCGCTTTAGGCGCACGTCATCATCTGCCCACACCAGCCAAAGCTCGTCCAACAGGTCAAGATAATCGGCTTCTATCAGCAGGGCAGCCTCCACCACCACTATTTTAGCCGGATCTTTTTGCTTAATACCGGCAATTTCCCGCTGCAAAAAACGCTTTACTGCCGGGTGAGTTATACCGTTTAGCCTGCTTAAAGCTGCTTTATCATTAAAAACAAGCTGTGCCATTTTGGGGCGGTCAAGTGTGCCGTCAGCCAAAAAATAACCGTTACCAAAGGCCGCACGCAAATCACTGTAGGCTTCACCGTCGGGCTGCACAACCAGGCGGCCAATATGGTCAGTATTAAGACAACAACACCCCATATCATCCTGTAAAATACGGCTTACGGTGGTTTTGCCGCTGCCAATATTACCTGTTAAGCCAATAACCGACATTTATAACGCCCCTTTGCTCATACTAAAACAGCCCATAATACCATAGGCTATCTTGTTATTTTACCATATTGCCGACATAAATACAATTATATTATAAGATTTTTTTGGCCACTGTCCTGCCGCCGCACTCATTTTCAGCTTTTTACAACGCAGCGCAAATCTTTGCCCAGCAGGTTGGCACCCATAAACATAACATAACCCAGCAAAGCTGCCGCACCGCCCCACAACAGGGCATTTTGCCCCAACAAGCCAAATGCCAGCCCGCCGCCAAGGCTGTCTAAAGCCAAAGCCAGCGCTAACAATGCCGCCTCGGGCATAGATAAATACTTGTCGGCATTGGCATCAAGCGCACGGGGCGCACGCCACACACCGGCCATATGGCCGTTTTTTTGCCTGCAAAATTTAACTATCCAAAGCAGGGTTAAAATACCCAGCAGCAACAGCCCCAGCTTGTGCAGCAAATCTACCGGCAAAAACAACAGCAGGCCGTTGCCCAGCCATAAAGCCGCCGCAAAAAAAGCCGCCGAAACAACCGCCACCATTGCTCCCGCCGTTGGTTTTACACTTATACCGGCCACACCAAGGGCCAGCCCGGTAATAAAGGCATCAAAATTTAGCACCAGCAAAAACAGCACCAGCTTAAACATAAAATCACCCCACAGCAATATACCGTACTGTTGGTATATGCCATGGGGCAAGCTATGGCTTGTGCAAAATTTTTAACGTTTGACTATTCCCACCCACCGCCCTATATACGCCTTGCGGCGCGGCTTTTTTAGCAAGAAACACCTAAAGTCAAGGAACTGCAAGAGAGGTACAGAATACGTATGTTAGTATACCAGAAGGGCAAAAGTGCCTTAGATTTAGGTGAGTACGGCTGCGCGAGCACCCATACGGGCACAAGCGATTTAGGCGTACTTATAGTACGCCGCTGAGCCAAGCAGACAACGAGCCTAAAGATGTGCCGCTATTGCCGGTTAACCACCAAAAGTCAAGGAATTGCAAGAGTGGTACAGATACGCGAAGTCAGTTGACGAATCGCCAGAGGCGTACTAAAGTACGCCGACAAGTAAGGAAACCGACAACAAAGTAGATGTGCCGCTATTGCCGGTTAACCACCTAAAGTCAAGGAAGTTCAAGAGTGCCCCAGATGCAAGGAATAGAATTTCGAGTCGACAGAGGCGTACTTAATGTACGCCGACAAGCGAGAAATTATATGACACCGCAGATGGGGTGCTATTGAACTTCCGGTTGGCAAGAGGGACAATAATGCGTCCCCCGCCCGCACACCCTCACCCTCTCTATCGGGGTGCCGCAAACCGGGCAGGGTTCTCCGTTTTTTTGAAAAACCTTTAACAAATTCTGGTAGCCGCCCTTTTGGTTATTGCCGTCAACATAATCCCTAAAGGTGGTGCCGCGGTTGGCTATCGCTTCGGTTAAAATGTCGCGCATAGCCAGCACCAGACGTTCATCGTCTGCCGGGGTAAGGCTGCCCACCTTGCGTGCCGGGTTTATACCGGCCCTAAACAGCACTTCATCGGCATAAATATTGCCCAGCCCGGCTACAATATGCTGATCCAACAAGGCTGCTTTTACCTGCGTGTTGGCACGCCTTTTAACACGGTTATGCCAATAAGCCGCGTTAAAATCATCGTCCAACGGCTCTAACCCCAGGGTTGCCAAGCCGCTGATATCCGCCAGCCCGGCAGCATCGGTCAGCCACAGGCGACCAAAGGCACGGGTATCGTTGTAAATCAGCTCCGATCCGTCGGCAAAGGCTATACGCAAATGGTCGTGCTTTTGCAGGGGCTGCTCATCAGCGTGATACAGCAGCTTACCGGTCATCCGCAAATGCACCACCAGCCTTGCGCCGTCGCTCATAGTAAATATAAGATACTTACCGCGGCGGTCAAAGGCGGCAAATTGCTGCCCACAAAGCGCGGCAACATCACCGGCGGCCACAATTTGCGGTTTAAACAGTTGCACCTGCGCTATAGATTTATTCGGCAGCAGCTTTAGCAGGCTGCGGCGCACGGTTTCCACCTCCGGCAATTCCGGCATAATTATCACTCCTTTTTGGCAGCAGCATTAAAGCTGTGCGGGTTATATCTTTTGCATATCATACCAGTTGGGGCCGGCTTTAACATCTACCAACAGGGGCACTGCCAGCTTAAAGGCGTTTTCCATAACATCTTTTACCAGCACCTGCATTGTGGCCAGTTCATCGGCGGGCACATCAAAAATCAGTTCATCGTGAACCTGTAACAACATTTTACTTTTAAGCCCGCGCTTATTTATCTCATCGTCTATTTTTAACATCGCCAGCTTAATGATGTCGGCAGCAGTGCCCTGTATCGGTGTATTAAGTGCAGTACGTTCGGCCAGGCTGCGCATATTAAAATTGCGGCTGTTAAGATCCGGCAATCGGCGCTTGCGCCCAAGCAGGGTTTCTACATAGCCCTTGGCACGCCCCTGCTCTACAATATTGTGCATATAAGCCGATACACCCATATACCGCCCCAAATAGGCATCAATATATTCTTTGGCGGCTGCACGGCTTATACCAAGGTCTTTAGCCAAACCAAAATCACTTATGCCGTAAACAATGCCAAAATTTACTGCCTTGGCACTGCGGCGCTGCTCCGGCGTAACCTCATCAATGGCAATACCCAAAACCTCGGCGGCAGTGCGCGCGTGTATATCCTCGTTGTTATAAAAGCTTTGGCGCAAAACCTCGTCACCCGATATATCCGCCAAAACCCTAAGCTCTATCTGCGAATAATCGGCGGCCAGCAGCACACAGCCATTGCCGGCATTAAAAGCCCCCCTTAATTTACGGCCCATTTCGGTACGCACCGGTATATTTTGCAAATTAGGGTCTGTGCTGGAAAGCCTGCCGGTTGCCGTAACAGTTTGATTAAAAGTGGTGTGTATGCGCCCGTCGGCTGCAATAAGGCTTTGCAAGCCCTCGGCGTAGGTACTTCTCAGCTTGGCTGCCGCCCGATATTCCAGCACTTTACCGGCAATTTCATAGTCCAGCGCCAACTGCTCCAACACCTCTACCCCGGTACCATAGCCGGTTTTGGTTTTTTTAAGCGGCGGTATGCCCATATCCACAAACAATACCTCGCCCAACTGCTTAGGAGAATTTATATTAAAGCTTTTGCCCGCCAGTTGATAAATACGCGCCGCGCAGGCGCTTTCTATCGACGAAAATTCGGCATTAAGCTCCTGTAAAGTAGCAAGCTCCACACAAATACCGGCAGCCTCCATTTTGGCCAGCACCATTGCAAGCGGCAGTTCTACCTTGCTGTATAGTTCGGTCAAACCTTCTTCGGCCAGCTTAGCGTTGGTAACCGCCGCCAACTGCGGCAGAAAGCTTAGCCCCAGCGCAGCTAATTCTGCCGCAGTGTGGGCTTTTTCCGCCGGTTTAGGTTTATCCAGATATTCAGTTGCCAGCGCAAGTGCCGTATGATCACCGGCTGTGGGGTCTAACAAATAAGCCGCCAGGGCAATATCCTGATAATCGGCCGCAAAGCTGCCGCCGGCACGCAGTATTTCCGTTATCAGCGGTTTTATATCATCGGCCAGCAGGCGCTTACCGGCTAAAAAGTCAGCATTGGCAGCCAAATCAACCCGCGACACCACATAAATCTGCTCCGGTTCCGCCTTATCGGCCAGCGCCGCAGCATCGCCAAAAACATTTAGCAGCAGTTCATCGGCAACAGCCAGCTTATCTGCCAAATCAGCCGCAGCAACCTCGGTATAAGCAGGCATTGCCACGTTATCAGCCGCCGCAGTGCCGCCAAACAGGCTTTGTACCGCAGCGTTTTCCAGCGGCTTAAGCAGGCTGCTGAAATTCATAGCACGGTAAAAATCTATCAACGGCTGGTTGGCTGCCAACGGCAGCGCCGCATAATTATAGCGGCTTAAATCATCATAGCCGGGCATATTGCAGTCAATAATAGCCAGTGTACGACTTAGCAGGGCACTTTCTCTGCCGTTTTGCAGCTTGGCCTTCAGCGCCTTAGCCGTGATGTTTTCGGTATTTGCCAGCACGTTATCAAGGTCGTGATATTCGGCCAGCAATTTAAGCGCTGTTTTTTCGCCAATACCGGCCACACCGGGTATATTATCCGAAGCATCGCCCATCAGCGCCTTTAAATCTATCATCTGCGCCGGGGTAAGCCCATAATGCTCCAGCAGCATTGCTTTGTCCCACAGTTCGGTTTGCGATATGCCCTTTTTGGTCATAATTACCCGTATATTGTCGTCTATCAACTGGTAACTGTCGCGATCCCCGGTTAAAATAAGCACATTATGGCCGGCGGCACCGGCTTTTTTAGCCAATGTCCCGATAATATCATCGGCCTCATAACCGGCAACTTCCTCCCAAATTACGCCCATAGCCTCTAACATACGCTTGCAAAGCTCAAACTGCGGCGATAATTCACCGGGAGTAGCAGCGCGCTGCCCTTTATAGTCGGCATAAATATCGGTGCGAAAAGTGTGACGGCTTTTATCAAAGCAAACCGCCGCCATATCCGGCTGTTCAATATCTAAAATACGGTTAAACATGGTAGCAAACCCATAAACCGCGTTGGTATGCTCACCTTTGGGGTTGGTCATAGTAAGCGGCAAAGCAAAAAAAGCCCGGTGCAGCAGCGAGCTGCCGTCAACAATCAAAAATTTGCCCATAATCAAGCTCCTATAAAAAAAGGGGGCGCAGTTCAGATACGCCCCACAAAATTTTCATCCCGCATATCTGCGGCACTATTTAACTAAATATCCAGCTTTTCGGCCAATTCGTCCGGAATATCCGCATTGCTGTAAACATTTTGTATGTCATCGTAATCTTCCAGCTTAGAAAGTAAGGTAAGAACCTTTTGTGCGGTTTCCTCGTCGGTAATTTCTATGGTATTAGACGGAATCATCGTAATTTCTGCCGTATCGGTAACATAACCGGCATCTTCTACCGCATTTTTTACAGCTTCCAGATCATCGGTAGCGGTAATAATTTCGATAACATCATCATCGGCAATAACATCTTCGGCACCGGCCTCTAAAGCTGCCATCATCAGTTCGTCAGCGTCAACATCTTCGGCCAAAACCGACATACGGCCTTTGCGTTCAAACATATACGAAACACAGCCGGTTTCTCCCAAATTGCCGTTGTTGCGTGAAAAAATATAGCGGATATCGCTGGCTACACGGTTGCGGTTATCGGTAAGCATTTCACACATAATAGCCACGCCGCCGGCACCGTAGCCTTCGTAGGTAATTTCCTCGTAGTTAACACCATCCTGCGCACCGCTGGCCTTTTGAATAGCACGGTTTACATTATCCATAGGCATATTGGCTGCCTTGGCTTTTTGTATGCACAAACGCAGACGGAAGTTAGCCGTGGGATCCGGCCCGGACTGACGAACCGCCACAAAAATCTCCTTGGATATTTGGGTAAACACTTTGGCACGTGCGGCATCAGCCTTACCCTTTTTATGCTTGATAGTTGACCATTTATTATGCCCTGACATAGCTACCTCCAAAAAATCTAAAAAATTATCTACTATATTTTATACTAATTTTTTGGTGATGTAAAGATTTTTATACGATTTTGTTGGACAAATA
>CAZMTO010000040.1:0-8886 GCA_964569265.1 uncultured Peptococcaceae bacterium | reverse complement strand
GGGAATATGTGTTCCAGGTCATCTCTATTTTAGCGTGGCCAAGGCGGCGGGCGATAAGCACGGGCAGAAAATGCCGCGCAGGCGCAAAATAAGGCCCTACAGGCGGCGCAAACCGTGCAGGGCAATAAAGTTATGGCAGGGCGGCAAGTGAGCGCCCATAACAGCCAAAACGCTGGCGGGCAGAGAATGTTTTGCCGGTTGTTTTTGTTGGTGGCTTGTGGTATAATGCCCAGTATGCGGGAAAATATTGACCATTTTACATTGCCTTTGCCAAAAGGGTGGTGCAATGGTGGTACACAACAAGCGTGAAAAAGGGTGAAAATATGGTTGAAAAGCAACTGAAAAATTGCAGAAAAAATACCCCTGCCAAACACCGAATATCGGCATTTAGCAGGGGGGTTGGTGTGGAGCCACAAAGCAGAGTCGAACTGCTGACCTCATCCTTACCAAGGATGCGCTCTACCTACTGAGCTATTGCGGCACAACAACCGTGATTTATATTATACAGTTTGTTGGGGCATATGTCAAGCTTTTTTTTGCAAAAAAGTGTATTAAATTTAAAAAATATATTAAAAAATTATGTAAGAGAGGTTTTTATTTATGAATATGCAGGAAAAAAACACGGAACTAAAGCGTATTGCCAGTTTTTCGGTTAATCACGATGTTTTGCAGCCCGGTATGTATGTTTCGCGTATTGACGGCGATGTTGTAAGCTACGACGTGCGGATGAAGCGGCCCAACGGCGGCGATTATCTGGCGCAGGCGGCAATGCATACGCTGGAGCATTTGCTGGCTACATATTTGCGCAACACCAACGCGGCGGCTAATGTCATCTACGTGGGGCCAATGGGCTGCCGCACGGGTTTTTATATTTTGCTGCGTGATGCCGTAAGCCGTGCGCAGGCGCTGGAGCTGGTGCAGGGGGCGTTTGCCTTTGCAGCCGATTTTGAAGGCGCCATACCCGGTGCTACCAAGCCGGAGTGTGGCAATTATCTGGAGCATAATTTGCCCGAAGCCAGGCAGGAGGCTGCAAAAATGGTGCAGGTGCTGGCTGATTGGTCGGCAGAAAAGATGATTTATGCGGAGTAGGTGGTAAAAATGCGCAGAATAGACCGTGAGATGCCTGCGGAATTTGGTTGGCAGGTGGTGGATAAGTGTCGATATGCCGTACTTTCTATGGTTGATGGTGGGGGTAAACCTTATGCAGTGCCGCTATCTGTGGCCAGAAGTGGGGAGTGTGTGTATTTTCATTGCGCCAAGGCCGGTGCCAAAACCGATAACCTGCGCCGCAACCCGCAGGTGTGCCTTACCTGTGTGGGTGAGGTTAATTTGTTGCCGCAGGAATTTTCGGCAGAGTATGAAAGCGCTGTTTTGCAGGGTGTGGCGTGCGAGGTTGAGGATGTGGCGGAAAAAACCTTGGCGCTGCGTTTGATATCGGAGCGTTATGCCGGCGAAAATATGGCGCAGTTTGCCGAAACGCTGCAAAATTATCTGGCGGCTACTGCCGTTTGGCGTATAGATGTTACGAGTATTACGGCTAAACGTCGCAAAAATGACCGTTTTGGCAAGGAAATGAAATTCGGCCGTATGGAATAGCGGCAATTTGGTATAAAAATACTGCCCGTGTTAGTGGCTTTGGCCACCTGCAACGGGCAGTTTTTGTGCAATAAATTAAGTTTTTAGTCCTCTTTACCGCTCCAGCAGTAGGTGCAAACCTTGTCTTTGTCCAAGCCAATGGCCTCTAACAGGCCGTCTAACGATTGATAGCCCAGAGAATCGAAGCCCAGTTTTTCACAGATGGCGTGCAGCATACATTTGCCGCGCCGGGTTTTGGGGTCGGCGTATTCTTCCAAATGCTTTTGGCCCTCGTCGCCTTCAAGCTCCTGCACAACACGGCGCGCCAACAAGTCCATATCAGAATTACCGCGCGAGAAGTTAAGGTATTTGCAGCTATACATAATGGGCGGGCAGGCCGAACGCATATGAACCTCTTTAGCGTTAGATTCGGTTAAAAAGTCTACGGTTTCTCTAAGCTGGGTGCCGCGCACTATAGAATCGTCTACAAACAGCAGCTTTTTATCTTCAATAAGCTCCGGCACGGGTATCTGCTTCATCTTGGCCACCTGATTGCGTACATTTTGGTTGTTGGGCATAAAAGAACGCGGCCAGGTGGGGGTGTATTTTACAAAGGGGCGGGCAAAGGCAGCGCCGCTTTCTCGTGAATAGCCGATAGCGTGGGGGATACCGGAATCCGGCATACCGGCAACAAAGTCAACATCGGGCAGCTCGCCGCGCGCTTTTTCGTCGCGGGCCATAATTTCACCGTTTTTGTAGCGCATAACCTCTACGTTTACACCCTCGTAGTTAGAATTCGGGTAGCCGTAGTATGTCCACAAAAAGGCGCATATCTTCATTTTATCACCGGCAGGCGACAATGTTTCAAAGCCGTCGGCGGTTATGCGGACAATTTCGTGCGGGCCAAGCTCGTAGGCATTTTGGTAGCCCAGCTTGTGGTAAGCAAAAGATTCAAACGAAACACAGTAGCCGTTATCATTTTTGCCTATAAGCATCGGCAGGCGCCCCAGCTTGTCGCGGGCGGCCAGCATACCGTTGTGGTCAAGTATCAAAATGGTAGCCGAACCATCAATACAGTCCTGAGCGTGCAAAATGCCGCTTACCAAATCATCCTTCTGGTTAATAAGCGCCGCTATCAGCTCGGTCTGGTTAATTTTGCCGGAACTCATAGCCATAAACTGATGACGGTGATCGGAAAAATATTTCTGGATAAGGTCATCGGCGTTGTTGATGATACCAACGGTGGTAATGGCATACAACCCCAAATGAGAACGCACAATAAGCGGCTGCGGGTCACTGTCGCTTATGCAGCCAATGCCGTAATTACCGTGAAAATCTATCAGATCTTTTTCGAACTTGGTTCTAAAGGGTGTGTTTTCTATATTGTGAATTTGCCGCTGAAAGCCCTGTTCGGTGTCGTAAACCAGCATACCGCCGCGACGGGTGCCCAGGTGAGAATGATAGTCTACGCCGAAAAATAAGTCCAGCACGCAATTCTGCTTAGAAGCCACGCCAAAAAAACCGCCCATAATTATTCCCCCATTAAAATTAAAATTATTTTACCCAACTTGTTTTACCTGCTTTGCAGAAGTATATTATAACAAATACAGTGGGGTATCTTCAAGGTGTTGGCTAAAAAATACCCGGCTGTTTTATTACATTCTTACCGTTAAGCTGGAGCTTGACAGTGTAAACTTAAAGTGCATTTGCAGCTCTTTAAAAAGTGTGTGCATAACCTGTTCGGCTACAGCACGAATATCAAGATCGTCAATAAATTGCAATATACCTTCAATTTCTTCCTCCGGCACTTTATAGCACCGCAGAGAAAGCGTTAAAAAGCTGTGAATTTTTCTTTCTAAAGTAAAATCGTCATCGCAGGGGTAGGCCATATAGTTGCGCATAATGCCGGTGGTGCCAATATCCATAGCCCAAAAATCATCAATCGTAAGTTGCGGTTGATACTGGCTGAAAATGCGGTATAATTCTTTAGACATCTGCTCGGAAATGTATTGAGAAGCTTCCTTTTGGGTATAAGCCTCGATATAAATTTCGCGTATATTTTCGTTTATCTCGGTAAGTGTTAGCTGAATAGCAGTTTCTACCGCATACACATAAGCCGGCGGCAGTTTGCCGTCTATGGCACGGCGGGCGGTACCAAACTGCGACCCGAACATAAACTTGGTCAATTCGGTTAATACACCGTCTTTAGCTCTAAAAATATTTTGAAAGCTGCTGTTGGATACTCCGGCTTTTTTAATAATCTGAGCGACGGTGGTTTTTTTATACCCTTGCTCTAAAAACAGCTTTACACACACTGTAAGTATACGCTTTTTGGTGGGTAAGCTGGCGCTTGTCAGTGCTATGGGTACCACTTCCTTTTATTAAAATAATTACCAACAATACCTATTATAATTTAACAGCGCGTAAAAAACAAGCAAAAAAACAGACATCTGTATGATATTTTGTCAAATTGTTACACAAAAACACATAAAAATACATAGTTTGCGCCCGCTGCACCAACGCCGCAGGTAAAGTAAAAAATCACCGCAACATAAGGCGGTGATTTATATTGGTGGACCTGAACGGGATCGAACCGTCGACCTCTCGGATGCGAACCGAACGCTCTCCCAGCTGAGCTACAGGCCCAAACGTATAAGCTAATAATACTACTTTGCCGGCTTATTTGCAAGTATTTTTTAGGGCCTGGGTTTAATTTTTTATTTTACCAAATGGCCGCCTGCTGCCAGCGCATACACCTGCACGGCACCGCCTTCCGACAAAATTTGGGCGCAATGCTGCACGGTGGCACCGGTGGTTATAATATCATCCAGCAGTATAATGCGCTTGCCCTTTATTTTGCTGATGTCGCTGCCCGGGGCAAAGGCGTTTTGCAGGTTGGCAGCACGTTCGGCAGGGTTTAGGCTGTGTAAGGGGCGGGTGTTTTTAACGCGCTTTACGGCATTGGCATACACCGGCAGTTTAACTTCGGCGGCCAGTGCTTTAGCTAAAAGATGGCTTTGGTTGTAGCCGCGTTCTGCCATACGGGCAGGGTGCAGCGGCACCGGTACAATAGCATCGGCGGTGTAGCCGTTGGCGGCAAAGCTTTGCCAGCGCTGTAGCAGCAGTGGTGCAATATCGGCGGCAATTTGCGGGCGGTTGTGGTATTTTAGCAGCCTAAGGCGGCCTTTTAACGCCGAATTATACGGAAAGCAGGTAAGCACAGCATTAACATTGGCAACTTGTGGGCAATAATGGCCGCTAAGGTGGCCGTTGGGTGTAAAGCTGCCGCAGTTGGGGCAAACCGTAAGCGTGTTTAAAAGGTTTTGGCAGTCGTCGCACAGCAGGCTGCTGCATTTGGGTTTGCCGCATACTGCACAGTTGGTGTTGGGCCATATAAAGGCGCGTAGTTGCTTAAAAATATCCATAGGTCATCTCGTATTATAAAAAATATTTAAAAACACCCAAAAGCCGCACAGACCCTTGGGTGTTTTTATCAGGCTAAGATTCTAAGGTTACGCTAACCGTGTCAGACCAGCCGCTGTAGCTGTCCTCAGCGTCGGTAACGGCCCTGACGCGGAAGCTGTAGGTTTCGCCGGCTGTCAGGTTATCAATGGTAAGGTCATAAAAATAGGTGGTTATCTGGCTGGGAGAATTGCTGCCCTGCCAATATTCTACCTGATATTTGGTGCTGTTGTCGTTGTTATCCGTCCAGTTTACATAAACCGATGTAGCAGTGCGCTGGCTGGCCGTAAAACCGGTGGGTGTGCCAAGGGCAGTGGCGCCGGTGGTGCCGGTGGGCGGCAGCCCGGTTTGCGATTGATCGGGATGATTATCGTCTCCGCCGATGTATGGGCTGTTGGGGGTGTTAGGTGCCTGCGTGCCCTGATGCTTGGTACAGTAAGCAGTGGGGGTAACACTTTGCCCGCCGCCGACTACGTTGGTGGGGTCAGGCTCGGCCATACGGTATATGGTGCGGGTTTCGGCGCAGTAGTTGGTAGCCAGCAGGTTAGTTTCGGTACACAGCGTATACGACGTTACAGCTTCGCCGGAGGCGGTAGGAACATTATCTTTATCAAACAGCTCGGTAACGGTTTCTACAGTAGCGTCAGAAGGCAGCATACCGGTCATTTTATCAACCGTAAGCGATACTATGCCGGCCGGTTGTTTAAAGGTAGAAGCCGGTAAATCGCTGCTGGCACCGCCAATAACATACTTCCAGATAAGGGCAGGGTATTTGCCGCCGTAAATCTGCCGCAAATACTGCACGGTGCCGTTTTCGTCCTGGTCGTGGTCATAGCCCATCCAAACCACGCCTACCATTTCGGGCGTAAAGGCTGCAAACCAGGCATCGCGGTTGCCGTTTTTACCCTTAAAGTAGCTAAGGTCCGGCAACTGCACAGTACCGGTTTTAGAAGCAACAGTGCGGTTAGGCAACTGCGCACGGCTGCCGGTGCCGCTGGTGGTAACGGTTTTCAGCATATCGGTTACCAGATAAGCGGTGGTTTCCTTCATTGCAACATTCTGGTTAAGCTCAGATTCGTAAATAACGTTGCCGTCGGTGGTTTCAATACGAGAAATACACCACGGTTCGGTGTAGATACCGCTGTTGGCCAGGGCACCGTAGGCACCGGCCATTTGCAGCGGCGATACGCCGTAGGTAAGGCCGCCCAAACCAATGCTCAGGTTGCTGTCGTGGGCTTTATCCAAGTCTATGCCCAGCTTAGAAAGCATTTGCAGCGAGGCATCAACGGTGGCCATTTGTAAAAATTTAACCGAGGCAATGTTTACGGAATACTGGCAGGCAGTACGCATAGAGATAATGCCCTTGTAAGAGCCGTCGTAGTTGCCGGGAGTCCAGTTGCCGCCAAAGGTGGTTTTAACATCGTTGGCTACGGTTGCTGGCGAATATCCTGCTTCAATAGCCGGGGCATAGTCGGCAATGGGTTTAAAGGTAGAGCCGGGCTGGCGGCGCATATCGGTGGCACGGTTGTAGCCGCGCTTGGTAGAATATTCCCGGCCGCCCACCAGACCCAAAACGGCGTTATTTTTGGCATCAAGCACTACCATAGCACTTTCTACCAGGTCTGCCGAATATGTTTCGGGGAAGTTTTCGGCCTTGCTGTAGGCGGTTTCCATCAGCGACTGCACCTGTTCGTTAAGGGTGGTATAAATGCGGAACCCGCCGGTGTAGATAGAAGAAGCCTCGTAACCCTGAGAGGTAAGTATATCTTCTACCAAATCAATAACGTAGTCGGTGTACCACGGGTGGTTATACGCAGCCGAATATGCCGATTCGCCGGTTTTAACAACTTCTTCTTTGGCGGCGGCAATTTCCTCGGCGTTATATTTATCTGTGTATTCTTCCAGATTTTTAAGCACCTGACGTTTTACGCGGTCAGAGGCTTCGGCATCGTACAGGGGAGAATAGCGCTTGGGGTTACGGATAATACCAACCAGCGTAGCAGCCTCGGCCATATCAATATCCGAAACATCCTTGCCGAAAATAGTCTGGCTGGCAGCCTGTACGCCATAGGCGCTGTGGCCAAAGTAAATTTCGTTAAGATACAGCGCTAAAATTTCATCTTTGGAATATTCATTTTCCAACTGAATAGCCAGAACAGCTTCTTTAACCTTACGCGCTATTTTTTTATCCTGATTGTTTAAGATAGCAGTACGCGCCAACTGCATAGTTATGGTGCTGGCACCCTGAGAGCTGGACATTGTTTTTAAGTCTACCAGCAGCGCACCGCCCAAACGGATAAAGTCTATGCCGTGGTGCTGATAAAAGCGGGCATCCTCGGTGGCCAAAAAGGCATCAATAAGATAGTCCGGCATATCATCAAGCGTAACATAGGTGCGGTTTTCACTGGAATGCAGCTCGGAAAATACCTTGCCGTCGTCTGCGTATAAAAACGTGGTTTTGTCCGAAAGCAGCACGTTTTCGTCCCAATCCGGCAAATCTTTAAGCACGGTGGCCACATAGGCGGCTACACCTATGCCGCAAACCAGCACCATACAGGCCAGCAGAGCAAACAGTCGGCCCCATCTAAAGCGGCGCTTCTTTTTTTTGCGGGGTTTAGTGGCTTTGGGTGTATCGGCAGATTTTGCAGCAGCTTTGGCTGTTGGCTTATCATCGGTGCCGTTTTTGTCCCAGTCAAATTTTCTTGTACTCATTTTTACACCTCCTGCAATATTTTCAGCAGAATTTTAATTTTTTTGTAAGCAACGTCTTACATACCTATACAGTATAAATTATACCATACATACGGCGGCAAGGCAAGAAAATTCCAATTTTATGCAGGGACTGCCATAGTTGGCGGTATAAAGCTGCATAAATTTTTTGCCGCAAAAATATCCTTATTATATACACAATATTGGCTATGTGTGATACGGAGGCCGCAGTTTTTATGAAAAACGCGCTGAAAAAACAGGGCTTTGGCAAGCGGCGCGGCAACCGGCGGCGGCGTTTTATAGCGCTGCTGCTGGTGTTTGCTCTGGCCTTTTGCTTTACTGCCGTAGATAAAACCCTGCGCCCTATAGTAGAAAAGGTAGCGGCGCAGCAGGTGCATTTGGCGGTGGTGCGGCTGATAAACGAAGCTGTTTATGACCAAATGGGCAGCGGGGTAGCCTACCAGCAGCTTATAAATGTTACCACCGACGAAAACGGTCAGGTGACGCTTATGCAGCCGGATACCGTAAAAATAACCCGTCTGGTAACGTCGGTGGCACGAGATTTAGAAGAAAAAATCAGCAATTTGTCGCGCAGTGATATAAATGTGCCGCTGGGCCTGTTAACGGGTTCTTTGCTGTTGGCAGACAAAGGGCCTAATTTGGTTGTGGCGCTGCTGCCTATCGGCTCGGTGTCGGTAAATATACACGATGAATTTTCGGCGGCCGGCATAAACCAAACCAAGCACACTATTATGCTGGACATTGTGGTGGATGTGGGCATTATTTTGCCGCTGCAAACCACCTTTGCGCAGATATCCGATACTTTGCCGATAGTGGAGAGTGTGATAGTGGGGCCGATACCGGAAACCTACTTAAACCTGCAGCCTGCGCTGCAATAGCGCCAGAAGGGACAACTGCACACCATCTGCTGTGTCATATAATTTCTCGCTTGTCGGCGTACATTAAGTACGCCTCTGTCGACTCGAAATTCTATTCCTTGCATCTGTACCACTCTTGCAGCGCAGCACTTTGGGTGCAATGCCTAAATCGACTCGTCATTTGGCTTCGCGTATCTGGGATACTCTTGCCACGGCAGGATACCAACCGACCCTCGAAAAAGCCTTTAAAATCAACGTTTTT
>CAZMTO010000039.1:0-9971 GCA_964569265.1 uncultured Peptococcaceae bacterium | reverse complement strand
GTCGGCGTACCATCTGTACGCCTCTGTCGACTCAAAATTCTATTCCTTGCATCTGTACCACTCTTGCAATTCCTTAGGTTTGGGTGCTTAACCGGCAACTGCACACCATCTGCTGTGTCGTGCCTGCATCTGTACCACTCTTGCAATTCCTTAGGTTTGGGTGGTTAACCCTTTGCTAAAAAAGCCGCACCGCCGGTAAATATCACATATAGACAGCCGCCGCTAAAATATGCTACAATTATATCAGCAAAAATAATAGCATATTGGGCTAAGGAGGGTGTTTTTATGCAGGTAAAATTTTTAGGGCACGCTTGTGTGCAGGTAAGTGGCAGCAAAACCGTGCTTATTGACCCGTTTTTGTCGGGCAACCCACTGGCAGCAGCCACGGCAGCCGATGTTCAGCCGGATTATATTTTGGTAACGCACGGTCACGGTGACCATTTGGGGGATGCTGTGGCTATTGCCCGCCGCACCGGTGCCAAGGTTGTGGCCATGGTAGAGCTGGCGCGCTGGTTTGCAGCTCAGGGGGTAGATGCCCTTGATTTGAACATTGGCGGCAGTTACACCTTTGCGGACGGTTTTAAGGTAAAGCTTACCCCTGCCTGGCACAGTTCGCAGTTGCCGGACGGTTCGCCCTGCGGCTTGGCCGCTGGTTTTATCTTTTGGTTAGACGGTAAATGTCTGTATCACGCCGGTGACACCGCGTTATTTGGCGATATGCGCGATATTATTGCACCATATGGGTTAGATATGGCTATGTTGCCTATTGGTGACTACTACACTATGGGCCCGCAGGATGCTTTGACGGCGGCGGGTTGGCTGGGTGCCAAGCGGTATCTGCCGATACATTACAACACCTTTGCGGCTATACAGCAGAACGGTGCTGCTTTTGCTGCCGATGTAAAGGCCAAAGTTGGCGCGGAATGTCTGGCGCTTTTGCCCGGTGAGGTGTGGGAAATATGATGCCGACAGAGCGTGAGCGTGCCGAAGAAATTGCAGCAGTGCTGGCCGATGTCTACAAGGGCATTGGCCCGGCGTTTAAATTTACCACGGTGTATCAGTTGCTGGTAGCGGTGATACTTTCGGCGCAAACCAACGATAATCAGGTGAACAAAATTACTGCCGGGCTGTTTATTGACTATGGCACGCCCCAAACTATGGCAACACTTGCTCTGCCGGAGCTGGAGGAAAAAATAAAAACCTGTGGCTTATACAAAAATAAGGCCAAAAATATTCTGGCGGCCACCAAAATGTTGCTTGACGAATACGGCGGCGAGGTGCCGGCTGACCGCGCAGCACTGATGAAGCTGCCCGGTGTGGGGCGCAAAACAGCCAATGTGGTGCTTGGCGTGGGTTTTGGCCTGCCGGCACTGGCGGTGGACACGCATATTTTCAGGGTGGCGCACCGTATGGGGTTATCCAATGGTAAAACGCCGGACGATGTGGAGCGTGATTTGTGCGCTCTGTTGCCGGAGGAAAAATGGGCCGAGGCACACCACTGGTTTATTTGGCACGGGCGAAAAATGTGTGACGCACGCCGCCCAAACTGCGCAGAATGCCCGGTAGCAGGGCTTTGTCCGCGGTTTTTATAGGGTAAACGCAGCGACCGAAAATATTAAGTTGAAAAAATTGTAAAAAAGTTACAAAAAGTGCTTGACAAAAACAGCCACGTATCGTATAATAATCAAGCAGTCACTTGATTGCCCTGATACGCCAAGGCGCATCACGATAACAATGTTGAAAAAACATCAAAAAAAAGACTTGACAAGCTCTTAAAGATGTGGTACAATAATCAACGTTGATGTCGGTTGTGGACGATTAGCTCAGCTGGGAGAGCGCCTGCCTTACAAGCAGGATGTCGGCGGTTCGATCCCGTCATCGTCCACCATTTTTACGGCGCAGTAGTTCAGTTGGTTAGAATGCCAGCCTGTCACGCTGGAGGTCGTGGGTTCGAGCCCCATCTGCGTCGCCAATTTTTGCCTTGGTAGCTCAGTTGGCAGAGCAGAGGACTGAAAATCCTCGTGTCGGTGGTTCGATTCCGCCCCAAGGCACCAAAAATATGCGGGTATAACTCAGTGGTAGAGTGCCACCTTGCCAAGGTGGAAGTCGAGAGTTCGAATCTCTTTGCCCGCTCCATACTAAAACCCTTGCTAAATCGGCTTTTGGTCGATAGCAGGGGTTCTTTTTTATATAAAGTTGGCGTTGATAATGTGCTTGAAAATGCACTGTAGTACACAGGAAATGTACTATTTATGTACTGTGGATTTAGGACTTATTTTGTCTGTAGACAATTTTGTGGGGGTGTGGCAATATAATAATAGAAGGAGGTGGAGTTATGTCGATGTCTGCGAATGTTGTGTGCAATAATATTCTTCGTCGTGCGTTTGATGAAAATATTCCTGTTACTCCTATGAAACTGCAAAAGTTGATGTATTTTGTGAGCTGTGAATATGTTAAGCGTACCGGACAGGAACTTTTTTCGGAGTCGTTTGCTGTTTGGCAGTATGGTCCGGTTTTGCAGGCAGTCTATGATGAATTCAAATCTTTTGGTGGCAATCCAATAAATAAATGCGCCACAGATGTTAATGGTGTGCCGTATGCTGTTGACGAATGTACCGCCCCTAATTTAAGTTTTGCACTTAACAGAGTTTGGGCGGCTTTTAAAGCGTTGGATGGTATTTCACTCTCTAAAATAACCCATAGAGATGGCTCTGGTTGGAGTAATGCTTATGAGGAGTATCGCTCTTTAATCTCGCTTGATGATATGAAAAACGATAGGACTTATGAGGATTTTTTGAATGTTGGATGTTAACGAGTTGAGCGGAGTGCGCGAAAAGCCCGAAATTACCTCGTGGGAGTAGATTTATGTTATAATATAAGACCTGCCTTTCTGATGAAGGCAGGTTTTTTGTTATATTGATTGCAGGAGTGGGGTGGCCTCCTCGAGGAGTTTGGGTGTGATGTGGGTGTAGATGTTGGCGGTTAGCTCCACGGAGGAGTGGCCCATAAGGTATTGAGCTGTTTTGAGCGGTATGCCTGTTTCAGCCAGAATGGTGCAGTAGGTGTGGCGGAGGTAGTAGGGTGATAGCTCCTCGTCGATGGCGGGGGTGATGATTGCGTTTCGGTACATTTTGGCACCGGCAGCGATGTTCATCAAGCGCAAAACGTAATTCCAACCGCGTTGGTAATTTTGCTTGGTAATTGGTTGGCTGCCATTGCCAAATACAAACGCCTCCGAGTCAATGTGATGGGGCAGCTTGGTGAGCTCGGCATAAAGGCGGTCGGGGATAGGTACGGTGCGCAAGCCTGCTTTGCTTTTGGGTGGCAGCAGATTGCCTTTATCGTCCACACGATTGGTGACGGTGAGTGTGTGCGCCTTGAAATCGAGATTGCACCAACGGAGGGCGCGAACTTCGGCAGGGCGCAGGCCACAATAGTAGCTGACGAGGTAAACTACGCCTTTGTCGAATTGGGCGCAGGCATTGAGGAACAGTGTGCGCTCTTCATCGGTGATGGCGCGGCGGTGTTTTGCGGTTTTGCCTTTGGGCAGGGTGCAGTTTTCTGCCACATTATATGGTGTCAGACGGTCCTTGCGTGCCTGATCCAGAATGTTAAACACCAGATTGTAGGTTTTCTTGATGTAGTCTTGAGATAGGTCTGCCTCCTGCATAGCGTTTAAGCACTGCTGAATTGCGCCGGTAGTGATTTTTTCCAGAGAAATTTGCCCGATGTTCGGGTAGATGTAGAGCCGGAGGCGCTGCTCGTCATTTTTCAGTGTGCCGGCAGACACCTGCGGTCGCTTGTATGTGTCGAGGTAGTCGGCGGCATAGTTTTCAAACGGCGTTGCTTTGGTGATGAAGATTTTGCCTGCCTCGTATTCGGCTACCAGCTTTGCCAGCTTTTTGATAGCCTCTCTTTCAGTGTTACCGTAGGCTTTGAGCCGCTTTTTACTGCCGTTGGGCAGGGTGATGGTCTGGGTGCGCTGAATGTAATTTTTTTGCATAAGAAAAACACTCCTTTTTCTAAAAAATAATGTAGAAGTAGTAGAAATATCGGAGTGTTTGTGATACAATAATATTGTGTTATTGTGGTGTGCATAAGTCACAAAACACTCCTGCCGTCCTTACTGCGTCAACAGTGAGGGCGGTTTTTTTATTTGGAAATATAGTCTAAAAGTTTATCAATGTTCGTGGCATACAACGAGCGGTTGCCCTGTTCGTATGCGGTGAGGTATGCTTGCGCCTGTGCGACAATCTGCCTGGCGTTTTTATCCAGGATGTTGTTGATTCGCTTGTATTCCGTGTTGTTATCAGTGTGGAATTTTTGCGTATGCTCTTTGGTAAGGGGGAACATTATGACGAAGTGCAGTCCGTGCCGATGGTGTGGCTTGGTGGTGGCACGCGGCGGCAGGGGGAAGTAGTTTGTCTTCTGTTCTGCCGGTGGGATGTTCGACCGCAGGGGGATTGCGAAGTCTTGCCGACGACCTGCGTATTTAAGGCGAATGACCAGTACGCAGGGTCTGCCGTTTTTGTTAAGTAAAAATTCGCTATCCAGTGCTTGCAGCTCATCAGCAAGTTGGTTGGATATGGTAATCAGTTTCATTGCAATAAAAAATCCCCCTTTGCATACACAAAGAGGGGATAAATCATACAAGTGGGTAATATTCTACATTTTTACTACCCCGTTACCCACGGAGGTAAAACATACACGCCTGAAGGCGGGTACTGCCTTAATTTGTGCAGGAAACTTGTTGTCTATTCCTGTACCTCTTCATTATATGCAAAAAATATTAAATTGTCAATATGGCTATGTTGAAAAAATCTATATCGTGCGCCTGAGCTCCACCACACGCCCGATGATTTGTACGGGCTTGGTGGCTATTTCTGCCTTGGAGAAGAACATAGGCTCGAAGGAGGGGTTATTTGGGATAAGCATTATGCCGCTTTCGGTGTGTTTTACCTTTTTGGCGGTGGCTTCGTCGCCATTGATTAGCACGATGGCAATCTCGCCGTTTTCTACCTGTTCTTGCCGCCGAACTATGACTACATCACCGTTTTTGATGTCGGGCAGCATACTGTCACCTTTGATTTTTAAGCCAAAATATTCGCCTGTTGCCGCCAGGCTTTGGGGGATCTCCTCCCAATCCAGAACATCTTCTATGGCGTCTATGGGAATGCCTGCTGCCACGCGCCCCAGTACAGGGATTTTGATACCCGTGGTGGTGGGAGCGGTAGTTTCTTCCCAACCCATAATGTAAGACGGCGTTGTTTCGAGAGCATCTGCAATAGATTTGATTTTAGACTGGGTTAGATTGCGTTGGTCTAATTCTATTTTGTTAATTGAGGATCTGGACTTATAGCCTAATCGTTTGCCTAATTCTTCTTGAGACAAACCTAATTCTTCTCTGCGAAGTTTTATTCGCTGTCCTATTGTAGACAAAGTTACATACCTCCCTTGTGTGTTTACATTATAGAACTTTGTCGGCTGAATGTCAACAAATTTTTATTATTTTGCAAAAAGTTGTTGACAAATTGTCACAGGGGTGGTATTATTTGCTTGTAGGCAAATTGGCTACAGAAATGCGCGAAAGGAGGGTTGGGAATGACAAATACAAAACTGCTCCGAGAGAGGATAGACCAATCGGGCTATAAGATTAGATTTGTCGCAGAAAAAATTGGGCTTACCTATCAGGGTTTGCTGAATAAGATAAATAACCGGAGGCAGTTTCGAGCTGATGAAATTCAGGCATTGTATGAGCTGCTTGATTTGAGTGAGGAAGATAGAGTGGCAATTTTTTTTGCAACCGAGGTAGACTAAAAGTCTACAAGAGGGCGAAAAAGAGTTGAGGAGTGAGAGGAGGTGAGGGAGAGATTGTGGAAAAAGGAATTTCTTTTGACGACGGTATTGAGGTATTTATCAATGGCAAACCGTTTTGTTGTTGCGCAGGCATTGAGGTGACAATCAATCCTTTGGAGCAAAAGCAGGTGAAGATTTGTTTCGATGCCGACAAGGTTATATGGAACAGCGGTAGGGTTGAGATTTACGATGACGAATTGGGAGCTTGTTTATCGCAAGAAGATAGAAACGAATGAACTCAGGTTGGCCAAACAAGATGCAATATCGGCTAAGCCACTTGGAAACAAATTTTCCATATATATTATGGCAGCATTGTCCAGTACAAAGCCGCCGTCTAAATAGACTTTTGCAAGGCCTGCACGCTTTAATTCGCGCAAGGCTTCGCGTATGTCTTCTTGATCGGCATTGTTATATAGAGTGAATGGATGCCTATCTGGTCCGGTAAATCGTTTCGCTTGTTGGCGTGATTCGCCGCATTTTATTCGCTTTAGATATTCTCTGTATATAAGACAGAGAAAGGCTTGCGTAGATTTGGTTAACTGTGTGTTCATAAAAATCACCTTACTTATGTTACTCGACTGCCGGCACAGCCTGTGATTACAGTATAGGACAGATAGGTGGAGAAAAGCAAGAGGTGGCAATACTTGACAAGAGAGGAGGTGAGGCTTATGTGTACGGCACGGGAATTGAGTGCGGAGATAAAGCGAGAGAACGGCGGTAGTTTGTTGATTAAGCTAATAAACATTATCCGCGTGACGGGGCTTAGTCGCTCGCAGGTAAACAAGTTGGTTGACGGTTTGCCAGCGGTAGGTGGGCGCGGCGTTTACTTTGTGGACGATGTTGCCAAGGCGCTTATTCGCCACGGAATGAATGTTTGAAAGGAGGCAGGATTATGCAGGGCATAAAAAAGAGAGCCGCACCGAAAATCGGCACAGCCCACAAAGCAAATATCTATGGGTTAAGTATAGCACTGATGGACGGTGATTGTCAAGGGTTGACGACCGAAGACGATATAAGCTGGCTGTTCATCGGAGAGTAAGAAAAGGAGTGTTTTGTGATGCATTTATATGAATTGACGGACGAATACCTGAAAGCGTTTGAGGCTTTGCAGGTGGACGAGCAGGGCAACATGATAGGCTATGAGGCTTTGGAGGAGCTGGCGGGTGCGCTGGACGAAAAGCTGGAGGCGGTTGCCTGTTTCGTAAAGGATCTGCGCGGTGAGGTAGAAAAGTTTAAGGCCGAAGAAGCTGCGCTGGCGGTACGGCGCAAGCAGTTGGAGAGCCGTGCGGTGATTGCCGGAGTGGAATTGCAGGAAAGCCGCAATTTGCAGATTAAGTAAGGAGGCGGGCTATGGCATTGGAATTTAGGCCGCTGAGCGCGCAAGAGATTGATGTGCGTATTGCTATGGTTAAAGAGAAGGGCGTGCAGATTCTGCTGTATAAAGACGCGCGGTGTGATATGGCCATCTTGGACGAAACGGTAGGCGTGGGCAACTGGCAGAGGCGGCATTATGATTGCAAGGGCAATTTGTTTTGCAGTGTGGGAATCAACATGAACTATGCTAACGCGACTGCGCCGCCAAATTGGGTGTGGAAAGACGATGCCGGCGAGGAAAGTAATGTTGCCAAGGAAAAAGGCGAGGCATCGGACAGCTTTAAGCGCGCCTGCATTAACTGGGGCATAGGGCGAGAGCTTTACACATCTCCGTTTATTTGGATACCTGCCGGCTTGGCAAAAATTGACAAGCGAGACAAAGGCTTTGTTTGCAGTGACAGCTTTAGGGTAGAAAAGCTTGGGTTGAACGGTAAGAGAATGACCGGGCTGGCAATAATTAATCAGCACGGGCAAAGAGTATGGGCGCAGCAGTTGGTTAACGGCAAATGGCAGAAGATTGAACCGAGGGCACCGCGGTGATTGGGCGCATAATTAGCCTGGCTTTTGGGCTAAATGGCAAGCAGTTGCTGACCCTGGAGCTGGATGAGGACTTTAGGCAGCGTTATGATGAGCTGAACGGCAGGGCGTTAGATGTGGTGTTGAAGGTTTTTCGCCAGCGCCGGAGCCGTGATGCGAACGCCTATGCCTGGGTGCTTATTGATAAGATTGCCACCGCTACAGGGGCTGACAGGGAGAGCATTTACCGCGAGGCAATTCGCCATATAGGCGGGGTGTCGGAGGTGGTTTGCGTAAGGGATGAAGCAGTAGACAGGTTGCGGCGATCATGGGCGAGAAACGGCATAGGCTGGCACACCGAAACGCTGCCGAGTAAGCTTGCCGGTTGCACGAATGTTATTTTGTACTTTGGCTCGTCGGTTTATGATACAGCGCAGATGAGTGCGCTTATTGACAGACTTGTAGAAGATGCCAAGGAATTGGGGATTGAAACGGCAACCCCGGAGCAGATAGAAAACTATAAAAATTTATGGGAGGTACACAACAATGAATGCTATGTTAAACAATGATGAACGGTATATGCCTAATTTTTGTGGCAGTGCCGGCGGACAGATATGAGAGACTGATAAAGGCAGAGGCTATGCTGACAGCAATGCTGGCAGAGTATGATAGGGGCGAGTACCATATAATTGGTGACGGAACCATCAACAACGCTAAGGCTGTTGTTTATGGTGATTACGGAGAGGAGAAAAAAGAAGATGCTTAACCGCATTGTTTTAATAGGCCGCTTAACGCGTGACCCGGAGCTGCGCTTTACACAAAGCGGCAAGGCGGTTTGCCAGTTTACTTTAGCGGTAGACCGCCCCTTTACCGGGGCGGATGGCAACCGCGAGGCGGATTTTATAAACATTGTTGTATGGAATAAGCCCGGCGAAAGCTGCGCCCAATATTTAGCAAAAGGCAAGCTGGCGGCGGTGGACGGGCGTTTACAGATACGTTCATACGAGGGCAACGACGGCCAGCGGCGTTGGGTGACCGAGGTTATTGCCGAGACGGTACGGTTTTTATCTCCTAAAGGAGAGGATAAGGCAGATAACTGCAGCAGCGAAAAGCCTTGGCAGGAAGCTCAAGGGAGTGTGCAGCAGGGTTTTGGCGATTCTGCTTATGACGGTTACTCAATGACGGACGAAGATTTGCCGTTTTAAGTGAGGTGGTTTAATGGCTGCCCCATTAAAAAAGGGGCTTGATTATTTTCCGTTATCGGTGCATTTGCTGGACGAGCCGAAGTTGCGGCGCCCAAAGATGAAATACGGCTATTTGGCTGTAGTGGTGTTTATATCACTTTTGGGGCAGCTGTACAGAGATAAAGGCTATTATTTGGATTACCGCGACCCGGACGCGGTGATATGGCAGGTGCAAAGCGATTTGCAGGGTAAGTACCAACCGGATTATGAGACGGTTGCTGAGGTTATTGGGGCGTTGGTGGCGTGTGGACTATTTAGCGGCGACCTTTACCAACGGGGCATCATAACTTCTGTAATGGCGCAGGAAACATATTACCGGGCGACAGCGACCAGGAAGACCGTTGACATAGATGACAGCCTGTGGCTGTTGGGTATGGCGGATATGGAGGATATATCTGCCAAGCATTGCTATTACCTTAAAAGGGTTAATGATCTAAATAACGGAGTTAATCGCCTGAATAACGGAGTTAATTGCCCCGATAATCCACAAAGTAAAGTAAAGAAAAGTAAAGTAAATATATATAACACACCAACTACTAATAAGTTAGATAGTATAGCCGGTGGTGGTGTAGTTGATGAGAATATATGCGAACTGTTTGTTGCCGTTAAAGGTGCGGCGGTATCGGTGTATGAAAAACAGCAGCTTGACAAGCTGGCTGCCGAATATGGCTGCACGATGCTGCGCGAAGCATTGCAGGTTGCCGGAGATAACAGCCGCTGCAATATTGCGTACATTAAAGGCGTTTTGAAAAATTGGCAGGAGCACGGCAAAAATAACAAGCCTAAAACAGCCAAGGGCGCAAAAGGTAAAAATACGATGCCGGAGCCTTCTTTTATCGGCGGGACAGATTACAGTAAGTTTTTATAACGGAGGTGTAGTGCAAATGGCAAAATACGCAAGGGTTATGATTTTTGACACCAACGGCACACCGTTAAAGCCGTTTGAGATGGAGAAAAGCAATGCGGTGTGCAAAAAGTGCG
>CAZMTO010000038.1:0-10549 GCA_964569265.1 uncultured Peptococcaceae bacterium | reverse complement strand
CTGCAAAATTGCAAGAGTGGTACAGATAACCTTTGTTAGCATACCAGAAGGGCAAATGTACGCCGACAAGTGAGGAAGCTGACGACAAAGTAGATAAAACCGCACTGCACTACCTGCAAAATTGCAAGAGTGGTACAGATAACCTTTGTTAGCATACCAGAAGGGCAAGAGTGCCCCAGATTTAGGTGAGTACGGCTGCGCGGCGATTTAGGCGTACTGATAGTACGCCGCTGAGCCAAGCAGACAACGAGCCTAAAGATGGGGTGCTATTGTCCCTTCTGGCGTAAGAAGGCGGAATAGCCCTTGTAAGCCTCATATACATCCGCCTTAGAAGTAACCTCCCACGGGGCGTGCATACTAAGCACCGGCACACCACTGTCAATAACTTCCATACCGTAAAGCGCCAAAATATAAGCAATGGTGCCGCCACCGCCCAAATCTACACGGCCCAGCTCGGCCGTTTGGTAATGCACACCGGCATCGTCCATAATACGGCGTATATCGGCCAAATATTCGGCGTTAGCATCGTTAGAACCGGACTTGCCGCGCGCACCGGTAAATTTGTTAAACACCAGACCATGCGACAAATACGCCACGTTGTTTTTTTCAAAGGCTGCCGCATATGCAGGATCATACGCCGAACTTACATCCGACGATAACATACGGCTGTCACGCAGTGCCCAGCGCAGGGTAAGCTCCGAATATTCACCGCAAAGCTCCAGCAGCTCGGCTACGGTGTTTTCAAAAAAGCGCGATTGCATACCGGTGGCGCCCACACTGCCGATTTCTTCTTTATCTACCAGCAGACAACAGGCCGTGCGTTCACTTTCGGTAACTTGCAGCATAGCCTTTAGCGATGTATAAGCACAGGATCGGTCATCCTGCCCATAAGAAAGTATCATACTGCGGTCAAAACCGGCTTCTCGCGCCGCACCTGCCGGCACCGCTTCAATTTCTGCCGAAACAAAATCCTCCTCGTCAAGGCCGTACTTGGCTTTAAGCAGTTGCAGAACATTGGCACACACTGCTTCTTTTTCGACACCGGCCAAAGGCATATTGCCCACCAAAATGTTCAAATCTTCGCCCTCTACCACCTTGGCACCTTTTTTGGTCATCTGATCCTCAGCCAGATGTATCAGCAAATCGGTAACACAAAATACCGGGTCATCGGCATCCTCACCAATGGCAATATCCACTGCGGTACCGTCCTTTTTAACTACCGTACCGTGCAGTGCCAGCGGCACCGTAACCCACTGATACTTTTTTATGCCGCCGTAGTAATGCGTATCCAAAAAGGCCAGCTCGCCATCTTCAAACAAAGGGTTTTGCTTAATATCCAGCCGCGGCGAATCTATATGCGCACCTAAAATATTAAAACCATGGGCCGGCCCCTGCTTACCAATACGAAACATAGCTACGGCTTTTTTCATACAAACGGCATAAACCTTGTCACCGGTTATAAGCTGCCTGCCTTCGGCCCGCACTTCGTCCATACTGCGATACCCGGCAGCACGCGCCTGCTTAATTATCTCGCGTACACATTCGCGTTCGGTTTTGCCCACACTTAAAAAATAACGGTACCCGGCAGCGGTTTCCTCCAGGGCTGCCATATCGGCATCAGTATAAAATTTAAAACAGTTTTCACGCTTCATCTATAAAATACCTCCCAAATAATATTTTACAACGTAATTGTTAACAGCAAGTATCATCATATAATTATATGTTATTTTTACAAGTTTAACAAGTAATTTTACATAGTGTACGGTTTCTCTTGCAAAACCCAGTAAGTTTATGTTATTATTGGGTTATGAGGTGAACCGTATGAAAATTTCTACCAAGGGGCGCTATGCCCTGCGCTTAATGCTGGATTTAGCCGAACATCAAAATGACGGCTTTATTGCCCTTAAAGATATTGCCGAACGTCAGGGGATATCTAAAAAATATCTGGAACAAATTGTATCGCTGCTTAATAAATCTGATATGCTGCAAGCTAACCGCGGCTTTATGGGTGGGTATAGGCTGGCCAAACTGCCGGAAAAATACACGGTTGGCAGCATTTTGCGCCTTACCGAGGGCAGCCTTGCGCCGGTGGTTTGCTTAGAAGGTGACCACCTTAATTGCACACGCAGCACAGCCTGCGCCACACTGCCGGTTTGGCAGGGTTTAAACCGCGTTATAAACGATTATTTAGACAGCGTTACCCTACAGGATATTTTAGACCAACAACAAAAAATGTACTACAACGATTACAGCATTTAACACAAACCCCGATCGGTACAGTGCCGGTCGGGGCTTTTTTACGGTTTGCAGTTTGAGCAATAAAGCTTACATATAGATAGTTTGTATAAGTTTTTTCAATCACGGCTGAATAAACGGTTACCTTTTATCGCCCACCGCCCTATATACCTTGGCAGCAACCTTGATTGAATTGTCGCAAGCAAATTGCAGGCACAGCACCGCTGATGTACCATTATTGCAATTTCGGTTTTAAAAGCCGCGCTAAAGTGGCTTCTATCTATTCCCACCCACCGCCCTATATACGCCGTGCGGCGCGGCTTTTTTTATTGAAGTATTGAAGCATCGCAAGCAAAATGCAGGCACAGCACAGCAGATGTGCCGTTATTGCAGCGCGCAGCGTTGCAAGAATGGTGCAGATGCAAGGAATAGAATTTCGAGTCGACGGAGGCGTACTCTATGTACGCCGACAAGCGAGAAATTATATAACACCGCTGATGTGCCGTTATTACAACGCGTAGCGTTGCAAGAATGCGGTAGATTTAGGTGAGTACGGCTGCGCGGGCACCCATTCGGGCACAAGCAATTTAGGCGTACTAATAGTACGCGTCGCGAGCAAATTGCAGACATAACACAGCAGATGTGCCGTTATTACAACGCGTAGCGTTGCAAGAATGGTGCAGATGCAAGGAATAGAATTTCGAGTCGACGGAGGCGTACTCTATGTACGCCGACAAGCGAGAAATTATATAACACCGCTGATGTGCCGTTATTACAACGCGTAGCGTTGCAAGAATGCGGTAGATTTAGGTGAGTACGGCTGCGCGGGCGATTTAGGCGTACTAATAGTACGCCGGTGAGCCAAGCAGACAACGAGCCTAAAGATACCGTATTATTGCAACGCTGAGAGGTAACGCTCCCCAGTGTCAGGCAATATAGCCACAACAACCTTCCCCGCATTTTCCGGGCGCTTGGCTAATTCGGTGGCAGCCCACACTGCCGCCCCCGATGTTATGCCCACCAATATACCCTCACGCTGAGCAAGCTCCTTCATTGCAGCAAAGGCAGCTTCGTTTTCTACCGGCAAAATTTCGTCAACCACTGCCCGGTTAAAAGTTTCGGGAACAAACCCCGCACCAATCCCCTGCAATTTATGCGGGCCGGGTTTGCCGCCCGACAACACTGCCGACGATGCAGGTTCTACCGCCACCACCTTTATGTTGGGGTTTTGCTGCTTTAAATATGCCCCCGTGCCGGATATTGTGCCGCCGGTGCCCACACCTGCCACCAAAATATCTACCTTGCCGTCAGTCTGCTGCCAAACCTCGGGGCCGGTGGTTGCAAAATGCGCTGCCGGGTTGGCCGGGTTTACAAACTGCCCCGGTATAAAGCTGCCCTCAATTTCGGCCGCCAGCTCGTTGGCTTTATCTATTGCACCCTGCATACCCTTAGTACCGTCGGTAAGCACCAGTTGGGCACCATAAGCTTTAAGCAGGTTGCGCCGCTCCACACTCATAGTTTCCGGCATTGTTAAAATAATTTTATACCCACGCGCCGCCGCCAGCATTGCCAGCCCAATACCGGTGTTGCCGCTGGTCGGCTCAATAATAACCGCGCCCGGGCCAACAAGCCCTGCTGCCTCGGCATCATCCAGCATAGCTTTGGCAATACGGTCTTTGGCACTGCCCGCCGGGTTAAAATATTCCAGCTTGGCCAACACCACCGCCGCCAAATTATGCGCCGCGTTATAATTGCTAAGCTCCAGCAACGGGGTTTTCCCTATCAATTCAGTAACACTTTTTTGCCAGCTCATCATAACATCCCCCTTATGTGGTTAAAATAATTAAATACCTGTTGTATGCCGCTTGGCATATGCTCATCACCCTATAAACCTATCAACTTAATATGCTTTATGATACACCAAGGGCGCCGCGGTGTCAAGGTTTTTATTTTATTTGCCGCCCGGTGTGCCACCACAGCATATTTTTCGGTGTGTCTATTGACAAAATAAGCCTTTAAGAGTAGAATACTTTTATTGATAGCATATCAAACAAATAGGTTTTGTCAATTTTGTTTGGCTGCTGCATCAATAAATTTACCGCGTTGTATTTATAATAGATTAGACAGGAGTTAACTATGAGCAACAAGCTGATTTATGTTGATAATTCTGCTACTACCAAAATGAGCAGATGTGCCATAGACGCTATGCTGCCCTATATGGCAGATACCTATGGCAACCCCTCCAGCCTGCACAGTGTTGGTCAGGCCGCTGCCGAAGCACTGACTACCGCCCGTGCCGAAATTGCCTCGCTGTTAGATTGCCAGCCCGCCGAAATATACTTTACATCGGGTGGCAGCGAAGCTGATAACCAGGCCCTGCTAAGCGCCGCTATGATAGGTGAACGCAAGGGCAAAAAGCACATTATATCTACCGAAATTGAACACCACGCCGTTTTGCACACCTTAAAGCGCCTGCAAAAAATGGGCTTTGATGTTACCCTGCTGCCGGCTAATGCCGATGGTATTATTAAAACCGACGACCTGTTGGCTGCTATCCGCCCCGACACCTGTCTGGTTTCGGTAATGTTTGCCAATAATGAAATCGGCACCCTGCAACCTATTGAAGAAATTGGTGCCATATGCAAACAAAAGGGCATTATGTTCCACACCGATGCCGTACAGGCAGTTGGCCACGTACCGGTTTCTGTAAAGCAAATAAACGCCGATTTTCTGGCGCTTTCTGCCCACAAGTTCCACGGGCCCAAGGGCATTGGCGTGCTTTATGCCCGCAGAGGGCTGCCGCTTACCAACCTTATAGAAGGCGGCGCACAGGAGCGCGGCAAACGTGCCGGCACCGAAAATATCCCCGCTATTATGGGTATGGCTGCCGCCCTTAAAGATGCCTGCGCCAACTTGCAGGCCAATGCCGAAAAAATGCAGCAAATGCGTGACCGCCTGATAGAAGGCTTGGGGCAAATTCCGCACAGTGTTTTAAACGGTGATGCCACCAAACGCCTGCCCGGCAACGTAAACTTCTGCTTTGAAGGTATCGAGGGTGAATCTCTGCTGCTGCTGTTAGATGACAAAGGCATTTGCGCTTCGTCCGGTTCGGCCTGCACCTCCGGTTCGTTGGATCCCAGCCACGTTTTGTTGGCTATAGGCCGCCCGCACGAGGTTGCCCATGGGTCTTTGCGTTTGTCGCTGTCGGAAGAAAATACTATGGAAGATGTTGAATATATTATACCCGCCGTGGCCGAGGTTGTAGATTATCTGCGCCGTATCTCGCCCATTTGGCACGATTTGGAGGAGGGCAAAAAAGAACATGTTATATAGTGAAAAGGTGATGGATCACTTTAAAAATCCCCGCAATTTGGGCACTATGGACGATGCCGATGCCGTTGGTGAAGTTGGTAACGCCAAATGCGGCGACATTATGCGTATTTATCTTAAAATTAAAGATGATGTTATTACCGATGTAAAATTTATTACCTTTGGCTGCGGTTCGGCTATTGCCAGCAGCTCTATGGCCACCGAAATGATTAAGGGCAAGCCGATAAGCGAGGCCCTGCAGCTTACCAACCGCGCCGTTACCGAAGCTTTGGACGGTTTGCCGGCACATAAGCTGCATTGTTCGGTGCTGGCCGAGGAAGCTGTTAAGGCCGCTGTTAAGGATTATTATGACAAAAACGGCATTGCCTACGACAAAGCCCAATTTGCCGAAGATGCCACCTGCGCCCACTGCTGCGAATAATTTTTATCCAAAGGAGCTTTTGCTATGACTATACCGCAAAATATGCCCAGCCGCGAGGCTGCCTGGCAGTTGCTTACCCAATATAATCAAGATACCTTTCATCTGCGGCACGCCGTTACGGTAGAAGGTGTTATGCGCTGGTTTGCCAACGACCTTGGCTATGCCGACGAAGCCGATTTTTGGGCTACCGTTGGCCTGCTGCACGACCTTGACTTTGAACAGTATCCGGAACAACATTGTATTAAATGCGCCGAAATTATGCAGGCCGAAGGCTACCCGGCCGAGCTTATACACGCGGTGGTGTGCCACGGCTACGGCTTAACGGTTGACGTTGCCCCGGAACATACTATGGAAAAAGTTTTGTACGCAGTAGACGAGCTTACCGGGCTTATTGGCGCGGCGGCCCTTATGCGCCCCAGCAAAAGCGTACAGGATATGGAGCTTAAATCGGTAAAAAAGAAGTTTAAAACCCCGGCCTTTGCTGCGGGCTGTTCTCGTGAGGTTATTAAAGCCGGTGCCGATATGCTGGGCGTTGACTTAGATGAGCTGATGACCAAAACCATTTTGGCTATGCGCACCTGCGAAGATGCCTACAGCCAATTTTAACATAAGCGAGGGCTAAATTATGAGCAAAAAGGCTCTTATTGCTATGAGCGGCGGCGTTGATTCCAGCGTCGCCGCCTATTTGATAAAACAGGCCGGCTACACCTGCGCCGGGGCAAATATGCGGCTGTTTACCAACAGCGACATCGGTGATGACAGCCAAACCTGCTGTTCTCTGGCCGATGTGGAAGATGCCCGCAATGTGGCAGCGCGCCTTAATATGCCGTTTTATGTGTTTAACTTTGGTGACAAATTTAAGCAGACCGTTATAGACCGCTTTATTGCCGCCTACCGAGCCGGGCAAACACCCAACCCATGCATAGACTGCAACCGTTACTTAAAATTTGAAGAACTTTTTCTGCGGGCCGAAGCTCTGCATTACGATTACATTGTTACCGGGCATTACGCCCAAACAGAATACAACCCCCAAAGCGGGCGCTGGCTGTTAAAGCGTGCCGCCGACCCCGCCAAAGATCAAAGCTATGTGCTGTATTCTTTAACGCAAAAGCAGTTGGCACATACACTGTTCCCGCTGGGGGGGCTCAGCAAGCAGCAGGTGCGTCAAATTGCCGCCGAACAGGGTTTTATCAATGCACAAAAGGCCGAAAGTCAGGACATTTGTTTTGTGCCCAACGGTGACTACGCCGCTTTTATCGAACAGTATCAGGGGCAAAAAGCCACGCCCGGCAATTTTATTGACGTTAACGGCCGGATTGTGGGCCAGCATAAGGGCGTTATACGCTACACCATAGGCCAGCGGCGCGGTTTGGGGCTGGCTATGCCCCGCCCCGTTTATGTAAAAGCTATAGACCCACAGGCCAACACCGTTACCATTGCCTACGATGAAGAACTTTACGCCGACAGTCTGACCGTCCGCGATATTAACCTTATAGACCGCGAAAGCATTGACCAACCCCTGCACCTACAGGTAAAAATACGCTACAACCAACAGGCGCAGGGCGCCACCGTAACGCAGGCCGGCAACGAGCTGCACATTAAGTTTGACGAACCCCAGCGCGCTATTGCCAGGGGGCAGGCAGCCGTGCTGTATAATGGCGATGTGGTGGTTGGCGGCGGCAGAATAGTTTAACGAGCAGTTTGATTATAAGTTCGATTATAAGTTCAACACTGCGGATGATGTGCAGTTGGGCTTACATATAATAAAAAGTAAGTTCAAATGTGCATCAGATGCAAGGAGTGAAGAATTTTGACGAGCAAGCTGTATATTAATACGCGTCGCGAGCAAAATTATTTCACGACACAGCAGATGATGTGCAGTTGGGCTTACATATAATAAAATTTTCAGGAGAGTGATTTGTACTATGAGTGTCTTAGAAAATGAAAGATTTGAGCTGAACAAAAACCTGGCGCAAATGCTAAAGGGCGGCGTAATTATGGACGTTACCACCCCCGAACAGGCTAAAATTGCCGAGGCGGCCGGTGCCTGTGCCGTAATGGCTCTGGAACGTATCCCCGCCGATATCCGTGCTGCCGGTGGTATATCGCGTATGAGCGACCCCAAGATGATTAAAGGCATACAGGCCGCGGTTTCTATCCCGGTTATGGCCAAGTGCCGTATCGGCCATTTTGCCGAAGCTCAGATCCTTCAGGCTATTGAAATCGACTACATTGACGAAAGCGAGGTTTTATCACCCGCCGACGATAAATATCATATAGATAAAACCCGGTTTGCCGTGCCCTTTGTTTGCGGTGCCAAAGATTTAGGCGAAGCTCTGCGCCGCATTAACGAAGGTGCCGCTATGATTCGCACCAAGGGCGAGCCCGGCACCGGTGATGTTGTGCAGGCTGTGCGCCATATGCGTATGATGCAGGCAGAAATCCGCCGCCTTACCTCGATGAGCGAGGACGAACTGTTTGATGCCGCCAAAGAGCTGCGCGTGCCTTACGATTTGGTGCGCTATGTTCACGACAACGGCAAGCTGCCGGTAGTAAACTTTGCCGCCGGCGGTGTAGCAACCCCCGCCGATGCCGCCCTGATGATGCAGTTGGGTGCCGAAGGCGTGTTTGTGGGCAGCGGCATATTTAAGTCCGGCAACCCGGAAAAACGCGCCGCCGCTATTGTTAAAGCCGTAACCAACTACACCGACGCTAAAATGCTGGCGGAGCTTTCCGAAGATTTGGGCGAAGCCATGGTTGGCATCAACGAGCAGGAAATTAAGCTGTTGATGGCAGAAAGAGGCAAATAAGCTATGCAGATCGGCGTTTTGGCCCTACAGGGGGCCTTTATAGAACACGAAAAAATGCTGGCCCGTTTGGGTGTCGGCAGCTTTGAAATTCGTCAGCGCCCCGACCTTGACCGCCATATGAACGGGTTAATTATACCCGGCGGCGAAAGTACCGTGCAGGGCAAGCTGCTGCGCGATTTAGACCTTTTTGACCCGCTTTATGCTAAAATTGCAGCAGGGCTGCCCACCTTTGGCACCTGTGCAGGGCTTTTGCTGCTGGCACAGCACATAGCCAACGATGACCGCCGTCATTTGGGGCTTATGCACATAACCGCAGTGCGCAACGCTTATGGTCGCCAGTTGGGCAGCTTTTATACCACGGCACCGTTTGCCGGGCAGGGCAGCATACCAATGACCTTTATCCGTGCACCGTATATCCAATCTGTAGGAGCGGGCGTTAAAGTGCTGGCGGTCGTAGATGAAAAAACAGTGGCCGCGCAGGAAGATAATATGTTAGTAACGGCTTTTCATCCGGAGCTTACCGACGATTTAACCGTACATAAATATTTTTTAAATATGCTTAAATAAAACCAAAAGCCACCGATATTACCCGGTGGCTTTTTTGCGCCCAAATTTAATTAGCCAACTGACGGCCCAAAAACCCGGCCACCGTTTGCGCCAGCTTGTACTCTACCTCGCCAACCTGCGGCTTATCGGCATCGCTTAAAAATATTACGCCGCCCAAAACATCACCTTCGGATATTATGGGTGCAGCCAACGCCAGCTTATACTTATCGTTGTCGGCCGCCACCGGCATAAGCTTGCCGCCCGGCTGATACTGGTATATCTGGCGGTTTTCCATCAGCCGCTCCAAATCACCGCTAATGCGCTTTTCGTTCAAATCTCGCTGCGGCACCCCGGATACAGCAATAATCGAATCTCTGTCGGCCACCGCCGATATATAGCCCGTGGTACGGTTTAGGGTTTCGCACATATTGCCGGCAAAATCGGTAAATTCTCCCATAGGCGAATATTTTTTAAAAATAACCTCGCCATCCTTGGCAGTATATATCTCCAGCGGGTCGCCCTCGCGTATATGCATAGTGCGGCGAATCTCCTTAGGGATAACTATGCGGCCAAGGTCGTCTCGATGTGTCAAGAGAGGGGCAAAAAATTTTAGAGACGGTCAAAACCGCTGAATTTACAAGGGTTTCGACCATTTCCGCCCCTGTTCGGCAAATCTCTACACTTTGGAGTGCTCGTGTAATAATAGGGGCAAAACTGCTTCTTTTGTTATTTCACGCCTCGATCTTCCTTCTGAGCGAAGATGTCGGCAAATACCCACTTGATTTCAATTTCATTATTTCCGGTCACAATCACTCGGTCAATGGCTTCGTACAGATGCTCATGCAGACCGGCATCGTAATCGGCAATCACTTTTTCGGCTTGGTGGAACTCAGACCTTGCTTCGGCTTCATTCTTTTGTGCCTGGAGCAGCTCTCGGTAGTTCTGTTCCAGCCGTTCTTTTTTTGCGGATAATTCATCTGCCTGTACGGTTAATCTCTCTTTGATCTGGATAAAATCCTCTCGACTGATCTCGCCGGAGCGATAGGCTTCGTATCGCTCTATCTTTCGGTTCTGAAGCTGTGAGAGTTCCTTTTCAACCTGTCCGATTGCCTTGTAGCACTCAGCACTTGCTGAACGCTGCTCCTTTTTTGTGGTCGGCTCTGTCTGCTTCACAAAAGCTATTTGTGTTCGCAGGGCTTCAATGAGA
>CAZMTO010000037.1:6059-12772 GCA_964569265.1 uncultured Peptococcaceae bacterium | reverse complement strand
TGTAGGTATAATCAAAGGTCCACTCACCTATCCCCGGCAGGTCAACTTCCTGCTTATTGCTGCTAAAGGCCATACTTTGGCGCGCATAGCCGCTGCAACTAATCGTCGCCACCGTGCCCGGCTCGGCATACGCCCTAAGCTTTATTTTGGCTCGCTCGTCCACCTTGGCCGCCGCCGTTTCCAAAGCCTGCACCTTCGTTTGTAGCTGCTGCACCAGGCTCAATGCCTGTTCAGCCGCATAAAGCTTGGCGTCAATGGTATCCGCATTTTCGTTAAAATCCGCAACATTATAATAATCCGTCGGCTGCGGCTTTTTCAGCTTGTATTTGCTCGTATATTCCATTACTGCAAAACCTCCTCTCTTATCTCATAATGCGTTTTTTCGGCTAACGCCCCGTGTGTATAAACCGCCACCTGCCTGTAATAATTATAAGACCACACTAATTCCCATAAAATATTGGCCGGCAGCGTTTTTTCCAGCACCGCTATTATCAGCCGCTCCACCGGCTTGCAATAAAGTGACACATTCACCGCCAAACGCATCTGCTCTCTGTCCAGCTCTATACTGTATTCTCCCTCCGGCGACACCAGCGCCAGCAGGCTTTTCAGCTTAGTATACGTAAACGGCAACTGCTCATTCAGCCTAAACAATATTGCCCGCAGGCGTTCATTTGTGTCAGCATCAGCCCGGCAGCTTATGCCCAGCAGCTTTTCCCATCGTGATAACCCATATTCGCCGCACGCCAACACAAACTGCTCCTGCAAGCTCCTGTCCACGGCCTGCCACGCCGCATCAAAAAACGGCTGCTCTATCTCACATATACGCTCCAAATCCTTAATACGCTGCAACACCGGCGGCAAAGCGTCAATCAGCTTGTTCTGCTGCTCATTCAACACTTACGTCCCCCCTAACCGGAAACTCCTCCGCCGATAATATCAGGTTAGCAGCAGCACCGTCTAACTTCAGGCCGCCAATGTCCACAACACCGTCAAGCGCCAAAATACGCGCCTCCAACTGGCTCAAACGCACCACAGTATTGTCTGCATCGGCCCATTGCTCCCGCAGCTCCGCCAAATATTCATCAACACACGCCTGCACTGCCGCCTGCATATTCGCCCAATCGCAGCCTTTGGCCCACACCGGCACAAAACTCACACTAACAGCGTGTTTAGCGGCTGCCACCACCGTAACCTTATGCCCTATAGGTGCCAAACCCAAACCCTCGCCGCTTGCCTCCGGCGGATCAAAGGTATTCTGCACCAATTCTATCAATTCCGGCGCCGCTTCGTTATATTCGCTGTTCATTATCGTCAGCTTAACCGTACCGCCGCCAGCAAAAGCCGCCGTCACCTTTACAGCGCCCACACCGATTATGCCTAACGCCTTGCTTATATAATCAGCACGGTTGCCGCCAAAGCTCTGCTCCGTCAAATTGGCAAAATAACGTGCCCTAAAGGCTTCTGTACTCTCCGCTTCTGCCCCCGGCTCCACAATGTCCACTATCTCCGCACTCGCCAAATTCTCTATATACACCAGCGGCACCAATCGCCCTGTAGCATTGTTCGGGCCGCTGCCGGCCTCCTCTGCCCGCAAAATATAGCTTTGTCCATCGGTATGCCTCTCCACCTGCCAATTAAAACCCTCGCAGTAAAATCTCGCCCCTATCGGCACATCACCGCTTATCTTGGTCAAGGCACCCGCACAGGTCGCCGCGTAAGGCTCCAAACCCCGCTCCAATGCCCTAAGCAGCAAATATTCGCGCCCGGCAGTGTCCGCAAAGCCCTGCTTCAACACCTCATCCAACGCCTTATATAACCGAGAAAGCTCCAACGCAGCCGGTGCCAATGCATCCCATATCACCGATCCTTCGCGCTTGTCCACATTGCTGCTCACATTAGCCAGCATATCGGCCAGCAGCTTTTCATAAGTCATCTCCGCAAACATCAAATCGCCACCTCCGCACTCTGCCTGCTTTCTCCATAAACACTCTTAACCACAAACTCCACCAGCAAACTGTTGGCATTGGCGGTAAAGGTAAAATCCTCCACCGCCAAAACACGCTCATCGCGCAGCAGGGCTTCCTTTATGCGCCGCTCCGCCTCAGCCGCGGCATAATATCTGTCCTTGCCCCATAAATCGCTAAGCTTAACACCATACCGCGCCGAAAATATCGCCCAACATTCGCCCTCAATCTGCAACATCAGGTCTATAGCCTGGCTTAAAGCCGCCAAACCGTCCACCTGTCCATTTACATACAAGCTGCCGTCGCCGCCAGCCGTCAGGCCATAGGTCTTTGTCAAATATTCCGCCATAACCAACGCCCTACATTCCGGCCAACGCGTCAAACTTCTCCGGAATTTCAAAATCTTCAAAGGTAAAATTTATATCCTCCTCCAGATATTCGTCCTCCGCGCTAAATTTGGCCAACACACCGCCGTTTAAGTTGCAGTCCTTTAAAATCACCGTCTGTCTCCCCACACTCGATACCGGGTCATCATTGGTAATCTGAATATCAAAATACATATCCTCGCCGCTTTCCTTAAATTTATAAAGCAGCTCCCTAAACAACGTCGTATTATAATGGAACGTTGCCTTACCGGTGCCCTTCCAGCCTACACCCTTGTTGCCGCGCCCCATACGGCCCAGCACCGGCACCTGCATCTTCTGTTTCTCCAGTCTTGCTTCCAAATTTATGGCCTGCATAAATTTATAACGCCGCCCGTCAATAGTCACATAACATTCCGCCATCGTCGAGCTTATCGCATCCCAGGCATTCATTGTGCCGCTAATCGTCGATACCACTTATACCCCTCCTTTGTCTGTCCTTATTCAAATGTCACCGTCAAATACAATTTAGACATTGCATTTATCACCGTCATATACGCTGTCACCTTAACCGCCGTTTTGCTCTCGCCCGGCTCCACGCTCACGTCGGCAGCTTCAAAACCCTCAATCGCTCGCAAACCCTCTAATTTACGGTAATAAGACACAATATCGTTCCACAGACTCACACGTCCGGCATTGTCATTCAACACTACACCCAAATATTTGTCATAAAACAAATCAGCCAAATCACCTACAATCTGGTCAAGCACGCGCACCGTCTGGTTCGATTTCATATCCTCGCCGCGCTCCCCGGTGCTTGTCAGGCTATTAACGTCCTCCAACACTCTCAGCTTATCATTAAGCTTATGCAGCACCAGCTTGCCCTGCAACAAGGCCGCCTGTAGCTTGCTCTGGCCAATAATCGGCACCACATTAAATTCACCGTCATACAGCATATTAGTCAGGCTGCCATTCACCGCACAGCCGGCCTCGGCACCCACCAGCCAATACACCAGCGCACTTTCCGGCCAACCGGCATCGCTCACCGCATTTTCAACTGCAATCACGCCCTCGTAGTCAGCCGCCTCGCGGTACATCACCACCTGAAACTTCTTGCCGTAGTTTTCACGCTGCTCCTTAACGTACTGCACAAACAGTTGTCTGGTCGCACTGTCCACCGCCAAACAACCTAACACATTAAAATGCACACCCTCCAGCGCCTCAAACATCGCCGTATACGCAGCCGCAGCCACTTCTCCGTCAGTACCGCCGCTCAACGGTGTGCCGGCGGTCACCGCCAGGCTCGCTTCCTTCTTCCAGCAGACATAATCGTTGTCCTGCAATTCAGCCGCCTTGCTCACCGTCTGGCTGTCCATTTCCACGCCGTCCAACAGCACAGCCACGGTATATTTGCTGTCGCTCTTGCTTATCACCACCTGCAAATCATTGCCGCGTGTGCCGGCATATTTCGCCTCAGCATACACATTGCTTGCCTTAGCACCACCATTCAGACGATAAATATAACACGCACCCGCACGCTTAAACAGGTCACGCAAGCCCTTCATCTCCTCGCTGGCATAACCGTAACCTAGCTTGCTCTGCGCATTTTGTCTAAATTCACTCTCCGTCATATACATCAGCTCACCGGTCACACCCCAGTGTAACTCCACACCCAGCGCCGCCGTACCTCGCTCGGCAATCACCGATCCGCCTCGGCTGCCGGCTGCCACGTTAACATATACACCAGGCAGCACCTTGTTCTGGCTTACAAATGCTCCTCCACCAAATGCCAATCAAATCACCTCATTTTTATTCTTTTCTGTCCAACCAACTGCCCGCTGCCGGCTTTCATCGCCGCTCCCGCGGGCCATACTTCGGCTCTCCGCTCATCCGTCACCTGTTGCGCCGCTTTTGGCAGCGCTCACACCTAACGCTTTATAAACAGCAGGCGGGTCAAACACCCGCCCGCTTGTTCCTCTATTCCGCAGCCCTATCAACATCAGCAGCAAAACCAAACTCCAGCATCAATGCCTCATTCAAGCCTTCATCATTGCCCTGTTCAAGGCTTTTCAGCGTCATCAGCTCATATCGCGCCGTCACATTCAAATATTCCTCACCGGGCACATATCTCAGCTCTCGCCCGCGATAATTCCGCTCCCTGCCAAAAAGCTCGTCCAGCACACATATCAGCTTTTCGCCTATTCGCTGCTGCTCATACATATCAGCATTGCCCCCGGTATAAAACCGCAGATCAATCTCATATTCCCGCTGCACCCTGCCGCCGCTCAACACCCGGCGGCTCACCTTGGGCGGCAGCAGCAGCAAACAGGGGCGCTGCAACCCCTGTAACACCTGCCCAAAATACAGCGGCACATCTTCGGCCATCTGCGCCTTTAAGCACCCGGCCAGTGCCTGTAAAAAATCCTTCATCACCTGTGCCTTTTCTCCCTTCCGGTCAGGCCAGCTCCGCCAACAAAGCCGCCTTTATCTCCTGGTGCAGCGCATATACCCGCGGCAAACCGCTCAATGCCAGTTTATACTCTCGGCCATTCTGCTTAACAACTACCTCGCTGCCCGGTGCAATCTCGTACTGCGCCCCCAAAAACAACACACAGCCGGCTTTCACCTCGCCCACCGTGCCGCTGCCGGTCGCCGGTGTCTGCTCAAACGCCAAATGGCAGGGTATCTCCCTATACACCTCACGTCGCACCCGCTTGCTGGCCCAATCAAAATCGCCCGGCTCCGCCTTGCTCGCATACACAGTGCATAAACCGTCATAAACTGCCGCCAAAAGCTCCTCACTTATCCGCATCACCATTTTATACCTCGCTTCGCTGCCAGGGCGGCAATGGCCTTGCGATAAATGCTCTCTGCCAAATATTTCTTTGTGGCCGCTTCGCTTTGTGCATACCCAATCGACACATCGCCCATACTGATGTTCTTCAGCGCCGCCTTATCCGCCGCCGCCAAACGCTCCAAAATCGCCGCTGCCGCCAATTCCACACATATGGCAGCCAAATCCTCGTCCAACTCAGCCACGCCGCAAAACGCCAAAACATACGCACGCTCACGTGCCAGCTCTGCCGACACATCATCATCTGCCGCAATCCCCAGCTCTATCAGACGCACCTGTAAAAGCTCCGTCAACCTTGCCATATCCATAGTCGCTCAATCCTCTTTTTTAGGCAGCCTCACCGTCAGCCAACCCGGTAATAGACGCGTGCAAAAATGCCGGGCCGTGCGCCAAACCAATCTGCCCATAAATCTGAATTTTATCAGCAGCGCCGGTTTTAGCCAGTTCTTCTTCAAATAACACACCCTTGCCGGGCACCGCCTGAAACACCGGTGCAATATGCGCTACATCGGCAATCAAAATGCTGTTGCTGGGCATAAAACGGTCCCAACATACCCCCACACGACAAAAATCGGTTTCAATCTCGGTAATATTCATACCGCCCACGTTGCGTTCAGCCGGCGCAAATAATGTCGACCCAACAAACTGTGTAGCATAAATCTCCGAAAGTGCCTGCTTCTGATACGCCGGCAAAAACATCACCATATTGCTAAAATAAGCACCGGCAGCCGCCATCTCTCTAAACACCGTCTGCAACATATCGCGGCTCAGTGCCTTGCCCTTAGCATCCAAAGTAGTGCCGCCTGCACACAGCTCCAACAAACCGCGGGTCTTGTTCGCCACATTGCTCCCGGTAGATTTCTGATATTTGCCGTTAATAAAGCTATGCTCCACATCTCTGGCAATCTTCACCAGCTTGTGCTGCACCTGAAAAGCCCTCTCATCCAGCAGACTGCCGGCAGTGTCCATCGTGTTCAAACCAGACAATCTGCCAATGTTGCTCTGCTTGGCATAGGTCAGGTTTATCACCTCCTGATGTATCTGCACCACGTTGCTTTCCTGGCTGCGCACCGCCATACCGGCAGCCGGTGCAGTCACCGCCGCTTCCTCCGATATCGCCGGTTGTGCTGCTTCCGGGTAATCATATAATACCGCCGTCGGAAATTCAAAGTTCGTGGTCTGTCTCCCACCTGATATCCCACCAATCATCGCCAACAACGGGGTCTGCAATGCATCCGCCGTAAATAACTCACCCGCATAATTAGGCAAATTCCAAACTGTACCAACATTAGTTACTTCTGTCATCTCTGTTCCTCCTTAAAATCCTGTTCGCTTTTTATTTTTTTCTGTCATACTAACTGCCCGCCGCCCACCACCGCCGGCGCTCCCGCGCGCCTTACATCCGCACCCCGCAGCCACTTTATCACAGCTCCGTAGCCGCTCTCTCGTTCCCGCACTTTCACACTTCCACGCTTCCACGCCGCTTCTATAGCCACTCTCACGCTCCCGTACTTCTTCACTCCGCAGCCACTT
>CAZMTO010000037.1:0-5959 GCA_964569265.1 uncultured Peptococcaceae bacterium | reverse complement strand
CCGCTTCTATAGCCACTCTCACGCTCCCGTACTTCTTCACTCCGCAGCCACTTTAACACAGCTCCGCAGCCGCTTTCTCTCGCTTCCGCACTTCCACACTTCCGCGCCGCTTCTATAGCCACTCTCACGCTCCCGTACTTCTTCACTCCGCAGCCACTTTACCACAGCCCCGCAGCCGCTCCAGCGCGCCTTACAGTATCACGCCTTTAGCGGCGGCCTCCTGCTTAACCTTTATCGCCGCCAAACAATCCGAGGCATTCTGCGCCTGCGCCAATCGCAATCTAAACCCACCGGCATACCCGGTATCCGGCATATCTGCCGCTTCCATCGGCACAAATCCCTGCCACTCACACGCCGTCGGCTCCATCCTGCGCTCAAACAAAAAGCAGGTTTCCTCCGCTCGCGCCAGCTCCTCCACCCGCTCTTTCAATTCGGCATCCTCCTTGCCGGGGGTCAAACTCTCCAGCTCCAACAAAGCCATCGTCGCTTTCAAATTACGTGCCCCGCTTCTCAGCAAAGCCAGCTCTGCCAAACGCTCTATCTTGGCACGCTGCACCAGCAATTCATAAGCTTCATGCTCACTCTCCCGCAACTGCTGCAAACTGTCCACCTGCCCGGCCAACTCAAGCGCCGTCGCCTTGGCAGCCGTCAATTCCTCCGCACTCACCTGCTGATCATTCACTCGCTGCTTCAGCTCCTTAAGCTCGCCAACACGCGCATTGTATTCCGCTTTCGGCACAAAACGCTTGCCCAGCTCCTTCAAAAACTCAGCATAATTCTGCTCATTTACCACACCGCCAAACAACTTTTGCATCACCTTGATCATTTTTTCTCCTCCTTATCCTGCGCCGCCTTTTCCGGTAGCCATCCCCTACCCAAGCGCCGTCTATTTCTATTCCGCCAACTCAGGCGGTAATTTTTTATACTTCTTCGGCCGCTTGCTCGCCGCCCGATAAATTCAAATCAATAAACGCCTGCTCCAAAACCGCAAACTCGCCCGGTGTCAACATCCGCAGCAACAAAGGCACCGCACCCATCACGCCATACATATCCTGTAGCTCTGCCGACGCCAAATCCGGCCATTGTACCGCCTCCGCTATCAAACGTAACCCAACACCGCCCTTGCCGCCGCTCTCCCTATACACCGCCTGCAATTCCGCTGCCGACATCGGCTTTATCTCCCAGGCCACCGGCTCACCGCGCTCATCCTTAAACCGCTCCGATACTACCACTCGCCTGCCCTCCCGCCGACAATTCTCCGGCCAAAACGCCCGCATTTCTTCCGCCATCATCGCTCTCCCTCCAACCATCTGTTTTTTGTCCAACGTCACTGCCCGCTGCCCCGGTTTAAAGCCGCTCCCGCGGACAAACTTTACTTCTCCGCACCACTCGCCTCTACTCACTTGCCGTACTGCCCGTTTCTCAGTACCTTCCGTGCCGCTCGCTTTTCGCCTCTCACTTCCAGGCGCACCGCACACCATTAACTTTTCACTTCCTGCCGCACCGCTCGTTTCTCACTTCTCCAGACACTTACCGCGCCGCCCGCCGCTCGCTTTTCCGCACTTGCCGCGCCACCTTAGCCGCGCCGGCCGCCCATTCCCACCGATTGCAGATAAATATCAATGCTCTCGCACAATTTCTCGGCTACCATATCACACAGCACCGCCATATCCTCCTCACGCCGCACGCCGTCGCTTCTCTCGCCACGTATCAGCACCTCCGGCCGCCATACATCATCGCCGGCCTCATAGGCGCGTCCGCCCGGCTCCCCGGCAAACACCGGCTCACCGGCACGCCGCACCGGGCTTTGGCCATCTGCTGCAGCACCGCCATAAAACACATAGCCGCCCGCCTGCTCCGCCGCAAAAGGCACCGCTTCAACATCGGCCACAGCAGCCATGGCAGTCTCCTTTGCTGCCACCGCTGCCCGCCCAGCCGCAGCTTGCACGCCCTCATCCTGCTCGTCCCTGCCCAATACATCACAGCCGCCCGGCAACACACGTTCAGCCACCACTCGCCGCTTAGCCACGCCCTCCATTGTTGCACCGCACCGCAATACCGTCTTTGGCAATTCTGCCGCCACCTGCGCCGTCCCGGCTACTTTTTCTTCCTCTGATGCTGCCGCCTCTCTGCTTGCGGCCTTCATCATACCCAGCCTGCGTTCCACCGCGCAGCCCAATTCCGGCACTTCCGCCGATTCACCCGGCTCCTTTAGCCCTGTCAGCACGCGCAACAGCTCAAACAATCGCTCAACCCACGGCCCGGCAGTAATTTGCCTGTCGCTATTTTCCATTTCAGCCGTTAGCTTGGGCCCAAATATCTGCCATTTCATTTTCCGCCCACCACCTGATAACATCGGCTCAGCACCACATAAGCTTCGCCGCCTTTCACCTTGGCTAACAGCACACGGTCACCCCGGCATAATTTGCTCACCACTCGGTATACCACTTCGTCACTCTCCACATCTTCTCGCACCTCCACCGCTGCAATCACCGGGTCAGTCAGCACCAACACCTCCGCCGGCAACAACAAATTCTGCTCCACCTGCACCACCAGCGGTTCACTCGTCAGCACTTCCCCAAACATAAAATCTACACTGTCCGCACTCTCCACAACTCGCGCCGCCAGCGCCGCTATACGCTCTGCCAACCCCTCCATACTGCTCATTCTGTCACCTCGCCATCACCTTACGCCAAATATCTCTTTACAGCCCGCTCCGCGTGTTCACGCAGCACAATCGCCACTTTTATATCAAAACCCAGCTCGGCAGCCTCCAAAACCTCATAGCTTTGCAAATCCACTGCCATATTCGTATTAAATATCTCCGTGCCGTCCGGCAAACTGCGGTATATTATCAGCCGGCGCGGCTTCGCCTCGCCTGCCCACTCAGCCAAACGATTCAAATAATATACCGGCCTATACACCTTAACACCGTCGCGCAGCAGCGGAGACTCCGCAAAATACGGCAAAAGCAGCTCAAAGCTTATCTCACGCAAACCGCACGGCCGGTTAACACTTACCTCCGTGCCGTCCGCCAAACGCAGCACTTCACTGCGCCGCGGCAAACAAAGCGTATATTTCTCCGGTGCCAACGGCAACTCCATATCCCCTAAATAAAAATGATACATCCACTTCTCCTTCTTCCGCCCTACACCTAAAACAGGCTGCAATCCAACACTACATCCATCAAACACACCCCGCTCTTAAAATATAACCGGCTGCTCTTAACCAGCGCCTGGCTGTTTACAATTTTGTCACCCAGGTCCATCTTCACCCACACTACCGATCCGCCGCGCACCGCCACATCGCCCAGCGCTCCCGTAATTTTCAGCTCATCACAGCGCTGTTTAAGCTCCCGCAAACGCTCCTTCGCACGGGTAGTCGTTTCTTCGGCCACCGCCGCACTCTTGTGTACATATTGCAGCACACCGTAGTCTTTTATCGCCGCCCGGTCATCGGCCACAAATTCACGGCGCAGGGCACGGCGCCTGTCCTCATATATCAGCTTCACACGGTTGGCATAGCCCTCATCTATTGATGTTTTGTATTCATAGCCGCCTATGCTGCCAAGCTCCAGACAAATATCCACCTGCATATCACGGCAGTCCCGCAAACATAGCCTGCCGTTTTCCGCCAGCACCACATAATGCTTGTGCCTGTCTGCCAACACCTCAGCCAACACCGCCGTCAACATATCTATATACCGTCGGTTATCAAACACCCGCACCGATAACCGCCAGTCCACCGCCGCCAAATCACCGGTTGCAAGCTCCAACGCCGCCGCCATACGCTTCACCATATCCGCCGGCGTCGCCCCTTTAAATACACAGCAATCCCGGTTCTGTAAATATCGCAGCTCATCATAAGCCGTTATCTCAATAACCTCCGGGCAACTGCGCCGCTTGGTAAACACCCTGCCGCTAAATATCGCCTTGCCGTCCGCCAGCAGCCGCACTGCCGCCCCTTCATTAAAACTCAGCTCGCCACCCTTTAATATCTTCGCCGTCAACACTGCGGCAGCGTTCATTGCCCTAAAAAGCTGCGGTTCGTCCAAAAGCGGCGGCTCCAACCAACTGCCGCCGCATTTCACTATCAGCCTAACCTCCACACTGCTCACTCCCCGCTAACAGCTCTCTGCTTCGCCAAACGTGCCAGCTCCCCGTGAACATCGTTCACCCAGGGGTGCTGCGCCACTATCGCCGCTTCCGAAAGTATCCCAACCGACTTGCGGCAATTCTCTATAACCTCACTCTCGTCCACCATAATGTCACGGTTAAAAATCAATCGCATATCGCAGTCTAAAAAATTGCCCTGCCCGGTATTCAGCAAATACCGCTTCACAAACCATAGCAGCTCCTCAAACGATGCCTGCCATTCGTTCTCAAAATCATTGGCGTCCAACGTAATGTCGCTGTACATCGATTTTATGTTCAGCTCATTCGCCGCCCGGTAGCTGTTTTGCAGCTTGGCATCAAACCCCATACCGTTTTCAACTATCGCAGCTTTCAGCAGCTCAATTATCGCCTTAAAATTCTCCGGTTCCACCTTCACACTCAACGTGTCAATACCGCCCTGCGCACCGTCCACTGTATTCACCTTCACAGCTCCGTACACCGCCAAATTATGCCTGAATTCGTCCAAATCCGTGCCGTCATAATTCTTTATTACCAAAATAGTGTTGTGCGCGTCCTCCTGCAAAGCATTCTCAAACTGCGATAACATCCTGTTCAAAGCGTCCTGCAAGCCCTTAACACGCATTATCAGCGGCATCTCACGCTCATTCAGCTTAAAAGGCACCAACGGTATCTTCGTCCAGTTCACCCGCTCAAAACTGCCGTCCGCCAGCCTGTGCCGCATATAAGTGTGATGACACGCATCTAAAGGCACCAGCCTTTCCTGCTCCCACCTAAAAGAATGTATCCCGTTTAAATCAAAAATTTCCACTCTGTATTCCGGCTGCATCTCACCGTTCTGCCAGTTTTCCACCGTAAAAAACCGCAGCGCCGCCTCCAACACACTGTGTTCACTGTCCTGCCACAGCGGCAATATCTCATACCCGGCAAACCGCCTAAACACCAGGCGCCCCTCACCGTTTATATACGGATACAACCACGCAATCCCATGGTTATAACAATCCTTGCCCAAACGCTTCAACTGACGCATAAATCGGCGGTCAAACACCCGCTTCAGGGCTCCGTCAAACCCCACACTCGCCACTTCCCAGCTTATCGGCTGGCTCAATACATAATCGGCCTTCTGGTCAACCAGCTTCCCATATTGATTATTCACCAATCGGTTGTCCGGCAAATTACGCACCGGCTCCGGCTGCCCTCCGGCACCTATCACCTTGCGCGACGTACCAAGTATATCGTGCTTTCCCTCAAAATACGCCTGCCCAATCAACATCCGCTCTCTCTCCGCCGAGCCTAACCAGCGCTTCAGCTCCCAGGCTAATATCTCCAAATCGCCCGGCACCGGCGTCCCCGGCACACCGGGCAGATAACCGCCCAGCCCGCTCAACAGCTTTCTCAAACCTCGCATAGCTTCCTCCCTCCAAATAAGCATAAAAAATAGCGGCCTCAGCCGCTGTCGCTTATTTACTCTTTTTTACAATGCCATCTTACCACGTCCCCCACCGGACATTCCACGCCATCCTGCTTCTTTTCTCTTTTCTCTTTTCATTTTTACCAACTTAATAATCCGCCCCAACTCCACTCTCCGCACTTCTCACTATCTCCACCTCTCCAACTTTACTCCCTGCACTTAACGCGCCGCCACAACGCCACCTCTCCGACTTTACTCCCTGCACCTAACGCGCCGCCACCATTACCACCTCTCTGACTTTACTCCATACACCTGCCGCGCCGCCCCAACTCCACCACACCAACATTACTCCCAGCCCCTACCACCGCCCCAAAGCAACCCTCACCAACTATACTCCCAGCGCCTACCACCACGC
>CAZMTO010000036.1:0-12873 GCA_964569265.1 uncultured Peptococcaceae bacterium | reverse complement strand
TGTGCCCGTATGGGTGCCTGCGCAGCCGTACTCACCTAAATCTAAGGCACTCTTGCCCTTCTGGTTTTCTAACAAAGGTATCTGGGGCACTCTTGCCCTTCTGGCATACTAAGAAAAGTATCCGGAAAACTATATTCCTAAAAAGCTGCGCCGCAGGGCGTATGTAGGGCGGTGGGCGGGAATAGATAGAACCCACTTTAGTGCGGCTTTTTAGACCGGAATTGACAATAGCACACCATCTGCTGCGTCCTATAAATTCAATCAATGCTGTTTGGCAAGGTAAATAGGCAGTGCCGGTAATCAAATAAACATAACTAAAACAACCTTAAAAAGGCGGGGTGTTGATATGAAAGCTAAATATACCAAAAAAATTTATGCCCTGCCCAAGCGTTTTTTGCAGGGCTTTAAAGGGGCCGTTACACCGCTGGCCGATATGCGGCAATATACATCGTGGAAGATTGGCGGTGCGGCGGACTGGCTGTTGGAGCCTGCGGACGAAGAACAGGTGCTGGCGATAATGGATTTGGCGGCAAAAACCAAAGTGCCGCTTATGGTTATCGGTCGCGGCACCAACCTGCTGGTATCAGACAGAGGCATTGCCGGTGTAGTTATGCGCATTGGTGCGGCTTTTGCCGGTTGGCAGCTTACAGATGATAATAAAGTGACTGTTGGTGCCGGTGAGCTGTTGGCGGCATTATCCAAGGGCACGGCGGCGCAGGGGCTGGCCGGTTTGGAATGGGCCTGCGGCATACCCGGCAATGTGGGCGGTGCGCTGGCTATGAACGCCGGGGCTTACGGTGCTTCGATGGATATGGTGGTGACCGAAGTTACGGTTGCTGCATACGATGGAGCAAAAGCCCCAAAGGCGGTTATAAAAAAACTTTCCGGTGCAGAGCTTGGTTTTGGCGGCTACCGCAGCGGATGTGTGGGCGGCGATGTGTTGGCTTTGTCGGCGGTGGTGCAGCTAACCAAAGGTGATGCGGCGGCGCTGTTGGCCAAAATTAAAGACACCATTGCCACACGGGCTAAAAACCAGCCTTTGGAATATCCCTCTGCTGGGAGCGTATTTAAAAATCCGGACGGCTCTCACGCCGGTTATCTGGTGGAATGTGCCGGTTTAAAGGGGCTGCGTGTTGGCGATGCCGAGGTGTCGCAAAAGCACGGCAACTTTATTGTTAACCGCGGTGCGGCCACGGCTGCCGATGTTTTGGCGCTTATTGCCAGGGTTCAGGCGGCAGTATTGGCAGATTCCGGGTATCAACTGCAATGCGAGGTACGCGTTTTGGGCAGAGAGATGGCTTAAATCTGTTAGGAGGCGTGCATTTATGCAAAAGCCGATGGATAAGCCGAAAAATAATCAAATAATTATGCTGACGGGTGGTGCGCTCTTAAACGGTGAGGTAAGCATAAGCGGGGCAAAAAATGCCGTGCTGCCGCTTATGACCGCTGCACTGCTTTCGTCAGAGGAGTGCATTATCAATAACGCGCCTATGTTAGACGATGTTTTGGTAATGCTTTCTGTTTTTAAGGAGCTTGGTGTAAAAGCGGAATTTGCTCGCGGTTGCCTTAAGCTGGACTGCCGACGCGCCAAACCGGCTATGATACCCCCTGAACTGTTGGCTAAGCTAAGGGCATCTAACCTGATATTGGGGCCGCTGCTGGCGCGCTTTAAAGAGGCGGAAATTGGTGCCTGCGGTGGTTGCAGCATTGGTAAGCGCCCCTTAGACCTGCATTTTGCCGGGCTGGAGGCACTGGGGGCTAAAATTTTGCCGCTGTCTGGCGGATATTTTGCCTTTGCCCGCGAGCTTAAAGGTGCGGCTATACAGTTGGCCTATCCCAGCGTCGGTGCAACAGAAAACCTGCTGATGGCGGCATCGCTGGCCGACGGCCAAACGGTTATAAGCAATGCAGCCACCGAACCGGAAATTGTGGAGCTGGCCGCATTTATAAACGCTATGGGCGGCAAGATAAGCGGTGCAGGTACATCGGTTATAGCGGTGCAGGGGGTAAAGCGCCTTGGCAGTGCCGAATATACCGTTATGCCGGACAGAATTGAAACCGCAACCTTTTTGCTGGCAGTGGCTGTTTGCGGCGGCAGGGTGCTGCTTAAAGGGGCACGCCCGGCAGAAAGTGCCGCCCTGCTAAAGCTGCTGGTGCAAATGGGCGTAGGGGTGGCCGCAGTAAAAGGCGGTTTGTTGGTTGAAGGTGGGCGGCCTATAGCGCCGGTAACGGCGGCTACTGCACCGTATCCCGGTTTGCCTACCGATGTTCAGCCGCTGCTTTGTGCGGCATTGTGCTATGCCAACGGTTGTTCTAAAATAAGCGAAAATGTGTTTGAAAGCCGATTTGCCTACATAAAAGAGCTAAAAAAGATGGGTGCTGCTATACAAATATGTGATAATTGTGCTATAATAGACGGGAAAGGCGAGCTGTGCGGTGCAAATATGCAGGCTACAGACCTGAGAGCAGGTGCAGCTTTGGTGTTGGCGGCGCTGGGTGCTAAGGGGGTAAGCCGTATTGCCGGTGTAGAATATATTGACCGTGGGTATGAAGCCTTTGTGCCTAAGTTGCAGGCGCTTGGTGCCGATATTTGCCGCCTGCCGGGGTAATAAACAGGGCGGATAGTGTTAGCGGAGGTTTTTATGGGAGAAGTTATTGAACTGGCCGAGGTAAAAAAGCGTCGCCGCAGGGCCGGCAGCCTGGCATGGCTGTGGACTACGCTGCTGATGCTGGCTATGCTGGCGCTGGGCTTTGGTGTTTCGCAGTCGTCGCTGCTTAATATACGTTCTGTCGAGGTAAACGGTATAAGCCACCTTACCAGAGAAGAAGTGCTGGAAAGCAGCGGTATCACAGCCGGAACCCACATCTACGAGGCTAATCTGGATAAAGCGCAAACGATGATTGCTGCTAATTTTTGGGTGGAAAATGTTACCGTAGAGCGCAAATTGCCGTCTACAGTGATAATAAATGTGACCGAACGTGTGCCGGCAGCGGCCATAACTACGGCAGACGGGCTGTATGTTGTTGATGCTTCGGGGGTGCTGCTGCTAAGGCAAAAGCTGTTAGACGGACTTTCGGTGCTGGTGGTATCGGGGGTAAGTGATATACCGCAGGATGCAAGGCCGGGCAGTCAGCTTGATAATGCGGCCCTTAACGATGCGCTGGTGGTGATACGGCAGATGGACGAAACATCTGCTGCCGTAATTGCCGAAATAGATATGACCAACCGCCAAAAAATAATTGCACACACTACCTACGGCGTGGATATTTATTTGGGTGATAAAAAAGAATTTGCCGATAAATTTGAGCTGGCTATGCAGATAATGCAGGAGGAGGCCAAGCAAAACCGTATGGAAAGTATAAAATACATTGATGTTTCTCTGGTGGAACAGCCGGTGTTGGCTTATTTGCAGTAGTTTGCCCGGTGCCGGGCGGCGCGGCATATAAAAATTTAAAAAAATTATAAAAATAAAAAGCCTTTGGGCAGGATTTAAGAAAGATATGCCGAAATATTTTTAGAATGATTATGTAAGTTGTCTGTGTTGGCTGTTTTAACTGCAAGCCGGGCTTTATGCCGGGGCTGCTTAACGGGCAAAATAACCGAGGAGCTTGCTGGACAGGCTTTTCTGCTTGATATTTACTTGATTTTTGAAAGGGGTTTTTCTATATGGAAAATCGGGAGGCCGATTATCAAAACAATAGCGCCAAAATTTATGTGGTGGGCGTAGGCGGCGGCGGTAACAACGCTGTAAACCGTATGATTGAATGTGGCTTGGACACGGTGGAGTTTTTGGCTTTAAACACCGATAGTCAGGCATTGCAGAATTCTAAGGCAAACGATAAAGTGCAGATTGGTTTGCGCTTGACTAAGGGCCTTGGCGCTGGTGCCGACCCTGAGGTTGGCCGCAAGGCTGCCGAAGAAAGCCGCGAGGATATTAAAAACCGCTTAAAGGGTGCCGATATGGTGTTTATTACCGCCGGTATGGGCGGTGGCACCGGTACGGGTGCAGCCCCGGTGGTTGCCGATGTTGCCAAGGAACTGGGCGCGCTGACGGTTGGTGTTGTTACCAAGCCGTTTACCTTTGAAGGCCGCAAGCGTGCGCAGAGCGCCGAGATGGGCATTACCGATTTGAAGGAAAAGGTAGATGCTATTATTACCATCCCCAATGATAAAATTTTGCAGATGATTGACAAAAAGACCTCGATGTCTGATGCGTTTTCGTTTGCTGATGAAGTGCTGCGTCAGGGTGTGCAGGGTATTTCAGAGCTTATTTCTAAGTCGGCATTTATTAACGTGGACTTTGCCGACGTTAAAACCATTACCAAAAACGCCGGTACCACTATGATGGGTATTGGTGTGGCCGAGGGTGAAAACAAGGCGGTAGAGGCTGCTCAGGCGGCAATTTCCAGCAAGCTGTTAGAAACCAGCATCGATGGCGCCAAGGGTATTTTGTTCAACATTACCGGCGGCACCAATCTTTCCATGATGGACATCAACGAGGCTTCGGACTTTATTTACAGTGTTGCCGACCCGGATGCTACCATTATTATGGGTGCAGGTTATGATGAATCTCTGGGCGAGGCTATACGTGTTACTGTTGTGGCAACCGGCTTCGACGGCAAACCCAAGGCATCGCCGTTTGGCGGTTTGGCTGCCGGTGGTGCGGTAAGCCCTGCTGCTCCGGCCAAAAAGCCCGGCAGCGCCAACAGCAGTGCGGGCGGTTTTAAGGTACCCTCTTTTGATGATGTGGAGATTCCGTCGTTTATGCGCCGTAAATAAAAATATTCTGTAAATCAGGAGGGCGGCTTGTGGCAAGTCGTCCTCTTTTGTCTTATTGAGTTTGTTACGATATAAGGTGTAAAGTGTGCCCAAGGAGTGATCTTTATGCGGCTGATAAAGTTTAAGCTGATAGTTGTTGCGGTGCTTGTGCTGCTGGCGTGTTTGTTCCCGGCGCTGCACATTGACGAGTGGATGGGCGGCGACCCCCGGCCGGAAACCCCGGTTACGGCGCTGGCCGACCAGTTGCAGACGGACTACCTGATAAAGCAGGATTTGGCAACCCAGCAGAAGGTTTTCTGGCGGTATTACAACTACGATGTTTTGCGGGATGCTGATGCCGGGTGGTTTATTATGCACAGCCACGAGCTGCGCTTTTTGCCGGATTTTGCCACGGGCAATGTGCCCGATTGGGAGCAGACCAGCCGCTATCTGTGCGATTTTGCGGTGAGTACCCGCAACGATGAGGGGGCACTGCGTTGGGCTTTTGACGATATGGTGGCGGTGCGCGATGTGCTGTTGCCGACAGCGGAGGTTTTGCCCCAAAGCAGCGGTTGGCTTGATTACATAGCTGATAAAAATTGCTACGATGCTGTTGGCTGGGATACCAGCGGTACCGTGTATTATATGTTAACCGAGCCGCTTGCCGAGGATAACGGCGTATATACCGCCAGGTTTGCCGGCTATGCCGTGGGTGAAATGTGGGCGTATGATGATGATTCTGGCAAAAACACCAACGACGGCCGCATACACGAGCTGTGGGTAGACAGCGGTTTGGATATGATAGAATTTGTGGACGAAGTGCTGCCGGCCGAACTGGTGGCTGAAAATTTAAGCCGGTGTGAAAATTTAACGGTAACGTTTAAACTTTCCGGTGATGAGGAAATGCCGCTTAGCTACCTTAGCTGCCTGCGTGACGAGCTGCACAGCAACTGAATCTGTTGGCGGATAAACGGCTATAAAGCATATTTTTTAAACAGAATGGGGAAAAATGTATGAAATCTGATACCCTGGTGGCAACGGGCATTGATGAGCTGCTTGAACAGATAAAGGAGTATAACCCGGCGTGCGATGAACAGAAAATACGCGAGGTTTATGAGCTGGCTGCCCGTCTGCATAAAGATCAAAAGCGAGATTCCGGCGAACCGTATATTATTCATCCGCTGGCTGTAGCCAGTATTTTGGCGTCGCTGCGTATGGACGATACTACCATTATGGCCGGGCTTTTGCACGATGTGGTAGAAGATACCGATATGACGTTAGAGGATATTCGCAAGCTTTTTGGTGATGATATGGTGGTGCTGTTAGACGGTGTTACCAAGCTTTCCAAGCTGGAATTCCGCTCCAAGCAGGAACGTCAGGTAGAAAATTTGCGCAAAATGTTTTTGGCTATGAGCAAGGATATCCGCATTATTATTATTAAGCTGGCGGATAGATTGCATAATATGCGCACACTGGCCACGCACCGGTCAGAGCTGCGTAAAAAGGAAATTGCGCTGGAAACTCAGGAGATTTTTGCGCCGCTGGCACACCGCCTTGGTATTTATAAGATAAAATGGGAGCTTGAAGATTTGTGCCTGCGTTATCTGGAGCCGGAAGCCTATAAGGATTTGGTGGAACAGATAACGATGAAGCGCGATGAGCGTGAAGACTTTTTAACCAAGGTATCCGACACTATTGCCGAGCATCTGCGTGATGCCAACATAGAGTGTGAAATAAGCGGCCGCCCCAAAAACTTTTATTCTATTTACCGTAAAATGCAGCGGCAAAACAAGTCGCTTAACGAAATTTATGATATCCACGCGGTGCGCGTGCTGGTAAACACCGTAAAAGACTGCTATGGCGCTTTGGGTGTGGTGCATACCCTGTGGAAGCCGATGCCGGGCCGTTTTAAGGATTATATTGCCATGCCCAAGGCCAATATGTATCAGAGCCTGCATACCACGGTTATAGGGCCTGACGGCCGCCCGGTAGAAGTGCAGATACGTACCTACGAAATGCATCAGGTGGCAGAATACGGCATTGCTGCCCACTGGAAGTATAAAGAGGGCAAAAGCGCGGATAATTCTAACGAGGCGCGAGAAAACGACCAGCGCCTTAACTGGATGCGCCAGATGTTGGATTGGCAGAAGGACGTAAGCGATGCCAAAGAATTTGTCGAAAGTGTAAAGGGTGACTTTTTTGGTGATCAGTCGGTGTTTGTGTTTACGCCGGCCGGTGATGTTTTTGAACTGCCGTTGGGTGCAACCCCGATTGACTTTGCCTACCGTGTGCATACGCAGGTGGGGCACCAGTGTGTCGGCGCCAAGGTAGACGGGCGTATTGTGCAGCTTGATACCACGCTGCAAAACGGTAATATTGTTGAAATTTTGACGGCACGCGGTACCGGCCCCAGTCGCGATTGGCTGAAAATTGCTCAGACTAATCAGGCTAAAAACAAAATTCGCCAGTGGTTCCGCAAAGAAGGCCGCGATGAGTTTGCCGTGCAAAAGGGCCGCACTATGCTGGAAAAAGAGGCGCTTAAGCATAATATAGATGTAGCGTCGATGTTTAAAAACGAGCGTATGAATGACATTGTGCGCCGTACCAATTTTGTATCGGCCGAAGATTTGTATGTGGCATTGGCCGAAGGTGCCGTGACGGCGCTGGGTGTGGTCAATAAAATAAAGGAAGACCCCGCGCTGAAAAAGGCCCTGATACCGGAGCCGGAGGCACCGCAGCCCGGAGCTGCTCAACCGATGAAGGTAAGGCCGTTTTCCGGTGCTGATGCTACGCACGACAAGGGAGTTTGGGTAAAGGGAGAAGCTGACCTGATGGTGCGTATTGCCAACTGCTGCAACCCCCTGCCCGGTGACGAAATAGTCGGTTATATAACCCGTGGGCGTGGTGTGTCGGTGCATAAGGCGGATTGCCCCAACGTGCGTTATTACCGCGAACACGAAGCCGAACGCCTGGTGGATGTGCAGTGGGATAACGAGAATACCGGCGTTTTTCAGGCTGAAATTGAGGTTGTGGCCATGGACCGCGACAACCTTGGTATGAACATTATGTCGGCAATATCCGAAACCAAAACGCGCATAAATTCTATCAGCTTTGATGTAGATGCCGACAAAATATGTCACGGTAATGTAAAGATGGAAATAAACAACCTTAATCAATTGGAATACATAATCAACAAATTAAAGAAAATTCGCGGGGTTAACGAGGTAAACCGCAAGGGAGTTGCGCGATGAGGGCTGTGGTGCAGCGTGTGACAACAGCGGCGGTAACGCAGCAGGCAACCGGCGAGGTAAGCGGCCGCATAAACCGTGGGCTGGTGGTGCTGTTGGGTGTGGCCGAAGGTGATACGGCAGCCGATGCGCTTTATCTGGCGGACAAAATAGTTGGCCTGCGTATTTTTGAGGATGAAAACGATAAAATGAATTTAAGCCTGACGGACGTAGGCGGCCAAATGCTGGCGGTGTCGCAGTTTACTTTGCTGGCCGATTGCCGCCGCGGGCGCCGACCCAGCTTTACGGAGGCTGCCAAACCGGCAGAAGCCGAGGCGCTTTATCAGGTTTTTGTGGACGAGGCGAAAAAATCCGTGCCGGTGCAAACCGGGGTTTTTCGCACGGATATGTTGGTGGAGATATATAATGATGGGCCGGTTACTATTATTCTTGATACCCGGAATTGACAATAGCGGCACATCTACTTTGTCGTCAGTTTCCTCACTTGTCGGCGTACTTTAGTACGCCTCCTGCGATTCGTCAACTGACTTCGCGTATCTGTACCACTCTTGCAATTCCTTGACTTTAGGTGGTTAATCGGCAACTGCACCCCATCTGCTGTGTCGTGCTTGCATATGGCGCACATTTGCCATTCTGGTATGCTAACAAAGGTTGCCTGTACCACTCTTGCAATTCCTTAACTTTGGGTGCATTATCTAAAAAACGCGCCGCAGGGCGTATACAGGGCGGTGGGCGGGAATAGATAATCGTCTGTTCAGCCTTGATTGAAAAACTTATACAAGATGCGCCGCATGGCGCAAAATATTGCCCAACACAATACCGTTAAAAATAAGGAGCTTTAATATGGCAAATCAAGTGGAATATAAGCTTAAAAACCCAAATTTGCAGCTTATCAAGTTAGAGCTGGGAGAAATCGGCACCAACTGCTATTTGCTGGCCGACAAAACCGCCAAACAAATGCTGGTAGTTGACCCTGCCGGTGATTTTGGGCTGCTTAAAAAGGTAATTGATGCGCTGGAATATCCGGTAAAATACATTATTAACACGCACGGCCATTGGGATCACATTGGGGCCAACGCCGATTTGGCAGCCTACACCGGTGCGCCGATACTTATACACGCGGCTGATGCCAAAATGCTGGAGCAAGGTGCTGATGCCAATTTTCGGGTGCGTTTTAAGCCGTCTAAGGCGGACAGGTTGCTGGCCGACGGTGACGAGCTGGAGCTTGGGGCCTACAAGCTGCGCATTTTGCACACGCCGGGGCACACCAGGGGCGGCATTTGCATAGTGGTGGCCGGGGCTGCTGCCGACGAGCTGGTGTTTGCCGGTGATACTCTGTTTCAGCTTTCTATCGGGCGCACAGACCTGCCCGGCGGCGATTATGCCGAACTGCTGCAATCCATACGCAGCAAGCTGTTTGTGCTGGCCGATGAATTGCCGGTGTTTCCGGGGCACGGCGCGCACACTTTTATAGCCGATGAAAAGCAATATAATCCGTTTTTGCGGTAATTTTAATGGGGGATACATTTATGCTTACCAAAAGACCAAGAGGTACTAACGATTTTTTGCCGGCGGATACCGCCAAATGGCAATATGTAGAAAATTTGCTGCGTAGCCTGTGCCGAGAATTTGGCTACGAGGAAATCCGTACACCGATTTTTGAGGAAACCGAGCTGTTTTTGCGCGGCGTGGGTGATACCACCGATATTGTACAAAAGGAGATGTATACCTTTGATGATGCCGGCGGCCGCAGTGTTACCCTGCGACCGGAAAATACGGCTTCGGCGGTGCGCGCTTATGTAGAAAACAAGCTGTATGCCGAAGCGCAGCCCACTAAGCTGTATTACATTGGACCGATGTTCCGCTACGAACGTCCGCAGGCCGGGCGGTTCCGTCAATTCCATCAGTTTGGCATAGAATGTTTTGGTGCGGCTTCTCCGGCGGCCGATGCCGAGATTATTACGCTGGCGTGGGAATTTTACAGCCGTTTGGGCTTAAAAAATCTGGAATTAAACGTAAATTCGGTGGGGTGCCCACATTGCCGGCCCCTGTACCGTAAGGCTTTGCAGGATTTTTTGCGCCCCAATTACGATAAACTGTGTGACACCTGTAAGGATCGCTACGAAAAAAACCCGCTGCGTATTTTAGACTGCAAAAACCCCGATTGTCAGGCGCTGCTGGTGGGCGCGCCTACAACCATAGATGCCCTGTGTGACGATTGTCGCGAGCATTTTGAACAGGTGCTGGCCCATTTGGATGCTGTTGGCATACCTTACAAAATCAACGAACGTTTGGTGCGCGGGCTGGATTATTACACCAACACTGCATTCGAAATTCTGCTTTCCGACATCGGTGCGCAGAGTGCGGTTTGCGGCGGCGGGCGTTATAATCGTCTGGTAGAGGAGATTGGCGGCAACCCCACGCCCGGTGTTGGCTTTGCGCTGGGTATGGAACGTGTGTTTAATGCCTTAAAGGCGCAAAATATTGAACTGCCCATAGCGCCCAAAATGCAGGTGTTTGTGGCCGCGCTGGAAAAATCTGCGGAGCCGGTGTGCTTTAAGCTGGCTACCGACCTGCGCCGCGCCGGTATTGTAACCGGGGTAGACCTGCTGGGCCGAAGCTTAAAGGCGCAGTTTAAGTATGCCGATAAATTTGATGCGGCTTATACCGTGGTGGTTGGCGGCGACGAGCTGGCACGCGGCACGGTGCAGCTGCGCGATATGAGCGACAGCTCTCAGCAGGAGGTTGCACTTGACGACATTGCGGCGGTAATTTCGGCAAAAATTGGCTGATTTCTATTTGCAAGTGCGGCAAACTGTGCTATAATATATATTTAGTTAATAAACGCCAATGCTTGGCGAATTATTTTGGCTTGGAGGAATACTGATGAGTGAAGCGTTAACTGGATTAAAGCGCACAATGATGTGCGGAGAAGTGGGCGCGCAGCATATTGGCACCGAAGTTGTGCTGATGGGCTGGGTGCAGCGCCGCCGCGACCACGGTGGGTTGATTTTTATTGACCTGCGTGACCGTACCGGCCTGGTGCAGATAGTTTTTGACCCGGAAAGCGGCGCCGATGCCTTTAGCAAGGCCGAGCGCGTGCGTAACGAGTATGTTTTGGCGGCAGTGGGCAAGGTGCGCCCGCGGCCGGAGGGTACCGTAAACCCCAACCTTACTACCGGTGAAATTGAAGTGTATATTACCGAAGTACGTGTGCTGGCAGCGGCTAAAACCCCGCCGTTTTACATTGAAGACGGTGTTGATGTTGACGAGCTGGTGCGCTTAAAGTACCGTTATTTGGATTTGCGCCGCCCGGAAATGCAGGCTAATTTGCAGTTGCGCCATAATGTGGCGTTTGCTATGCGTGATTACCTGAACCGCCACGGTTTTTTAGAGATTGAAACCCCGGTTTTGGGTAAATCCACCCCCGAGGGTGCGCGTGACTATCTGGTGCCCAGCCGTGTGCATCAGGGCAGCTTTTACGCTTTGCCGCAGTCGCCGCAGTTGTACAAGCAGTTGTTAATGGTATCCGGCTTTGATAAATACTTCCAGATTGCCCGCTGCTTCCGTGATGAAGACCTGCGTGCCGACCGTCAGCCGGAATTTACACAGGTAGACCTGGAAATGTCCTTTATCGACGAGGAGCAGATTCAGACCCTGATGGAGGGTATGGTTGCCGAGGTATTTAAAAAGGCGCTGAATGTAACGATTCCCACGCCTTTTAAGCGTCTTACATGGCACGAAGCTATGGAAACCTACGGTTCGGATAAGCCCGACCTGCGCTTTGATATCCCCCTGATTGATGTTGCCGATCTGGTTATCGACAGTGAATTTAAGGTATTTGCCAACGTAGCAAAGTCCGGCGGCCGTGTAAAGGGCATTAACGCCAAGGGCTGCGCTAAGTATTCCCGCCGTGAAATTGACGCCCTGACCGCTTATGTGGCCATTTACGGCGCTAAGGGGCTTGCCTGGTTAAAGGTTACCGAAAACGGTGTGGAATCTTCTATCAGCAAGTTCTTTACGGCTGAACAGTTGCAGGCTTTGTGCGAGCGTATGGGTGCCGAGCCCGGTGACTTGCTGATGTTTGTAGCTGACAAGCCGCTGGTGGTAGCCGATGCACTGGGTCACCTGCGTTGTGAAATTGCCAAGCGAGAGGGCCTGATTGACGAAAACGAGTTCAACTTCTGCTGGGTAATTGAATTCCCGCTGCTGGAATGGTCCGAGGAAGAAAAGCGTTACACGGCAATGCACCATCCCTTTACCTGCCCGATGCTGGAAGATGTGGAATTTTTGGACGACGAGCCCGGCAAAGTTCGCGCGCGTGCCTATGATATGGTGCTTAACGGCGTAGAGCTGGGCGGCGGTTCTATACGTATTCACAGTATGGAATTGCAGGAAAAGATGCTGGAATGTTTGGGCTTTACCAAAGAACGTGCGCACGAAAACTTTGGCTTTTTGCTTGATGCATTTGAATACGGTGTGCCGCCGCACGGTGGTATGGCCTTTGGCTTAGACCGTATGATTATGCTGATGACCAAGGCCGAAAGTATCCGCGACGTTATTGCTTTCCCCAAAACGCAGAGCGCGGCTTGTATGCTGACGGCTGCCCCCGGCGAGGTTACCGACAAGCAGCTTAAAGAGCTGGCTATCAGAATATCTATGCAGGCTAAGGCCGACAAAAACAAATAATTTGCGCTATAAGCAGGGTAATTGTTAATATTGCCCTGCTTTTTTATACCAAAATTTGCGGGTAAAATAGTGTCGTATATATTTGTAAAAATTATTGAAATTTGCCAGGTATGATGATATAATAGTCACAGTAAATGAATAAACTAACTTTGCCCGACATTGTGCGAAGCGTGCCGA
>CAZMTO010000035.1:0-13256 GCA_964569265.1 uncultured Peptococcaceae bacterium | reverse complement strand
GTCAGTTGACGAATCGCCGGAGGCGTACTAAAGTACGCCGACAAGTGAGGAGACTAACGACAAAGTAGATGTGCCGCTATTGTCAATTCCGCTTACAGTATAGGGTGAACAGAAATATACTCACCCCCACCCCCGCCACAACATCCCAAAAAGAATGTTGCTTAACAAACATTGTAGATACACAAATAAGCGCCATAAACAGCACAATAAGCAGCTTAAACCAATGCTTGCCCCCAAGCTTGCGAGAATACAAAGTTTGCAGCGCTACCGCCGCAGATATCGAACAATGCAGCGACGGGCAAACGTTGTTCGGTGAATCTATCAGCCAGATAAGCTGCATAAGCCGGGCTGGCAGGTTGTCACGCGGCAGCTCCGCAGGTCTAAGCTCCAGCCCGTTGGGCAGCAATATGTAAACCGCAAAGCTTATAACCGCCCCGCCAAACACCACAAAGCTAAGCTGCAAAAAATCGTCCTTGCCCAGCGCCAAAAACCCCAGCAAACTAAGCGGAAAAACCGCAAACCATAAAAAATACGGTATGGCAAACCACTCATTAAACGGTATTATATCGTCTATTCGGCTATGCAAAATATATTGCGGGTCGCGGCCAAAAAAATCCAAACTAAAAAATATCAACAAATACGCCGCCATACCCAACGGCAATATGTAGGCGTGGCGGTTTTGCGCCAGCCACGCTCTAAGTTTTTCTATCATTCCCAATATCGCTCCTCAGCCTGTCATCACAACCAAGGTTATATTATCACAATGGGGCGCGGTTTGTCCAGCCTGCTTATTTTACGCTTAAAACCTCGTAATCCTGAGCTTCCACCGCCGCTGCAAGCTCAGCATCGCTAACATCTTCCACAAGGGTTACCACCGCCGTGCCCGCAGTGTGGCTAACCTTAGCCTCGGCAACACCGGGCAGCGCCTCTAACACCTTTTTTACGCGCGCCTCACAGTGGCCGCACATCATACCTTTAATGCTCATCGTTTTTTCCATCGTTTGTTCCTCCTTATTTTTTACTGATTTATCTTCGGCTGCCTTAACAGCAGCTTGTGCCAACATATTTTTTGCTTTGGGGTACATATTAAACATATTTAACCGCAGCGCATTGCTCACCACACAAAAGCTGGATAAACTCATTGCCGCCGCAGCAAACATCGGGTTTAGCTGCCAGCCCAGCAGGGGTATAAATACCCCGGCAGCCAGCGGTATGCCCGCCGTGTTATAAGCAAACGCCCAAAACAAATTCTGCTTTACCGTTTTTAAGGTTGCCCGGCTAAGGCGTATGGCCGCAGCAACATCAGCCGGACTGTTTTTAAGCAGCACCACCTCGGCAGCATCTATAGCTACGTCGGTGCCGGCACCAATGGCCATACCCAAATCTGCCGCCATAAGCGCCGGGGCATCGTTAATACCGTCACCCACCATAATAACCTTGCCCTGCTGCTTCAGCTCACGAATTTTACGTTCCTTGTCCGCCGGCATAAGCCCGGCAAAAACCTCATCTACACCGGCCTGCTTACCAATTACCGCCGCCGTTTGCGGCGCATCACCGGTAAGCATTACCACTCTTAAGCCCAGCTCTTTAAGCTCCTGCACGGCTGTTGGGCTGTCCGCACGCAAAACATCGGCCACCGCAATAACCCCCAGCAAACGGTCATCGGCTGCAAAAAACAACGCCGTTTTACCCTCTGCCGCCAGCTCCTCGGCCTTTTTACGCATAGCCGCCGGTACGTCGGCCTGCTTGGCCACAAACGCCAAATTGCCGCCGCTTAACCGCCGCCCGTCACACACCGCACCAAGCCCATTGCCCGGCAGCGCCGCAAAATCCCCGGTCGGCAAAACCGCTATAGACCGCTGTGCTGCCGCCGCTGTAACCGCCTTGGCCAGCGGGTGTTCACTTTTAGCTTCCAGAGTTGCCGCCATACACAACAGCTCATCGGCAGTGCAGCCCTCTGCCGGCAAAACATCTGTCACCTGCGGTTCGCCGGCAGTAAGTGTGCCGGTTTTATCCAATGCAATTATCGCCGCCTTACCTGCTTCTTCTAAAGAAACCGCCGTTTTAAACAGTATGCCGTGCTTGGCACCCATACCGCTGCCCACCATTATGGCCACCGGGGTAGCCAGCCCCAACGCACACGGGCAGCTTATAACCAGCACCGATATACCGCGCGCCAAAGCAAAGCCCGGCGTTTGGCCCAGCAGCAGCCACACCGCCGCCGTAAGCAGTGTCACCGCCATAACTGCCGGCACAAACACCCCCGATACCTTATCCGCCAGCTTGGCAATTTGCGCCTTGGTAGCCGCTGCATCGCTTACCATACGGATAATTTGCGCCAGTGCGGTATCTTCGCCAACACGCAGGGCACGGCAGGTTAAAAAGCCCGACGTATTAAGCGTTGCCGCCGATACCGCATCACCGGGCTGCTTTTCCGCCGGTATGCTCTCTCCGGTAAGGGCAGCCTCGTTTACAGCGCTATAGCCTGCGGTAACCTCGCCGTCCACCGGTATATTTTCTCCCGGGCGCACCACAAAAATATCACCGGGCTTTACCATACTTATCGGCACCGTCTGTTCTCCGTCGGCCGTAAGCAGGCAGGCGGTTTGCGGTGCAAGCTGCATAAGGCTTTTAAGAGCATCGGCAGTTTTGCCTTTAGCGCGGGCTTCCAACAGCTTGCCCAGCGTTATCAGCGTTAATATCATTGCCGCCGATTCAAAATAAAGCTCGTTGATATAGCCATTGGCTGCCGGCATATCACCGGCTGCCGCTGCATCGGTCATCGCCAGCAGGGCATAGCTGCTGTAGATAAAAGCCGCCGCCGCCCCCAGGCTAACCAGCGTATCCATATTGGGCGCCATATGCCGCAGCCCCTTAAAGCCGGATACAAAAAACCGGTTGTTTATAACCATAACCACCACGGTAAGCAATAGCTGTACAAGCCCCTGCCCCATAGGGTTTTGCGCCAAATTGCCCGGCAGCGGCCAGCCAAACATACGGTGCCCCATAGCCACATACATAAGCACCAGCAACACCCCCAGCGACCATACCAGCCGCTGCTTCAACCGCGCAAGCTCGGTATCGGGCGCGGTATCTTCCGTCGGCTTGGGCGTATCACCTTCTAAAGCGGCATTGTAGCCGGCAGCCCTTACCGCCGCTATAACCGCTTCGGCGCTTACATCGCCTTCCACCGTCATCGAATTGGTGAGCAAGCTTACCGCACAGCCCTTTACCTGCGGCACCTTAAGCACGGCCTTTTCTACCCGCGCACTGCACGCCGCACAGCTCATACCGCTTACTTTATATTTTTGCAAAGCCGCCTCCTATTTCATCAGCCGGTAAATAACCTTTACCAGCTCGTCTACAACTTCTTCTTCCTTGCCGTCTTTAATATCCCGCACCACACAACCGCTAATGTGCTGCGCCAAAAGCTCGCGGTTAAAAGCCGCCAGCGCTGCCGCTGCCGCCGCCGACTGCACCAGAATATCCGGGCAATAGGCGTCGTTTTCTACCATACCGCGTATGCCGCGTATTTGGCCTTCTATACGCTTTAAGCGGTTTAACATAGCCTGCATTTGTTCGGGGTTACGCACGGTTTTATGCGCCGCACAGCAGCCGGCTTGCTCTGTTGTCATATTGTCTGCCATACAAAAATTATCTCCTGCTTTAATTATTATTAAACAAAAATATACCCCCGTAGGGTATAATAATTATATACCTCAGGGGGGTATTTGTCAATAAGGTAATGCTGCTGATAAAACGGCTACCAGTCCAGCTTGCCCAACTCATCATACAAATCAAGGCTGTCCTCGGCCACCATATCCGATTTTTCGGCAGCCGGCAGCTTTATCAGCACCTTGCAGCCGCCGTCCTCGCGGTTTTCGGCCGCCATAGTACCGCCGTGCAGCTCTACTATGGCGCGGCTAAAGCTGGTACCAATACCGTGTCCGTCCTTTTTGGTGGTAAAAAACGGCTCAAAAAAGCGTGTCTGTTGCTCCGGCGTTAATCCTATGCCGTTGTCCTCCACACTTACACAGACCATTTTAGCAGCACTGTCGGCATAAGTTTTTACCGTTATTTCGCCATAAAATTTATCGCCGCGGCTGCGTCTTTCCGCAATCGCCTCTATGCCGTTTTCCAGACAATTCATCAGCACCTGCTTAATACGCATAGCGTCCATAAAAACGTCCGGCAGCTCATATTCAGGTTCTTCAAATATCTCTACGCCGTTTATGCGGCCAACCGCGCTAAACAACTGTACGGTTTCGTGCATCAGGGCATTTATTGAGCTTTCGGCAGGGTCAAGCTCGGCATGGTTGCCAAAATGCAAAAAGCTGTTTATCAACTGGTTCATCGTACTCATCTGGCCGTTTACCATATCAAGGCGGGCGCGCACGGCTTCGCCGGGTGATGTTTTAAGCTGAATATACTGCACATTGCCGCTAACGTTTTGTATCATATTTTTAACATCGTGCATAACACCGCCGGCAATTTTGCCGCGCATTATCATTTCACGGCTTTCATCGGCCATATGCAGCAGTCGGTTGCGCCAAAACATCCCTATATTTTCCGTCAAAGGCTCTAACAGCAATGCCGACACATTACCGTCGGCCAGGGGCAGCGGGCATAAACGCGCACCAATATGTTCACCGCTTTTTAAAGTAAATTCTCCGCACCACTGCACACCGGCCAACACCGCCTGGTCTAAAGAAAATATCTGCTTAGGCTCCTGCAAATATTCCAGCAGCACCGCCGATAAATATTTGCCGCAAACCTCATCACGCTTACAATGCAGCACCTCTCTAAGCAGCTTGGGCGTAACCGCCAACACACGCCCCATTTCATCAACCAGCAACAAATCTGCCGGCAAAATCGCCAACAAATCCCGTATAAGCAACTGAGTATTTATCATATCGGCAAACACGCCGGCCAAAGCTTCGGTGGTCAGCTCAATATCTGCCATTTCGGCTATAATTTTCGCTTCTAAAGAGCTTGTCATACGCATCACCTCATACTACGTTGTTCTATATTTATAATTTCCGCACAAATTTGGTTAGCCCTGCCGTAGCGCCGCAAAAAAAACGAGAAATTTACAATTTAATATCGCAAATTTCTCTTTATTTCGATTGATTATCAACTAAACCGCATTATTTAGTCATGTACCACCAATGTCATCTTTCGGTCATATACATCGGTCGGCACTTCGTCTACTACCTGCCACGCATAGCACACACCTATCACCGGCAGCTTTGCCGCCTGCTCAAGGTAGCGGTCATAATAGCCCATACCGTGCCCCAAACGCTCACCGGCCTCTCCAAAGGCCACCCCCGGCGCTATCACCACGCCAATATCTGCCGGGGCAAGCTCAGGCTCCGTCAGCGGCTCTAACACACCAAGCGGTGTTTTTTGCAGTTGGGTGTCCGGCTTATAGCTCACCGCCAACATAACCCCCGGCGGCATACCAAAGGTGCGCGGCACCGCCAAAGTGCGCCCCTGCCGCCAAAGCTCGCGGTGCAGCGGGGCAAGGTCAATTTCCTTACCGTAAGCCAAATAGCTAAGCACTGCCCCGTCGGGGTATTTTTGCAGCACATCGGCCAGCTTGCGGCAAACCGCCGCCGATGCTGCCTGCTGTTGTTCGGCTGTTACCATACGGCGCTTTTGCAGCATAATTTTGCGTAATTCCTGCTTGCTAAGCATTTTACACCCCTTTTTGTGCTTAAGCCACTATGTTTTAATTATGATAAAAATACAACGGCAGGTTAGCTTCGGCATTTAAGCTCATATCCGCAAATTCACCGCGGGCATATTTATAAAGTGCCGCCGCACCTATCATCGCTGCATTATCCGTACAAAACTGCGGGCTTGGATACACCACCTGCAAGTCCGGTGCCAAAGCTTTAACCCGCTCTCTCAGCGCCAAATTAGACGCCACACCGCCTGCCAAAACTATCGTTTTTTGTTCGTATTCGCGGGCGGCCCTAACGGCTTTTTCGGCCAGCACGCCAACAATAGCTTCCTGCGCCGATGCCGCCACATCTTCCACGTTATACGGCTCGTTCTTCATCTGTTTTTTGTTTAAAAAGTTAAGCACCGCCGATTTTAAACCGCTAAAGCTAAAATCGTAGCCTTCTCCCAGCAGCGCCTGAGGAAAATCATATATGGCTTTGCCGTTTTTAGCCGCTGCCTGTATGGCCGGCCCCCCTGGGTACGGCAAACCCAGCGCCCGCGCTATTTTATCAAAGGCTTCACCGGCAGCATCGTCACGGCTTTGCCCCAGCAGCCTGTAGCGCCCGGCAGCTTCGGCCACCGCCACACCGCTGTGGCTGCCCGATACCACCAACGCCAAATACGGGTATTGCAGCTCCGGATGCTCTAAAAAGGGTGCGCTCATATGGCCTTCTAAATGGTGTACGGCAATAAGCGGCTTGTTGCAGGCAAACGCCAGCGCCTTGGCATACGATACCCCCACCAACAGCGAACCTATAAGCCCCGGCCCCTGCGTAACCGCCACTGCGTCCAGCTCTGCCGCCTTTATACCGGCATCTTGCAGGGCTTGGCGCACCACTGCCACCACCGAATTTAAATGCTCACGGCTGGCAATTTCCGGCACTACGCCGCCATAAAGCTGGTGGGTGGGTATTTGCGTTGCCACCACATTAGCCAGCAGCTTAAAGCCGTCGGTTATAACCGCTGCCGCTGTTTCGTCACAACTGCTTTCTATAGCCAGTATCTTCGTCATAATGTATTCCACCTGTATACATAGCAATTTGCTTTTATTTTTTACTGATATTATTTGCAGACACACCTACAAAATGTGTCTGTCGGCAAGGTCACAGGTCATCAGCAGGGCATCTTCCGTCGGCGCGGTATAATAAGCAGGGCGCTTGCCTACCGGCTTAAAGCCCAGCACCTTATATAACCCCAAAGCCGCCGTATTACCGGCCCTAAGCTCCAAATTTACCTGCTTGCAGCCCAACAGCAGCGCCAAATCCAGCAGACCGGCCATCAGCATTTTGCCAATACCCTGCCCCCGCATATCTTCGGCCACTGCCACGTTGTTTACCTCAGCAGTGTCCAGCACCTGCCAAAACCCGGCATAGCCCAACAGGGTATCGCCGTCTGTAACCGCCACAATATGCGCTATCGGGCGTGCTATCTCGGTCAGGTAGTCATCCAATGTCCACGGGGCGCCAAACGAGGCATTTTCTATCGCCAGCAACTGTTCTATATAACGCCCGGCATTATCCGGCGTAATTTCCTGCAAGGCACGCATTATTCAGCCTCCGCCTGCAGCTTGGCCAACCGGTTGCGCTCCGCCTCGGATAATCTTAAATAAAACGCCTGCGCCTGTTCCGGCGGTGCAGCCTGCTCTGCCCGCTCTAAAGCTACAAAAGCGCAGCCATAGGCCCCAAACAGGCGATTTTGCGGCGGGGCAAGCAAAATATCGGCCGCAATTTGCTGCTGCATCTGTTCAATATAAAGCTCGGCAGCATCGCCCACCAGCACAAAACGCGCACCGGGCTTGTCCGCAGCAAAAGCATTAAGCTCCTCCGCCAACACCGACGGTGCTACCGCCATTGGCTGCCATACTTCGGCACCTTCTTCAGTATAAAGGGCTGTATAAACCTCGTTGCGCCGTGCATCCAGCATAGGGCAAATATACGCCCCCATACCGCGCACCGCATAAGCTTCGGCCTCCGGCGTAGATACCGTAAGCAGAGGCAAACCGGCACCTTCGGCCAGCCCTTTAGCCGTAGCAATACCAATACGCAGCCCGGTAAAAGAACCCGGCCCGTTTACCACCGCTATCATATCCATATCCTGCACGGTAAGCGCCGCGGCTTCTAACAGCGATTTTAACATTGGCAGCAGCCGCTGCGAATGTGTAAGCCCAACATTAAGCGTCGCCGATGCTATCAGCTTGTCTGTTTGGGCAACTGCCAACGATAACCCTTTGCCGGCAGCATCAATGGCTAAAACTTTCACAGTGTTCCAATGCCTCCTTTAACCAGGGGTGGTCACCCAGCGGCACCAGCAAAAGCTCGCGCCATTCGCCACCCTCATCGTCCATACGGCGGTTTATCGTAAGCTCCAGCCGCACATCGGGCAGTTCATCTGCCAAAACCTGCGGCCATTCGGCCAACACCACCGTCAAACCGTCAAAATATTCAAAAACACCGCGTTCCCATACTTCGTCGGCATCCCTAAGTCGAAAAAGATCCATATGCGCCAACGGCAAACGCCCGGCGCTATATTGGTTAACTATGGTAAAAGTTGGGCTGCAAACGGCCTCATCTATACCCAAACCTGCCGCAAACCCCTGAGAAAACAGGGTCTTACCGGCACCCATATCACCGATAAGTGTAATGCACAAACCGGGCGGCGCAAACTTGCCCAATAATCGGCCAAACTCAAAGGTTTCTTCGGGGCTGTATGTATCTATCCTAAACATTGTTTCATCCTATTTATTTTTTACTGATTTTTGTACTGTTTTGCTGTTAAATACCCAAATTTTAACGCTTGGCTGCTGCTGTGGCCAAAGCCTGCCAAAGCGCCTGCTGTTCCGGCAAATGCTCCGGGTGCCACTGCACCCCCAAACAAAACGCCTGCTTGGGCGCACTAAAGGCTTCTATCAGGCCATCTGCGGCATAAGCACCGGCCTTTAGGCCGGCCCCCAACACGCGCACCCCCTGATGATGCAGGCTGTTTACCACCACACTGCTGTTGCCCAAAATGTCGCTAAAGGGCGTAGTAAGCGTAACACTGTGCCATCCCACACCGGGCGGTGCTGTCTGGTTGTGCAGCAGGGCAGCAGGTTTGTCTGCTAAATCCTGCCAAAGTGTACCGCCAAAATAGACGTTTATTAGCTGCATACCGCGGCAAATGCCCAAAATCGGCAAATTGCAGGCCAACGCCGCTTTAAGCAGGGCAAGCTCCCAGGCATCACGGGCAGCATCAACCGCACCCAAACCGGGGCAGGGTTCTTCTCCCCACAGCAACGGGTGAGGATCTACCCCACCGGCCAGCAGCAAACCACCCAGCCCGTCTGCCAACGCGGCAATTTTGCCCGCAGATAAACTTTGCGGCGGCAGCACCACCGCAGCTAAGCCAACATTGTTTAAAGCACGCAAATAAGCCATACGCAGGCAGCAATCGTCACCGCGCAGGCTACAGGTAACACCTATCGGTCTCATTTTATCACCCCGGGCAGTGTATGCCGCAAACAAGGCCGATTATGCTACATTTAAGTATAGGTCTTTACGCAAGGTTTTGTCAAGTGGTATGCCGGGCAGGTGTGGTTTTTTTAGTAATATGGTTTTTCAATCAAGGCTGATTAAACGATTATCTATTCCCACCCACCGCCCTGTGTACGCCGTGCGGCGCGGCTTTTTGCAGCAAGAAACATCCAAAGTCAAGGAATTGCAAGAGTGGTACAGATACGCGAAGTCAGTTGACGAATCGCAGGAGGCGTACTAAAGTACGCCGACAAGTGAGGAGACTGACGACAAAGTAGATGTGCCGCTATTGTCAATTCCGGTCCACCAGAAGGGCAAAAGTGCCTTAGATTTAGGTGAGTACGGCTGCGCGAGCGATTTAGGCGTACTGATAGTACGCCGCTGAGCCAAGCAGACAACGAGCCTAAAGATGGCGTGCAGTTGACGGTTACCCACCCAAAGCCAAGGAATTGCAAGAGTGCCCCAGATGCAAGGAATAGAATTTTGAGTCGCCAGAGGCGTACTTAATGTACGCCGACAAGCGAAAAATTATATGACACAGCAGATGGGGTGCTATTGAACTTCTGGTGGTGCTATACCCATACTAACCTCCATCGCTAAATTAATCCTGCTCATCGTAATCTCGTTAAGGGTGGCTACCTTTTGCTGCAAACGTACCTTATCTATAGTGCGTATTTGTTCGGCCAACACCACCGAATCACGCGAAAGCCCGGATTCGCGGCGGCTGAGTGCCACGTGGGTGGGCAGCTTGGCTTTAGACATTCTGGAGGTTATAGGCAAAATTATGGTGGTTGGGCTAAAGTTGTTGCCGACATCGTTTTGTACCACCAGCACCGGCCGTACCCCACCTTGTTCGCTGCCCTGCACCGGGTTTAGCTCGGCAAAAAATATATCGCCCCGTTTAAGCGTCATTATTCTCACTCCCGCTGATTTTGGCGGTGGCTTTATGTATAGCGCCTTACCGCTCTTGTAAATAAGCTTGCCCGCTGCCAAGGCGTTTTATACCAGTTAAATTTCGCGCTTTTTTTCTACATAAGCTCGGCTACCGGCGCAAAAAAGTCCTGCTTTATCTTCGCCAGATTTTCCTCGGCGGCTGTTTTGTCTGCCCCGGCTATACAAAAATAAAAGCGTATTTTAGGCTCGGTGCCACTGGGGCGCACAGCAATTTTGCCGCCACCGTTTAAGGTTATGCCCAGCATATCGGCAGGTGCAAAATCCAGCTTTACGGTGGTTATGCCGTTGGGGCCAACCAGTTGCTGTATACCGTCGGCATAAAATTCCCGCGATATTACCGCCACACCGCCCAGCTCCGTCCGCTCATCCGCTTTAAGGCGGCGCATAATTTCGTTTATTTTATCACGGCCATCGCGCCCGGCCAACGTGCAGGCCACCTGTTCATCAAGATAAAAACCAAATTCGGCATAAATATCCGCCAGCACCTGCAACAGGGTTTTGCCGTGCATTTTTTTATAGTAAAGTGCTGCTTCGGCCACCAGCGCCGCCGCCAGCACCGCATCTTTATCACGGGCATAGGTGCCGCAGAGATAGCCCAGACTTTCTTCAAAGCCAAAGACAAATTTTTCCTGCTCACCGGTTGCTTCCAGCAGCTTTATCTGCTCACCGATATACTTAAAGCCTACCGGCACATTTTTAAGCTGCGCGCCCCGCGCCGCCACAACTTTATCGGCCAGCGCCGTAGATACCACGCTTTTTACCACCAGCGCGCCGGGCGGCAGGGTACCTTTTTGCTGCCGCTGCCGCAGCAAATAGTCGGCCAGTATTACCCCCACCTGATTACCGCTGAGCCGCACAAAACTGCCGTCATCAGCAGCACAGCAAACCCCCAGCCGGTCAGCATCGGGGTCGGTTGCCAGCAGCAAATCTACCGGTTTGCCCACCGCCAGCTTACGCGCATAAGCCCACGCCGCTTCATCTTCGGGGTTGGGCACCGCCACTGTGGCAAATTCGGCATCCGGCTCGGCCTGCTCGGCAACCTCCCAAAGGGCAGTAAAGCCCAACTGCCGCAAAATACGTGTTACCGGCTTATGCCCCGTACCGCACAGCGCCGAATACACGATGCCCAGCTCAGAGCCGCTTTGGGCGCAAAGCTCGACGTTTTGCAGTTGCTTTATAACCTCGTCACAATATGTATCATCAAGCTGCGGCTCAATAATGTTCAGCAAACCGCAGGCTTTGGCCTGCTCCGGCGGCATAGAGGCGATATCCCAGCTATTGCGCTCTGTCATTTTGGCCACAATTTTATCAGCCTGCTCCGGCGGCAGTTGTCCGCCGTCCTGCCAGTAAACCTTATAGCCGTTATATTGTTTAGGGTTATGGCTGGCGGTTATCATAATGCCGGCCATAGCGCCTAACTTTCTCACCGCATAAGATAACATCGGTGTTGGGTGCAGTTCGGCAAACAAATACGATTTTACACCGGCAGCGGCCAGCACACAGGCAGCTTCGCGGGCAAATTCCGTCGAAAACCGCCGTGAATCATAAGATATTGCCACACCGCTCTCGGCACCGCCCTGCTCTAAAACCGCATCGGCCAGGGCCCGCGTTAAACGCCGTATCAAATAAATATTCATACGGTTGGTGCCTATGCCCAGCTCACCGCGCATACCGCCCGTACCAAATTCCAAATCACAGTAAAAACGGTCGGTCAGCTCGGCCTCGTCCGTTATGGCCGCCAGCTCGGCCCTATCTGCCGCCGTCAGCCAATCCGCCGCCAGCCAGCCCTTATAACGTGCCATTATTTCGTTTTCCAACATTATCATCGCCACCTTTTTAATTAACTGCTTTTGTGATATACTTACCTTAGGCCGTTTACATCGGCCACTTTAATTCTAAACAAATAAACGGCAAATAGCAACCGGCAATACGCCCTTTGCCGCATAAAAATTACAGCAAAAGCGCAAAAAATTCGCCACCAACCCCGGTTATTGCGCCAAAAGCAGTAAGGAGCAGACAAATGACGACTATTTTAACTATTGACATTGGCGGCACCAAAACCGAAGCCGCACTTTGGCAAAGCTGCTGCACCCAACCAAAGCTGCTGCAAAAATGCCGCTTTGCCACCACCTACCCCGATGAGCAGGCCCTTTGGGCTGCATTGGCACCGCTGGGCATAGGCGACGATACGGAAGCCGCCGTGTTGGCTGTTGCCGGGCGCATAAACAACACCGACGGGGATATTACACTTACCAACAATCCCTGCAAGCTAAACATAAGCCGCCTGCAAGCTGCCCTGCCGGTTGGGTGCAGGCTTAGTGTGCTAAACGATTTAGAAGCACTGGCCTTTGCCCTGCCCTACCTTGCGCCGTCGGCGGCCTGCGGGCTTAACCCAACTGCCGCCACCGACAAGCTTTATGCACCAGGCCCACGTTTGGTTGCCGCCTGCGGCACCGGCTTTGGTGCTGCTGCCCTGCTGCCCGGTATGCGTGTTCTGCCTACCGAGGCCGGCCATAGCCGCTTTACGCCCGCCAATGCCCAACAAGCCGACATCTGCCGAAAAATTTGCCCCACCGCACCCTACAGCCTGACTGTAGAGAATTTGCTGTGCGGCAGGGGCTTAGCCGCCATATATACGGCCACAAGCGGCATTGCCCCCACTGATGCGGCCGCTGTTTGCGCTGCTGCCCAACAGGGTAATGCGGCAGCCGTGCAAACCGTTGCTATGTTCAGCCAGATGCTGGGCAGCGCGTTGGCCAATTTGGCACTGTGCTACCTGCCGGGTACAATTTACCTTGCCGGCGGTGTGTGCCGCAATTTGGGCAGCCTGCTTAGCGGCAAGGCACTGCATAGCGGGCTGATAATACCCGGCCCCTTTGCCGACTACCTTGCCGACCTGCCGGTTATGCTTATAACCGAAGAAGCCCCCACCCTGCTGGGCGGTGTAATGTACGCCGAACGTTTTTTACTGGGCTGACAAATAAAAAAAGCCTCCCACAGAGGGCGGTCCAATAAAACAGGTTTTACAAAACAAGAATTATGGCAGTTGCCATGCAAGGGTTGCTG
>CAZMTO010000034.1:0-14210 GCA_964569265.1 uncultured Peptococcaceae bacterium | reverse complement strand
TATTAAATAAAGAACCATCGTTCACATTCGAGGTGTGTGGGCGGTGGTTCTTTTTTTGGTTTGGGGTGCGGGGTAAAATGTTTACCAAACCAAAATTGTATGTTGACATTAGCCGGTTGATAAATTATAATAGGTGAGAATGGCGGTGTTGGTATGCATAAAAATATGAGCGAAAATAAATCAGAAAATAAATTGGAAAATATAATAGAAATTGAAGATTTGCGGTTTGCCTACGCCGAGGGCGACGAGGTGCTGCACGGGGTAAGCCTTAATGTAAAGCGCGGCGAATGGCTGGCTGTGCTGGGAGCTAACGGCAGCGGTAAGTCGACGTTGGCGCGGCACATAAACGGCTTGCTTAGCCCTGCTGCCGGGCGGGTGCGCGTGGCCGGGCGCGAGGTTGGCGATTATGCGCGGGTGCAGGAGCTGCGGCGGCTGGTGGGCATAGTGTTTCAGAACCCGGACAACCAGATTGTGGGCAACAGCGTAGAGGAGGACACGGCGTTTGGGCCGGAAAACCTTGGCGTGCCGCGGGCGGAGATGCGGGAGCGGATTGCCGCGGCGCTGGCGCAGGTGGGGCTGGCCGGGCTGGAAAAAGCCGACCCCAACGAGTTATCGGGTGGGCAAAAGCAGCGGTTGGCTATTGCCGGGGCGCTGGCAATGCAGCCGCAGGTGCTGATACTGGACGAGGCGACGTCGATGCTTGACCCGGTGGGGCGTGCCGAGGTGTTGGCGCTGCTGCGCGACCTGCACGCCAAGGGGCTTACCATAATTATGATAACGCACGATATGAGCGAGGTTATGCTGGCTGACCGGGCGGCGGTGCTGCTGGCCGGGCGGCTGGAATTTTGCGATACGCCGGCGGCAGTGTTTGGCCGCAGTGATGATTTGGCGCGCTGCCATATTGAGCTGCCCCCAGTGACAGAATTGGGTGTGCGGCTGGGACTGCCCGGTTGTATGGATTTGGCGGAGCTTTTGCGGCGTTTGGAGGATGGACGGCAATGATAAAGCTGGAAAATGTGGAATATAGCTACCGCGGCGGCAAGCAGCCGACGGTGAGAGGGATAAACCTGCAAATTGCGCCCGGCGAATGTGTGGGGCTGGTGGGGCATCCCGGCAGCGGCAAGTCTACGCTGGTGCAGCTTATGGCCGGCCTGCTAAAGGCGGATAAAGGCGAAATTTGGCTGGACGATTTGTGCCTGACAGCGGCTAAGCGGCCTAAAGCCCGTGAAATCTGCCGGCACGTGGGGATAGTTTTTCAGTACCCGGAGGACCAGCTATTTGCTGAAACCGTGCGTGACGAGCTGGCTTATGCACCGCGCAATATGGGGCACGATGATAAGCAGGTGAAGCGTGAGGTGGAGCGAATGGCCGAGCAGTTGGGGTTAAGCGGCCTGCTGACGGCTGACCCCTGCCGGTTATCGGGTGGGGAGATGCGCAAGGTGGCGCTGGCCGGTGTGCTGATAATGCGCACGCCCCTGTTGATACTGGATGAACCATTTGTTGGGCTGGACGCCGGAGCGCGGCGGGAGTTTTTGGCGGTGCTGGAGCGTTGGCAGCGTGATACCGGGGCGGCTATTGTATGCGTTAGCCACGATATTGAGCATTTGGTTAAGTTTTGTACGCGGCTGCTGGTTATGCGGCGCGGTGAATTGGTGCTGGACGAGGCTATAAGCACGGCCTTTGATAAAACTGAGCTGCTTGCCGAATGTGGGGTGTACCCGCCGATAGGGCGGCAGGCAGTGCGGGCGTTGGGGCTTAAAAGTGATGCCCTGACGGTGGCTGCGGCAGCCGAAGCTATAAAGCGGCAGTGGCGGTGAGTGCTGCCAAAGGTGTTGCCGGAGAAAAGCCGGTGCGTTGTGCTGCGGTTTGCGCGCGGGAGCGCCGCCGACCGATGACGGCGGCAAATTTGTGGGACAGAAAATTATAAAGCAAAACGGAGGTTGACAAAATGGCGTTTAAGCAGGGCGTGCGTATGGGCGCATATTATCCGGTGGAATCGCCGGTACACAGGTTAGATGCGCGCGCCAAGGTGCTGGCGATGATGCTGTTTTTGACCGGTATATTTTTTGCAGAAAAAATTTGGGTGTTTGTGCCGGTGTATGCAGTAGGCTTTGCGGCTATGGCGCTGGCGCGCATACCATTGGGCGAGGCGATGCGGGCGGTTAGGGGCGTGCTGGTTTTGCTGGCGTTTAGCTGTCTGCTGAATATGTTTTTTGTGGCGGGCGACAATGTTTTGTGGCAGTGGGGGCCAATGCAGCTAACAGCCGAGGGTGTGTACCGCAGTGTGGTGCTGCTGCTGCGGCTGGTGGCGCTGGTGGCGTTTGCCGGGCTGCTTAGCTACACCACAACGCCGCTTGATTTGGCAGACGGTGTGGAACGCCTGCTAAGCCCGTTTAAGCGGTTGGGGCTGCCGGCGCACGAATTTGCGATGATGATGAGCATTGCGCTGCGGTTTATACCGGTGCTGACGGACGAATTTGGCCGTATTGTAAAGGCACAGCAAAGCCGCGGCGGTGGCTGGGCCGACGGTACGGTAACTGAGCGTTTGCGCGGTATGGTGTCGGTGGCGGTGCCGCTGCTATATAACGCCTTAAAACGTGCCGATGATTTGGCCATAGCGATGGAAGCCAGGGCTTATACCGGCGGCGAGGGGCGTGTAACCTTGCGTGAGCCCAAGTGGCGCACCTGCGATACTTTGGTTTTGCTGGGCAGTGTGGTGCTGTTGGTGGCGCTGTGGGCAACAAGATATGTGGAAATTGGCATTTAGCGGCAAGACCGTTGGAAAGGGAGTAAAAAATGCGGGTAAAATTAACAGTTAGCTATGATGGCACGGATTTTGTCGGGTGGCAGCGGCAGCCCAAGGGGCGCAGTGTGCAGGGCGAGCTGAAGCGGGCGCTGAAGCGGCTGGGCTATGTGACATCGGTGCAGGGGGCCGGGCGTACCGATGCCGGTGTACATGGTATTGGTCAGGTGGCCAGCTTTGAGGCTGATTTGCGTTTGCCGCAGGACAAGCTGGCTTATGCGCTGAACAATTTGCTGCCGCGCGATATAAGGGTGACAGCAGCAGAAGCAGCGGGCGCAGATTTTCACGCACGGTTTTCGCCGTCTACCAAGGAATACCGCTATTTTATAGTGCCGGGCGAGGCGCGAGACCCGGCGATTTTGCGTTATGCGTGGTTTGGCCCGCAGTTTAGCCATATGGACGAAGCACAGGCGGCAGTGCAGCAGTTGGTAGGTGAGCATAATTTCAGGAGCTTTTGCGCCAAAAGTTCGGTGGTAAAAAGCTATGTGCGCACGCTTTATGCGGCAGAGCTTAAAGCCGCGGCGCCGTGTGAGGTGCCGGAGGTGCTGTATAAGCGGGCGGTGCAGGGCGATGTATATATGCTGCGGTTTGTGGGCAACGGGTTTATCTACAAAATGGTGCGGCTGATGGTGGGTGCGCTGGTAAAGGTGGGGCAGGGCAAGCTTAGCCCGGCCGATTTTGCGGCCTGCCTGACAACCCCGCAGGAACAGCCGCCGGCCCCCGCTGCACCTGCCTGCGGGCTGTATTTATGGGAGCTTAATTATTTGTAAAAATAGGCAGAAAACCCTTGACAAGCGGCGTTGAAATATATATAATTTTAGGGTAACAGTGCTTTCAGCCCCGTTAGCATTGTTGTGTAAATTTTTAAGTAGCTTTTTTTGGAAAGTTTTGAGGAGGAATTACGCTATGCGTACTTATATGGCAAAGGCGCAGCAGATCGAGCGCAAATGGTATGTTTTGGATGCTACCAACAAGCCTTTGGGTCGTTTGGCTACCGAGGCAGCACGTCTGTTGAAGGGTAAGCACAAGCCCACCTATACGCCCCACGTAGACACTGGCGTTTTTGTTATTGTTATCAATGCTGATAAAGCTATTTTGACCGGCAAAAAGCTGGATCAGAAGATTATGTATAAGCACTCCGGTTATCCGGGTGGCTTGAAGGAAATTTCTTACCGCAACCTGATGGCTGAAAAGCCTGAGCGTGCTGTAGAAGCCGCTGTTCGCGGTATGCTCCCGAAGAATCGTCTTGGCCGCAAGATGATTAAGAAGATGAAGGTTTATGCCGGTGCAGAGCATTTGCATCAGGCACAGAAGCCGGAAAATTGGAATTTCTAAGAGAAAGGAGCAACCGACAATGGCAGACAACAGATTTTATGGTACAGGCCGCAGAAAGAACGCTATTGCCCGCGTATGGATTATGCCCGGCAACGGCACTGTTACTGTTAATAAACGTGAATTGAGCGAATATTTTGGCAAAAAAACGCTGGAAATGATCGTTCAGCAGCCCATGGAGCTGACTAACAACACTGCTAAATTTGATGTTATGGCTACCGTTAAAGGCGGCGGCACCACCGGTCAGGCAGGTGCATTGCGTCATGGTATTGCCAAGGCATTGTGCGAGTTTGATGAAAACCTGCGCCCTGCATTGAAGCAGGCAGGCTTTTTGACCCGCGACCCCAGAATGAAGGAAAGAAGAAAGTACGGCTTGAAGAAGGCCCGCAAGGCCAGCCAGTTCAGCAAGCGCTAAGGCGACATTGCAATACTTTTGGATATTGGAAAACCCACTCGAATTTTCGGGTGGGTTTTTTTGTTGCAGACGTGGACGGGCTGTGCTATAATAGGCGAAACAGGAGGTGCTGATTATGGCGGGAACTTGGATATTTGTGGAAAATAAAGATTTAAAATTGGCGGATTTGCCGCGTATTTTGGCGAAATTTAATCAAAAGGAGCAGCAAAAGGTAGACGGGTTTTGGCAGATGCTGCGCGGGATTATGGGCGAGGAGCAGTTGGCGCAGGCTGCTGCCGAAAGAAGCGCGATGGAAAGGATAATGGGCGGTGCCGGGCAGGCACCCAAAACGGCGCTGGCGTGGTCTGATGAGACGAGCTGGCTGCCGCTGTTTATAGAAAGTCTGTGCGACGGCAACGTTGTCAGCAGTGCGGATTTACGTTTAATAAGCCGGGAATTTGGCGCGGCCGTGCTGGCGTTTGCTGTTATGGACAGTGATGCGCTGTTTGTGAGCTTTTGTGATGAAGCAAATGGCATATATGAGGACTATATTAAGCCAAATTTTGCTGAATATGAGGAATATGATAGGGAAGTGTACCGTTGCGCATACCCGGAGCGTTTGCAGGAAATCGGCGGCGACCCGGTGCAGTTGCGCCGCATATGGCAGGCCGATGATTACGTTTTTGCAGAGGACAGGCTGGACGATATGGCGGCACTGCTGGGTTTAAATATGGAATGTGATTTTATTGTGGAAACGGAAGGCTACAAGTTGGTGGCGATGAATTAAAAAAATGCCCTTGCGGACGGGCGCCGCAGGGGCATTGCTATGTGTTACGGCTTTAGCAGGTAGCAGATAAGCTGGGCTATACCGCAAATAAGCAGCAGAAACAGGGCATATACGGCAAAACATACGTAAAACAGGGCATCCCATTCGGTGGCGGTGGCGGCCTTGAACAGCATAAATATGGCCAGCGCGGCACAAATAAGGGACGGCAGCAAGCGCAGCAGCCGGCTTTTTATTTTAATGGAGAGCAGCAGTTGCAACGGAAAAATCAACATTGCGGCTAAGATTATCATAGGCGTTATAACCTCCGGTGAAGCATTGCTATGTTGCTATTATAGCACAGGAGCTGCGGCCAAGGCAATATGGCGGTGAGCGCTGCCAAAGGCGGCGGCGCAGTTGTTTTGGCTGAAAGCCTAAAAAAGGGCATAATTAGACAAAGTTGAGGGTTTGTCTAATTTTTTGGGTAAAATGCGAAAAAAAGAATAGCAAAAAGCTAAAATTTGTGGTAAAATAAGTGTAAGAGAACAAAAAATCAGCAGAGAGGAGTGCAAACAAATGGACAATATAGATTACGTGATACTAAATGCCTTGCAGGAAAATGGCCGCGATACGGCGTCGAATATAAGCAAGCAGATACATCTTTCGGTTTCGGCGGTGCTGGACAGAATACACAAGCTGGAGGAAATGGGCATTGTGAAAAAATACACGGTGCTGCTGGATTCTCGCAAGCTGGGGTACGACGTTTTGGCGGTTATGGAGGTGCGGTTGGAGCATCCGCGGTTTTATGACCAGTTTGTGGAGGCGGTTTTGGCCAACGACAACATTGTGGACTGTTATTATTTGACCGGCGATTTTGATTTTAACCTGAAAATTTGCTGTAGATCGTCGGACGAATTAGAGGAGCAGCACCGTTATGTTAAGGAGATACCGGGTGTATCGGCGACGATAACGCATTATGTGCTAAAGGAAGTAAAGAATATTTACGAAGTGACACCCCAAGAGGACTAAATTTTAGCGGCAAACTGCTGTATGACAGAAAATATTAAGGCAATTTGCCTAAATGTTGACAAATCGTGTTATGGCGAGTAAAATAGTGAACAGGTAGACCTGAAAAATTAAAGCATAAGGGACAATGGCGTCTGTAGGGCGTGTTTCTTATGCTGTTTTTTATTTTAAGGGGCTAAAAAAATAATTTAGGAGTGTGCAAGTATGAAGACTTTAGGTTATTACAACGGTAAATTTGACGAAGTTGATAAGATGATGATACCTATGAACGACAGGGTATGTTATTTCGGTGATGGCGTTTATGACGCTACTTTGGCCAGAAATTACAAAATTTTTGCTATAGATGAGCATATTGACCGGTTTTTTAACAGTGCGGCTTTGCTTAAAATTCAGATTCCGCATACTAAGGACGAAGTTAAGGCACTGCTTTATGAGATGCTGAACAAGATGGACAGCGGCAATATGTTTGTATATTGGCAGGTTACCCGCGGCACCGGTATGCGTAACCACAAATTTACCGAAGGCCCCGGCAATATGTGGATAATGCTGAAGCCGGCCGAGCTGAAGGATATGGACAGAAAGCTTAAACTGGTTACGGCGGAGGATACGAGATTCTTCCACTGCAACATTAAAACCTTAAATTTGATCCCCAGTGTTATGGCGGCAGAGCGTGCTGAATCGGCCGGCAATGATGAAACCGTGTTCCATCGCGGCGACCGTGTTACCGAATGTGCGCACAGCAACGTACATATTGTTCAGGACGGCATTTTGAAAACTGCACCGGCTGACAACCTGATTTTGCCGGGTATTGCGCGCGCTCACCTGATTGCTATGTGCAAAAAGCTGGGTATTGCGGTTAACGAAACCCCCTACACGGTTGACGAGCTGATGAACGCCGAAGAAGTTATTGTTACCAGCAGCAGCCAGCTTTGTATGTTGGCGGACACTGTTGACGGCAAGCCGGTGGGCGGCAAGCAGCCGGAGCTGATTGGGCGTTTGCAGCAGGCCCTGTTGGATGAATTTTATGCAGCTACCGCAGAATAAGCAGAGGAGTTTGCTTTAATGAGCGCAACAAATTTACAGCTTAATGATGTCAAGCTTTTGCCGGCGGGGGATTGTGCCCTGCTGGCGGAGTTTGGCCGCAAAGTAGACAGCCGCATCAATGCGCGCGTTAGGGCTTTGGCTGACGCGGTGTTGGCGGCTGATTTTGTATGGTATAAGGATATTGTGCCGGCGTTTGCCAGCCTGCTGATATGCTTTGATAAAAATATGGTCAGTATGGACGAAGTGAAGGCGCAGATAAGCAAGCTGGTGGCCGAGCTGCCCGAGGTGGTGGCTGCCGAAAAGCGCGTATGGCTGGTGCCGGTGTGTTACGAGGGTGAATTTGCACCGGATATGGCCGATATGGAGCAGTTGACGGGGCTTGCGGCGCAGGAGATAATAGACATACACAGCGGGCGCGATTATCAGATATATATGCTGGGATTTTTGCCGGGTTTTCCGTATTTAGGCGGATTAGACGAGCGGATACACGCCGCGCGTTTGGCCAGCCCGCGTGTAAAAATAGAGGCCGGCAGCGTTGGCATTGGCGGTGCGCAAACGGGCATTTATCCGTGTGCATCACCGGGGGGCTGGCGGTTGATAGGCAAAACGCCGGTTGTGCTTTATGACCCGGAGCGTGAGCAGCCGATTGTGTATGAAGCGGGCGATTATATACGTTTTATGCCGATTGACCGCGCGGAGTTTGACCGTATGGCGCAGTTGCATATGGCGCCGGAGCTGCTGATAGGGGGTGCCGGGCTATGACAACCGAACGCAAGCTATGCAGAGTGATTATGCCGGGGGCACTTACCACGGTGCAGGATAAGGGGCGCTTTGGTTACCAGCGGTTTGGCATTGGCACCAGCGGCCCTATGGATGAGATGGCGGCGGCAGCGGCCAATTATCTGGTGGGAAACGATGAAAATGCGGCCCTGTTAGAGCTGACATTGGCCGGCTGCAAGCTGGAATTTGTATCGGCGGGGCAAATTGCGCTGACCGGTGCGGATATGGGGGCTATGCTTAACGGCAGCCCGGTTTTGCGCGGGCGCACGGTAACGGTGGCGGCCGGAGACGTTTTGCAGTTGGGTTTTGTTAAAAACGGCTGCCGTGGTTATTTGGCGTTTGGCGGCGGTTTGGCGGTGCCTATGGTTATGGGCAGCCGGGCAACCAACCTTAAATGCGGCTTGGGCGGCATTGCGGGGCGTGCTTTAAAGGCCGGCGATGAGCTGGCGGTTTTTGATCAGCAGCCGGTGGCAGAACGGCAATGGGAACAGCCGGTGTATGCGGCGGAGATAACCCTGCGCTGCGTGTTGGGGCCGCAGGCGGATATGTTTACGCCGGAGGGGTTAAAAACCTTTTTTACGAGTGAATATGTGGTTTCGGCGCAGAGTGACCGTATGGGTTGCCGCCTGGAGGGTGCGCCTTTGCAGGCGATAAACGGCACCGACATTGTATCGGACGGGATAGCGTTTGGGTCGGTGCAGGTTACTAATGCCGGGTTGCCTATAATTTTGATGGCTGACCGGCAGACGACGGGCGGTTATGCCAAAATTGCCACAGTGGTTAGTGATGATTTGTGGAAGGTGGGGCAGGGGATGCCCGGGGTTAAGGTTAGTTTTACCCCAGCGCTCCAATAGCACCCCATCTGCGGTGTCATAAGTCTTTGTCCTTCGCGACGCGTATGCTAATACAGCTTGCTCAGGCCAAAGCCTTATTCCTTGCATCTGGGGCACTCTTGAAGCGCTGGCCGGTAACCACGATAGTAGCCGTACTCACCTAAATCTGTGTCACTTTTGCAATTCCGGTAAAGGTGAGTGCTGCCAAAGCGGCGGCCAGGAAAAAGCCGGTGCGTGGGTGTAAGGCAGGCGCGCGGGAGCGCCGTAGTTACTATGCGGCGGGCAGGGATTTTGACCGAAAAAATAAATAATATAAACAATACAGAGCGCTGTGGGGCGCTTGGGGAGAGGTGCAAAATGGACTACAGTAAAATGAGCCCGGTGGAGGTTAGGCATTTGATACGCGAGGGTAAAATAACCGGGCCGACTGCCGGGATGTGTGCGGGGTATGCGCAGGCCAATTTGGTGGTGCTGCCCAAGGCGCAGGCGTATGATTTTTTGTTGTTTGCGCAGCGTAACCCTGCGCCCTGCCCGATACTGGAGGTATCGGATGAGGGGAGCAGAGAGCTGCATTATATGGCGCAGGACTGCGATATAGCGAGGGATTTTCCGAAATACAGGGTATATAAGCGCGGCGAGCTGGTGGGCGAATATACTGATGTGGCGGAGCTGTGGCGCGATGATTTTGTAAGCTTTATTATTGGGTGCAGCTTTTCGTTTGAGGCGGATTTGCTGGCTGCGGGGTTGCCGGTTCGTCATATTGAGGAGGGGCGGAACGTGCCGATGTACCTGACGAACATAGCCTGCCGCCCTGCCGGTTGTTTTAGCGGCAATATGGTGGTAAGTATGCGCCCCTTTACGCCGCATAATGCCAGCCTGGCGGTGCAGATAACGGCGGCAATGCCCAAGGTACACGGTGCGCCGGTGCATATTGGTGAGCCGGCTGAATTGGGCATAAGTGATATTGCCAAGCCGGATTTTGGCGATGCGGTGACGATAAACCCCGGTGAGATACCGGTATTTTGGCCGTGTGGTGTTACGCCGCAGGCCGTGGTTATGGAAAGCAAGCCGGAGATAGTGATTACGCACGCGCCCGGGCATATGTTGATTTTGGATACGAAGAATTTGGATTTGAAATATTGAGCCGGAGGGGAAAATATGCGGGTGGACTTAAACTGTGATTTGGGTGAAAGCTTTGGCCGTTATGTGCTGGGGCTGGATGATGAGGTTATAGGGTTTGTAAGCTCAGCTAATGTGGCGTGTGGTTTTCATGCGGCAGACCCGGTGGTGATGCAAAAGACGGTAAAGCAATGCGCGGCGGCCGGGGTGGCTATTGGTGCGCACCCGGGCTACCCGGATTTACAGGGCTTTGGGCGGCGTAATATGGTTATACCGCCGGCGGAAGTGGGCGCTATGGTGCTGTATCAGCTTGGGGCGCTGGCGGCGTTTTGCCGGTCTGAGGGCGTGAAGATTGCGCACGTTAAGCCGCACGGTGCTATGTATAATATGGCGGTTAAAGATGCAGCTTTGGCGGAGGCGATATGTGCAGCGGTAAAAAGCTTTGACGAAAATCTGGCGATATTGGCACCGGGTGGCAGTGAACTGGCCAAGGCGGCGGCAAAGCTTGGTCTGCCGTTTATATGTGAGGTGTTTGCTGACCGCGCTTATATGCCGGACGGAACGCTGGTGCCGCGCAGTATGCCCGGAGCCGTGATAGAGGACGAGGACGAAGCGATAGCAAGGGTTATTAAAATGGTGCAGGCCGGTGAGGTGACAGCCATAAGCGGCGAGGTTATTAAAGTGCGCGCGGATTCGGTTTGCGTACACGGTGACGGCGCTAAGGCGCTGGCTTTTGTACAGCGGATAAGGGCGGCCTTGTTGGCAGCCGGAGTAGAGATAAAGCCGCACGGTGCGGCCTGAGCAGTTGTAAGGGGGAGAAGTTATGGCGGAGAATTTGCGGGAGACGATTGAGGACATTACATTAAGACATTCTAAGCGGGGTATGCAGGTTTTGCGGCAGTTTTTGCCGGCGGATTATGCTTTGCAGGCGGCTGAAAAGCTGTTGGCCCTGCCTAAGGGCTGTGTGCTGCTGACTACCGGGTTTTATGTGGCCGGTTATGCCGAAACCGATGGGCCGGTGGGCACCTATGCTTTGGCGCGGGCGCTGAAGCTGCTGGGGTATAAGCCGGTGATAGTTACGGACAGTTTTTGCGACGGTTTTTTTGAGCCGGAGGGGCTGGACGTGGAATATGTGGCAATATCGGCGGAAAAAGCAGAATTGACGGCAATATTGGACAAGTATGCACCGGTGGCGGTAGTGTCGATAGAGCGCTGCGGCAAGAACAGTGACGGGCATTTTGCCAATATGCGCGGTATTGTGATTGATGAATTTACGGCGCCGCTTGATGATTTGGTAACGCTGGCCGGGGAGCGCTGTATTTTGACGGTTGGTGTTGGTGACGGTGGCAACGAGATAGGCATGGGCAACCTGAGCGCTGAGATTAGCGAGCATTTGGCGCTGGTGCCGTGTGTGACGCGAGTAGACAATTTGGTGATTGCCAGTGTGTCTAACTGGGGAGCGTATGGGCTGGCGGCATATTTGGGGCAGTTGAGCGGCCGGGAACTGCTGCTGAGCTTTGATGAGGCGCAGGAGTTTATTGAACGCACGGTGAAGATAGGCAGTGTGGACGGCGTGACGCACGAGCTGGTGGTATCGGTGGACGGATTTGGTATGGACATTGAGGCCGAGATAATAACGGCGCTGCACCAAAACCGGGCAGAGTAGGTTGCCGTAAAAATGTCGTAAAAAAGTGAGAGATACCCTTTAACTTAGGTTAAGGGGTATTTTTTTGCGCAAAAATGCGTGGAGGGAGAGGGCGGCAGAGAGAGGAGATAGGGGGGAGAGGGCAGATGGAGTGCTGGTGAGGAGAACAGAGCGGAGAGAGAGGAGATAGGGAGAGAGGGAGGGGGTAAGGAATAGTGTGGAGAAAATAGTGTGTAGAATAAAGAGAGAAAGAAGGAGTAGAGTGGCAGAGAGAGGTAGAGAGGAAAAGTGGTCGTGGAATGTCAGGTGGGGTGGAGAATATAATCAGGATGCGAAAATGTAATGGTTAGCAGACCAAAAGGGGGAAGAAGTATGGGATTGAGCGAAAAACAACAGAGGTTTTGTGAGGAAGTGGCCAAGGGTGTGGAGCCGGTGGCGGCAGCGTTGGCTGTGGGTTATGCGGAGCGGACGGCGGCAAGGTATGCGGAGCGTAATATGCGGAACGAAGAAGTGCTGGCGGCGATTGAGAGCATAAGGGCCGGGCAGGCGGCGGCAGGCGATGAGATATTGCAATTTTTGACGGCGGTGATGCGCGGTGAGGTTCAGGATGGGGAGACGCCGGGTGAGAGTAAGCCGCCCAAGGTGAGTGAGCGCACGAAAGCCGCGGAGCTGTTGGGGCGCAACCGCAGATTGTTTAGCGATAAGGAAAAGCGGGAAGCCGGCGAAGCGGTGGTGAAGATAATAGGCGCGGAAGATTTGGTTTAGGGTGAGTAGGAGAGAAGCAGGGGTAGAGGATGAAGCGGTGGTGAAGATAATAGGCGCGGAAGATTTGGTTTAGGGAGAGTGTGAGAGAAGCAGGGATAGAGGATGAAGCGGTAGTGAAGATAGTAGGTGCGGAAGGTTTGGTTTAGGGTGAGTAGGAGAGAAGCAGGGGTAGAGGATGAAGCGGTGGTGAGGATAGTAGGCGCAGAGGATTTGGTTTAGGGAGAGTGTGAGAGAAGCAGGGAGAGAGGATGAAAGCTGTAAAAGAGATATATTTGCCGGAGATTGTGGGGGCCGGGTATCGGGAGTTTTGGCATTTTACCGGGCGCTACCGTGTGGTGAAAGGCGGCAGAGGCTCGAAAAAGAGCAAGACGACGGCGCTTAACCTGATATGGCGTATGTTGATGCTGCCGGAAGCGAACACGTTGGTGGTGCGGCGCACATATAGGTCGCTGCGGGATTCGTGCTATGCGGAGCTTAAATGGGCGATAGAGCGGCTGGGGGTGACGGCGGACTGGCGCTTTAAGGAGGATCCGTTGGAGATGGAGTATCTGCCGACGGGGCAGCGTATATATTTTAGGGGTATGGATGACCCGCACAAGTTAGCGTCGATAGTGGCGAGTAAGGGGTATTTATGTTTTGTGTGGGTGGAGGAAGCCTATGAGATAGGGCGCGAGGCGGATTTTGCTCTGTTGGATGAGAGTATACGCGGCGATGTGCCGCCCGGTTTGTTTAAGCAGATAACATTGACGTTTAATCCGTGGAATGAGGGGCATTGGTTGAAGGCGCGGTTTTTTGATGAGGCGCCTGACCCGAATGTTTTGGCGATGACGGTGGATTACAGGTGTAACGAATTTTTGGATGCGGCTGACTTGCAGATGTTTGCGGATATGGCCGAGCGTGAGCCGGCGCGGTATAAGGTGGCCGGGTTAGGTGAATGGGGCCGTGTGGGCGGTTTGGTGTATGACCGGTGGCGAGTGGCTGAATTTGATATGGCGGCGCTGCGTGAACAGGCAGAGGTGAGAGCGGTATTTGGTCTGGATTTTGGTTATGTGAATGACCCGACTGCTTTGTTTTGCGGGCTGCTGGATATGGAGAAGCGTCGGTTGTATGTGTTTGATGAGATTTATCAGCGGGGGTTATCTAATGAGCGGATATATGAGCTGGTGGCCGGGTTGGGTTATGCCAAAGAGCGAATTGTGGCTGATGCGGCAGAGCCAAAGAGTATTGACCGGCTGCGAGAGCTTGGGTTGCGGCGGATAGTGGCGGCGCGCAAGGGCGCCGGCAGCATATTGGCCGGGATAGATATGTTACAGGGTTTGGAGATAATTGTTGCGCCGCAGTGCAGCAATTTTTTGCGTGAGATAGGCAGCTATTGTTGGCAGGAAAAAGACGGGCGGTATTTGAATCAACCGGTAGATGAGAATAATCATTTGATGGACGCGATGCGTTATGCGGTGGAGAGCGCCGGGCAGAGATGCGTGTATAGCTGGTGATTGCGGGCGCGGCAGGTGTAGGGAGTAAAGTTGGGGCGGCGGAGATGTGGCGGCGCGTTAGATGCAGGGAGTAAAGTTGGAGTGGCGGCGTTGTGGCGACGCGTTAAGTGTAGGGAGTAAAGTTGGGGCGGCGGTAATGGTGGCGGCGCGGCAGGTGTAGGGAGTAAAGTTGGAGAGGTGGAGATAGTGAGAAGTGCGGAGAGTGGAGTTGGG
>CAZMTO010000033.1:0-16516 GCA_964569265.1 uncultured Peptococcaceae bacterium | reverse complement strand
CAGCTTCGTAAAGGTGTTTTTGTCGATAACAGTCTGGTTTTCTACCAACGGTATAGACGAAAACGGATAGGAAACCTGCTTTACACTGCGGTACTTTTGACCGCTGAGTGCAGCCGCGCTTTCCTGCGTGCGCACATCCAGCTTGTAGCCGGTATCATCGGTGGTCACGCCATCTACGCCCCACAGCATCAACTGAGTAGAAAACGCCAACGCTGTGTAATCCGGGCTGGGGCCAATAACGCCGGTATGGTTACGCACGTCAATGCTGCGCCCGGTATAATAATCCACTGTCTGAACCACTACCAGCGGCTTTTCACCATCGGACTTGGTCAAGGTCAACAGGTTATTACCGGTGCGTATAACATCCTTATACGTCTGACCGGATTCACAAATTACAATTTCCGGGTTATAGCCATTCGCCTGCAATTCAAAGATAAAGCGGAAGTTGTCACTAATCGCCGCGTCGCCGGTTTCCACCTTGCTCTTAAACTGGCTGACATCCATATACAGCGTTACTACGCCGTTTGCATCGGTCTTATACTGGATATTTTCCGTGCCGGGGATATCGGCGGGTTTGCCAAATTCCTTAGAAAAACGCGCGTCCTCGCAATATGCATCATCACGGTTAGACACCAGATCGGGGTTGCGGTATACGCCGCCGCGCAAAGTAATATCAGTGTTTGCCAACGGCTGACCGTCGGGCTTAAGCAGGGTAAACTGCACCATTGCACCACGGGTCAGCTCAATCGCGTTCAGCGGATAAAGTTCGCGCTCAACGCCATTGCCTTCGCCGCTTCTCAGGCTGCGAACATCCACCGTGCCGCGGTAATCCTCAGTACCGCCCATAACGCTGCTCAGGCGCAGATCATCGGCAATACCGTTAGGCTCATAAAGTGCCAAAGATCCATCCGAATTAGAGGTAACAACACGCTTGTTGCCCAACCCATCGGTATAAGAAAGCGTAGTTTCTATCGCCGGGGTAAACTGGAACAAATACAGCTTATCCTTCAGGCGGTTAACATTAACCGTCAGTTCGGCCGAAAGCTTGTCCACGTGCTTATGCGTAGCTGTCACCTTAGCCGTGCCATCGTGCAAACCACACAACATAAACACGGTTTCCGGCAGATAATATGCGTTGGAAAAATTCTCAATCGGTTGATAATAATTGCTCTGGCGGTAGTTTATAGAAAGCACCTGCTGCACATCCTCGGCAGCTTCTTCGGCGCTTGCACCCTGCCCGGTAGACACATTTTCCGCTTTCCAGCTAAAGGTGTCATAAAGCAGGCTCCAGTTTTTATAATCCTCATAATTTACGCTTACAGTGTCCATCAACGTCAGTTCGGCGCGCAGTTTGGCAATGGCGTTAGCATCACTCAAACCACTCATTTTTTCACCGCTGTAAGTCGTCAATGTGGGCGCATTTGTAGTTTCGGCTTGATCAACCTTGGTTTGCAGCGTTAAAGTCCCATTAGATTCTTCGCCGCCAACCCACATTTTCAGCGCGTCAGCATTATACACCGTAAGTGTGCTGGATGCAATACTCCAGCTTGGGTCGGTGTTGTTTTTGGCCTTAAGCATTACCAAATAGGTATCCTTAAGCTGATTATCAGCCACCGGATCCGGATTAAACTCATAGGTACCGTTTACGGTTGGCGTTGTAACTTTATACCATTTATCGTTATTGCCCTTCTTTTCAATAATAAACTCAAAGCCACGCTCATCTACGTCGCCGCTGTCAAAGTTTTCAATGCTCCAACTAATGTTCTTGCTTTGGGTATCAGCAAACATTGTTTCTTCCAAACCGGTCATCGTTATCTTAGCCGGCTGAGAATTTACTACGATTTTAGCTAAAGCGGTAAAATCCTTGCGCTGGTTATCATCTTGTTTGGCGTTAGCCGTAAACTGCACCGCATAAGCAGGCACCCCGCCCACCGAAACATCGGTCAGCACACTTGCCGGTATCTCCAGCATGGTAGCACCGCGTTCCAGAGTATAAGTGTCAACCAAAGTGCCGGTTGTATCGCTGCCCTTGTAAAGCTTGGCAACAATCTTGCCATCGCCCTCAAATGCCTCATATTTGCTCAGGTTAGAATAAAACGCTACCTGCAATGCATCGCCGCTGCGCACTGTTAACGTGCTGGCGCTATTGGGTATCATCAGGTTAGGAGAAGCACCCTCCTTAACCGTAACCGTAATTTTGTTAGAAGCCACCGACGTATCTATTTTGCCGGCGTTATCAGATTGCAGATAAATGTTGGCAGTGCCCGCCTTTTGTGCTACAAAAGTGCAGGTTGCGCCGTTGTTATTCTCCACCAGCTTTATCACATCGGGAGCATCGGTCTGCCAGCTCAGGGTGTCTTTGCCCTTATATGTGTAGCTTGCCCCGGCATTTTCTGCATAGCCAAAAATCGGGGTATCTGCATCATCGGCATACACTACGCCCGCAACGCCACTGGGCCACTGGCCATTTACGCTAACGGTGTAGCTGTTTTCATCGGCCGACGTTAAAGCCTGCTGGATAAACTGGCCATACGCACCATAATACATGAGGCTTTCCGTGTACGACGGTGTAAAATCATTTGGGCCATGAATTGTAATATCATAGCCAATTTCCGCCGTGCGGATTTTGCCTGCATCAGCGTTATCCAGCGGGATATCGCAGGTCAGCACATAATCGTTGCCACCATCACTGTTAGGTTCTTCGCTCTTTATCAGCGGATATTTTGCAGCCGCCGACAATTCGGTACTGCGGGCATAATCCAGCACCACATAAAAATCGCCATCATTATAGTTAGCCCACTTATTGCGGAAGGCTGTGGTGCTGTTATCCACCGTCACCTTAACGTGTGCCACCAGCGGGTCGTCTGCGTCCTGCGTTACAGTCAGCCCCTCAATAAGGTCGGTGTGTTTCAACTCAAGCACGTCGCCCACCTTTTTGGCTTTATCAAACCGCAGATAATCATATCCTGTGGTAGTTTGCAGCGCATTACCGGCCACATCGTCATAGTTCCCATTACCCGCGCTTTTTACACCCAGTATGGATACACCCTCATCACCGGTCTGCACTTCATAATAAAATGTGCGGTGACGCGAAATATCACGGCCATTTCCCAACATATCCGAGCTTACCGGAGCCACACTACCGTAAACAGTGCCATAAGTGGCATTTTCACTGCCCAGATAACTGTCTACATCACCGTTTTGATACACCAGCAGCATATCATTAACAATCGGCTCAGTAAAAGTAGCCGTAATCGGGATCAAGTCACCAGGGCACCAGGTTACACCACCGGTCGCATCTTCCACCCAATATTCATCATCGGAAGGATATGTCAACACGGAAGGCGCGGTTGTATCGTCCACCTTCAGCGTGCCCCACATACAAAAGTATTCGGGCTTACGATCCTTGGAATTGCCGTTGCTGTCAGTAATCCAGTTCTTAGCAACGTAAAATTCCGTAACCGGTATCATATTGTTATTTCTATCAGGCACGGTCGGAATCAGCGCATTCCCCCAATAGATACAACGGCGTGTTTTATTGGTAATTTGATCCTTCAGGCTCTTCATATCGCTGTTAGAGTCAGAATATGTTGTTGCACCGTTACAAATCGCCGCAACTTTCTTACTGCTTTCTTCGCTCAGCGTAGATAAATGTTTCCCAGACGTCCCCGTAGCTACATAGTGCAATGAATCACTGCCGGATTCCTTATAATATATATCGGCACTTGCAAACTTATCACTACTATCACCGGAAGCCGCAATAATAGCAACGTTCTCCACTTTAATCTCTGGGAAGGACTCACCATCCTGGCCGGACATATAATAAATATCCTTCAATGCTCCAGCCAGTCTTTTAGCGCTGGAACCGTTTATGCCGCGCAGTTTGCCATACAGCTCCGGCACGCTAAATTTATAATATTTTGTGCCGTTAACATCAACCTCTGTCACATCGCTTGTGTTCAGCTTAATATAAAACTGCTTGTTACCGCTCTGTGCAGCCTCAAACACCACAGCATCGGCATATATAACGTCCTGAGAAGTATCCAACAGCACCACTGCATCTGCTCTGTCATTTTCAACAGCAATGCTAAACTTAATATTGCTGGATTGCTGACGCGCACCGCCCGAAATGCGGCACTGGAAAAGCACCGGCACAGCACCGCCCCACAGGCCTTGTTCATACGTTCTGTAAGATATGTCACTAACCTGCTCATTGTTCGCAATATTCTGTCCTGTTATGAGATTACGCAAGTTTGCAAGATCAATTTTAAATTCAACGTACTCCTGCCCATCTCCCAAAGTATTAACTGCTGCATAACTATTCGCATACAATGGATTTGTTGAATCGGCAACATGAACCCCCAAATTTTTATGAGCACCGCGAACCAGAAAATCACAAAACAGGCCTGCCTCTATTTGAATCTCACCGTGATTAGTGGTAAAACTACCGTCATAGCTATCAGATACGCCCACCCGTATGCACATTGTATCGTCTTCCTGGCCGCTTACCACCTTGCTCACCAGATAAACATTGTGCGCCTGCAAATCTTTCTCAGACACCGCGGATTCAACGGCGACCGCACGGCCGGATTTTACCGCCCCGCTGGCCAACTGATTCAACCCACCGGTAAGCAGCTCCATTTGGGTTTCAATGTTAATCGCCGTAATTATCCATTCCGCAGTGGCAGTTTTGCCGGTTGCGTCCACGGTAATTAACGTGACCACCTCATCATCTGGGCATTCCAGCAGCCAATCCAGCAACTCGTCCAAATTGGCCAGCTTTGTGCCGTCCTCCACCGTAAAGCTGTTGTCATAAATCAGGTCACCCTGATCATCTACCAGCCCAAGCTCCAGCATATACAACGCCACCTGCTCAGACATAGCACGATTGGCCTCCGCCTCTGCCGCAAATGCACTAAGCGGCAACGATGTGAAAACCATACAAAACACCAGCACCAAGCTGATAATTTTTTTTGCAACAGTCTTTCTGCTCATTCCCATCCCTCACTTTCTTAACATCAACAACAAACATCAACAACTTTATTTTTACAACCATTAGGCGCCTGCACGCAATTTGGTATGTATGCCATAATCGTACCATATATTAGCCCTAATTACAATAACTTTTTTCTAAAAATATGTCTTTTTTTTCTTATCCATAAATACAAAAAATCCCGAACGGCACGCCATTCGGGATTTTAATATTCAATTTTAGGGAACAAGCCAAGCCGGAACTTATTTTTTAAGTTCCTCCTCAATCGTATCAATCAGGTTAGAAGCCGCCATAGTAGCGGAAATCTGATCGGCACGAACCAAAACTTCAGCCTGCTGCATAGCCTCAATAACGCGGGGATTATTAAATACCAGATTATGAACATGTTCCTCAGTCATATGGTTTACCCAATCCATAGTCTGATCCTTGCGCCGCTTGGTCAAGCGACCGGAATCTACCATCATCTTGTTAAATTCCTCAATAACATCCCACATCTCCATAACACCTTCGCCGGTGTAAGAAGAACAAGTGTAAGCCTTGGTCTTCCAGCCTTCTGTTGCAGGGCGCAGATAATGCAGCACCTGCTCGTAGTCAGCACGGGCAACCATAGCTCTCTGTTTGTTGTCACCGTCGGCTTTATTTACCAAAATCGCATCGGCGATTTCCATAATGCCCTTTTTGATGCCCTGCAAATCGTCGCCGGCACCGGTTAATGCCACAAACAAGAAGAAATCTACCATAGAGCGCACGGTAGTTTCACTCTGGCCAACACCAACAGTTTCTACCAAAATAATTTCGTAACCAAAGGCTTCGCAAAGCAACATAGTTTCGCGGCTCTTTCTCTGTACGCCACCCAAGGTGCCGCCGGAAGGAGAAGGACGAATAAAAGCGTTTGCCTGCTTAGACAAAGTTTCCATTCTGGTTTTATCACCCAAAATACTGCCCTTAGTGATAGAGCTGCTGGGGTCTACTGCCAAAACAGCAACGTTTTTGCCTTGTTCGCACAATCTGGAGCCCAAAGCTTCGATAAATGTACTTTTACCTGCACCGGGCACGCCCGTAATACCAACACGAATCGACTTGCCGGTATAAGGAAGAATACCCTTAATGATCTCCTGACCCAGTTCAAAATGCTTGGGCGCATTACTCTCGATGATAGTAATTGCCTTAGAAAGCAATACACGATCATGATTGAGAATACCGTCGATCAGCTCTTGAGCCGTATAATTCTTCGGTTTTTGAAATGTTTTTTTCGGTTTTGCAGCCTTAGCGTCAACGCCAGTCATAACAAAACCCGGGTACTGTTCCTTGCTGCCACCTTCCGGAATCCATTCCGGAGTATATACTTCGTAGTTGTTATCATCAGCCATTATAGCGTACCCCCTTATAAAAATATTTTAGGATGTATACCAGAACAGGATTGGGCAAAAACCCAATCCCATTCAGGCATAACAAGACTATTTGATTAAAATTAACTTAAAAAGCTAAAAATTAGTCGTCCAGTCTCTCATTCAGTTTAATCAGGATCTCGCGTGCGCAAGCGGGCAGCAGAGAGCCAGGGCCAAAGATTGCAGCAGCGCCTGCATCATACAGGAACTGGTAATCCTGAGCCGGGATTACACCACCAGCGATAACCATGATATCGCCACGGCCTCTCTTGTCCAGCTCGTCAATCAGCTGGGGCAGCAAGGTCTTGTGACCAGCAGCCAAAGAGGACATTGCAACAACATGAACGTCGTTATCTACAGCAGCCTGTGCGGATTCTTCAGGAGTCTCGAACAGGGGACCCATATCAACGTCAAAGCCCATATCAGCATAAGCAGTAGCGCAAACCTTTGCACCACGGTCGTGACCGTCCTGACCCATCTTAGCGATGTAGATACGAGGACGACGGCCATGCTTCTTCTCGAACTCATCAGCCATATCCTGAACTTCCTTGATGATCTCAGCGTCGCTGTATTCGGAGCTGTATACACCGGAGATGGTGCGGATGATAGCCTTATGACGGCCACATACCTTCTCAACAGCGTCAGAAATTTCACCCAAGGATGCACGAACACGTGCAGCGTTCAGAGCCAGTTCCAGCAGGTTGCCTTCGCCGGTTTCCATGGAGTTGGTGATAGCTTCCAGAGCCTGATCAACATCAGCCTGGTTACGGTTAGCACGCAGTTTCTCCAGACGAGCAATCTGAGCGTTACGTACTGCAGTGTTATCAACGTCCAAAACGTCCAACGGATCTTCGTGATCCAGACGGAATGCGTTCAGACCAATAATCTTCTCGTTGCCGGAGTCGATACGAGCCTGACGACGAGCAGCAGCCTCTTCGATTCTCATCTTCGGCAGACCGGTTTCGATAGCTTTTGCCATACCACCCAACTCCTCAACTTCCTGAATCAAGTTCCAACCGCGACGGATCAACTGCTGAGTCAAAGCTTCTACATAGTAGGAGCCGCCCCACGGATCGATAACCTTACATACCTTGGTCTCGTCCTGGATGTACAGCTGAGTGTTACGTGCGATACGAGCGGAGAAGTCAGTCGGCAGAGCGATAGCTTCGTCCAGTGCGTTGGTGTGCAGGGACTGAGTGTGGCCCAGAGCAGCGCCCATAGCCTCAACACAAGTACGTGCAACGTTGTTGAAAGGATCCTGCTCGGTCAAAGACCAACCGGACGTCTGGCTATGAGTACGCAGAGCCAGAGACTTCGGATTCTGAGCGCCGAAGCTGTTAACGATCTTAGCCCACAAAGTACGAGCAGCACGCATCTTAGCAACTTCCATAAAGTAGTTCTTACCAATTGCCCAGAAGAAGGACAGACGAGGAGCGAACTGGTCAACAGTCAGGCCAGCGTTCAAGCCGGTACGGATGTAGTCCCAGCCGTCAGCCAGAGTGTAAGCCATTTCGATATCGTTGGTAGCACCAGCTTCCTGCATATGATAGCCGGAAATGGAGATGCTGTTGAACTTAGGCATATTCTGAGAAGTGAAAGCGAAGATATCGCCGATGATTCTCATGGAAGGAGCCGGGGGATAAATATAGGTGTTACGAACCATGAATTCCTTCAGAATATCGTTCTGAATGGTACCAGCCAGAACCTTCTGCGGAACACCCTGCTCTTCAGCAGCCAAAATATAGAATGCCAAAACGGGCAGTACAGCGCCGTTCATGGTCATAGATACGGACATCTGATCCAGCGGGATACCGGAGAACAAAATCTCCATATCCAAGATGGAGTCAACGGCTACGCCGGCTTTACCAACGTCGCCTACAACACGCTCGTTATCGGAGTCATAACCACGGTGGGTTGCCAAGTCAAATGCAATGGACAAGCCCTTCTGGCCGGCAGCCAGGTTACGACGATAGAAAGCGTTGGATTCTTCAGCAGTGGAGAAACCAGCATACTGACGAACAGTCCAAGGACGTACTACATACATAGTCGGGTAAGGACCACGCAGGTTAGGAGCAATACCAGCCATAAATTCGATCTGGTTGCAATCTGCATAATCTTCCTTGGTATACAAAGGTTTAACATCAATCTGTTCCATTGTACGAGTGCTCAACTCATCAATGGTCTTGCCGGTCTGTGCTTCAATCTGCTTTTTCCAAGCATCGTAGCTAGCAGTAGACATTAGCAAATCCCCCTTTCTTCCTGGATAGCTTTCAAGATCTGATAGCAGTTTGCGCCAACATGGATGTAGTTGTCAACGCCGGCAGCATCAAATGCCTCTTTGTTCTCGCCGGGAGCGCCAGCTACATAAACCTTCATTTCGGGCTTAGCAGCCTTGATAGCCTTGGTGATAGCGGGAACGATTTCCGGATATACATCATCAGTGCCGCAGATTACAGCGTAAGCAGCACCGGACTCGATAGCAGCAGCAGCAACTTCTTCTGCGGTTGCAAAACCGTCGTTGCCGATTACTTCGAAGTTAGCAACTTCAAAGAAGCCACGGCTGAAGTCAGCACGACCCTTGTGCTTCGGAATCGGGCCATAGTTAGCGGAGAAGATCTTAACAGTGTTGCCAGCAGCAGCAGCCTTTTCAGTTGCCTTACGCATGGTTTCAAACTGTTCTACCCAACGATGTGCGCCAATAGCAGTAGCGGTAACAGCGTCGCCTGCGTTCAAAGCAGCGCGCTTGTCAGCCAGAGCGGTCTTGCCGGCAGCAGCGGTTGCACGAGCAGCCTTAGCAGCCTTCAGAGCGTCAGCGTTGGTGTCAAGCAATACTTCGATGGTGTTAGCATACATGTTGTTACCAACAGCAACATCTTTTCTTACCTGCAGGTTCTTAAAGCGTTCTTCCAGTACAGCAGCAACAGCAGCCTGAACGGTGCCTTCCTTAACTGCGCAGAAGATGCACTCGGTCTGGTCATACAGAGCCTTAACAGCCTCTGCAACCTGAGCGGTCAGGGTCTCAACGTAGAAAGAACCGCCGGCAGGGTCAACGGTAGCCTTCAGGTTGAATTCTTCTGCAAACAGCAACTGCTGGTTACGAGCATAACGCAGGGACTGAGTATCAGCCTCGCGGATGGGTTCATCAAAAGGAGTGATCTGCAGAGCATCGATACCACCAACTACAGCAGAGAATGCTTCGGTGGTAGTTCTCAGCAGGTTTACATAAGGATCGTATACGGTCTTGGTGAAAGCAGAGGTACGTGCGAAGATGGTGATCTTCTGAGATTCCTCGTTGCCGCCCAATTCCTTAACGATCTGTGCCCAAACGGCCTTAGCAGCACGCAGGCGAGCGATTTCCATAAAGAAGTTAGAACCGATTGCAAAGGAGAAGCAAACGTTCTGTGCAGCAGCGTCAACTGCAATGCCTCTTTCTACCATAGCTTTGATGTAGTAAGCAGCGGTAGCAAAAGCGTATGCGGTTTCCTGAACTGCGTTAGCACCACCGTTACCATAAACGGTAGCATCAACGTTGATAACCTTCAGGTCAGCGTCAGCAGCCTTAACGGTATCAGCCATTTCATCCAGCAACTGTTCCATCGAGCAGGGCAGCTCACCGTCAACCAGCAGAGCGCCGATCGGGTCAGCACCTACAACGCCGGTAGCCTTTACGCCGGCTTCTGCAAACAGCTCCAACAGGGGCTTAACAGAAGCACCACCAGCGATCTGCAGAGGAGCGTCAATGCCGTCAAATGCGGTCTTAACGTCTTCAGCATCCTGCAAGGAAAGGCCACGGCCCTCAGCTTCTGCATCAAACTTAGCACCCTGTTTGGTTGCCTTGTCAAGCAGAACAGTAATAGCGGTAGCGCCTTTCTCCAATTCGAACTTAGCCAGTTTGTTGAACTCAGCAGGATCAACTACATCCAGGCCCTGAGCCATCTTCCAGGGGTTGGTCAAATAACCTCCTGCATGGGTGCCTCTAAGATATTCGTCAGCACCGGGCATGGTCTGTGCCATAGCGTTGTTCTGGGTATCAGCCAGAGTGTAGATGGGCTGCAAGGTGATGCCTTCGTAAGTTTTGGTGTACATCTTCTTATCGAAGGGAGCGCCCTTAAGAGCAGCGATTGCGGCTTCTTTCCATTCTTCATAAGTAGGTACTTTGAATTCATCGAAAGAAACTGCGGGCAATGTTGTGTTTTTTTCTTTTTCCATGTTTAACTTCCTTTCTGTAAAATTATAGTTCATATACCACCTGCGTAATAACCGCCGGCCATAATCTGGCTAATCGGCCTTTGGCGCTCAGCAATAATATTGTATACAGCTTTGCCTGCAAGCCCGGTTAATTTTGTCATCAAGAACCATGTCGGCATCATAGCTCTAATTGATCGACGTTACCAAAACTGCAACTTTGGCTACACTGTTCTGCAATAAAACCTGATATCACACAGATTGTAATCAACGATGGTAATTAGCGGCAATCTTCGGCATATTTACCTGCATATATACCGGCTTTTATGATGTTAGCACCCCAAATAAGCTTTCGCCACCACATAAAAATCCAAATTACCATTACCAAAACACATTATATACCACTTGCCGCCAAATGTCAATGAATAGCAAATTTTTTCCTTTTTTTTAATCTTGCCTTTTTGCAGGAATTTTGTTTTGTTCTTGCGCCAAAACCGAAAATTTTTTTCTTTTTCTTTTTTTAAAGAAAAATTACCACAGCAGCAAAATTGCTTTTACCTGTTTATATATACCCCAAAATACGGCTGATTATTTTATTTGGCAGCAAATTTTTATAACTAAATATTTACTTTAATCTTTATATAACCTGCTTTATAGTATTTTTTTATTATTTTACGGTTTTAGGCGGCAAACCAAATTTGGTTTTAAAATACCCCTCGTTTTTAAAATATCCTTCGGCACCGTAAAGTGCGGCACACGTGTTATGCGCCAAAACGCGGTCTTTTACCACCAAAACCGTAAACGGCGTGTTGGTATACTTAAAAAACAAACTGTCGTGCCCAACACAAAGCCCCATAACCACATTAAAGTCCGTGCCGGCCTGTTCCATAAGCCGCACCTGAGCTATCGGGTTGCAGGCAGCCTCGTAGCCGCCGCCCTTTAGCTTATACTCATCGGCTACGCCAAACTCGTTTTTATCAAAACCACCGTTTTTACAAATCAACGACGATGTTTTTAACCCGTGTTCGCGCAGCAAACGGTCAAAGACGGCAGCTTCGCGCTGCAAACCGACACAAAACACAATACCTATATGCTGGTAGCCCATACGTTTAATAAACTCAATGGTTTCAAACACCCGGTTCCACTGGCAATAGCCGTCGTGTTCAATTTTACACGATTCACCAAAAAGCCGGCTGTTTTCGTCATCCTTATACATATCCGCAATACCCTCATACTGCGCCATATCTCGCATTGGGCAATTAGGCGGCATAGCATCTTTGTTGCCCTTATAGCAGGCTTTTACCGTGCAGTGCGCACACATCAACATAAAATCATCCCCCTTTTAATTTTTATGCTTACTTACCTAACAGGCATATCTGTATAATTGCCGTTTCGCAGGCCGAAAGTGCATCGGTGACACCGCTTTTGTGTTTTTTATCGGCAGTTTGCAGGGTTTGCAAAGCCAGCCGCAACTGACGTTCGGTGTATTTTGCTGCCTGCCTGCCCGATTTTTCGATAATAAAGGCGTGCCCCTTACCCGCCGCCTCCATAATTTCTCTGGTGGTATGGCCCTGCCGCTGCATAACCTTAACAATATACAGCGTTTCAAAATGGTCGGCCAGCCGCGGTATAATGCTTTCCGGCGCTTCGCTCAGCACCACCTGTTCCAACGCCCGCTGCGCCGCCGCCAAATTGCCTGCCGCCACGTAATCCACCAAATTAAATATACTGGCCGCCGCATTGCCGGTAACTATTTTTTCCACATCTGCCGCCGTAACATCGGTGCGATCCCCCAAATAAACTGCCAGCTTGGCCAGCTCGTTGTGTATAAGCGCGCAGTTATATTCGCAGTTAAGCAAAAGCTGCTGTTTGGCGGCACCCTGCATATTAAGCCCCAATGCGGCAAGCTCCTCGTCAAGCCAAATAAGTGCATTATTACCCTTTATCGACGAATATTCCTGCACCACACCCAGCTTGGCAACGGCCTTGGTAAGCTTTTTGGCCTTATTTACACTTTCACCGCCCACAAACACCAACACGGTTGTATCGGCCGGGTTTTGCAAATATCCAAGCAGTGCTTCGGTATCCACTGCGGCGCTGTCGCTGTCATCATCATCGGCATCACGCTTTTTATTGGCAAACCACGGGCAGTTTTCTATAATTATCAGCTTTTTAGCCGCAAAAAACGGCAAAGTATTGGCATTATTCAGCAATTCGGCCACACTCACGCTGTCGGCATCTAACCTCTGAAGATTAAACGGATTAGCGCCCGGCGCCACCGCTGCCACCAACAACTGTACGGTTTTTTGCAGCAAAAAACGCTCGCTGCCGTAAAGCAAATACAACGGCTTTATGTTGCCCGCCTTAATTTCTGTATTTAATTCCTTCATATATAAAGTAAACCTTTAGGCCGCAGTCTCAAAATCAACTGCGCCATCCTTATAAATTATTCGCAAAGCTCCCTGCCGGTCGGTACGCAATATCTCGGCACCTTCCTGCTGCCAATATTGTACCACATTTTTGCCCGGATGCCCATACTCATTATCTACCCCGCACGAAATTACCACTGCCATAGGGTCAAATTCGGCATACCAATCTTCATCATAGCTGTTTTTGCTGCCATGGTGCGGCAACTGCAACACCTCAATATCAGAACAATCCAGCTCATCTATAGCCGTGTCCATTTCTCCGCCCGCCAAATCGCCGCAGGTCAGCAGATCAAAATCCTGATACGAAAAATGCAGCACCAAAGAGCCGTTATTTACCTTATCGTCGCTAAATGTCTCCCCGGCATCCGGCGACAACACCTCGATACGGAAATTGTCCGAAAACTCAAACACATCACCGCTGGCCACATATTCCACCGGCACACCCTCATCTTTGGCCAACTGCACCAACTGCCGGTGCTTTTTGTTGCCGGTATAACCATCGAACAATGCCAGCTCGTCCACATCAAGCTCAGCCAGCACCGCAAACAAACCGCCTATATGGTCATTATCCGGGTGGGTATTAAACACCATATCCAGCTTAGATATACCCAGACTTTTTATGTACGGTATCACTACACTTTCGGCCATTTGGGTCGAATCACCGGGCAAGCCGCCGGCATCTACCAGCACCGTATAACCGTCGGCACAAACCAACAGAGAATCTCCCTGCCCTACGTCTAAAAACACCGCTTCAAAATCGCCCTCTAACTGCCGTGATGCCGGAAACAGCGTCATCACCAGCACTGCCAAAGCCGCCAATGCCCCGGCTATAAGCTTGGCATAGCGTTTGCTTTGGTTATAGGTGCGCCTGGCCCTGCGATAATTCTTTTGCAGGTTCTTCAGGTCGTTCATTCCGTTCATCTTCTCTATCATTTTTGTACCTCGCTAAAATAACATAAGCCGCCGCCAACAACAAATAATACACCACCATAGCCGCTATACCGGGGCGCGGTGTATACGTAAAGCTGCCGGGCAAAGCAGCAAACAGTTCTGCCAGCTTATACATAAGCTCGGCCAATATGCCCGCGCCGGAAAGTGTCACCAGCGCCAAACCAAACGGCGCCAAAAACACTGCCAGCAGTATCAAAATAACCACTATGCCACTGCCCAAAGCAATTATCGGTGATATTACAAAACCGATAAACGACACCGTATTAAAAAAGTAAGCCACCACCGGTATAACCATAAACTGCGCGGCAAAGGTTGCAGCCAGCGCCCTGTTAGGCAGCAGCACCTGCCAATATTCGGCAGTGTAAATAATACCGGCTGTTGCCAAAAATGACAATATAAAACCCGGCTGGCACAACCAGCGCGGCTGATACAGCAGCATAATAAAAGCCGCCGCAATAAGCGCGTGCCCGGCTGTATGCCGACGCAGCAGCAACAGGCTAAGCAAAGCCGCCACACTCATTATGGCCGACCTTACCACCGACGGCGTAAAGCCCACCACCAGACAAAAGCACAGCACCACGGCAATAGTGCCGATAACCACAAACTGGTAGCCCAACCGCAATCGGCGGCGAACAAATTCTAACACGGCACCGGCCAGCATAGTAACATACGCAATATGCATACCGGAAACCGCAAAAACGTGCATAATGCCGGTTTGCTGCAAAACCGCCTTATGTCCATTGGTCAGCATACCGGTTTCGCCAAAACCTATGCCCTTTAGCAGGGCCTGCTGCATCGCCGGCAATTCGGTCATATTATCATACACCAGTTGCCTTACGGCAATGCCCAAATTAAGCGGTGTATAAGGCGATGCCAGCTTGGTAAAATGCATAGCAGACTGCACTGCCACCGCTGCCGCGCCAATACCGTTGTTCAACAGATATTCATTAGGCAGCACACCAAAATTTTCGGTTTGCACAAAAGGCTGCACAATAGCGGCCAGCTCCAGCTTATCGCCGGGCCTTACCTCCGCCGAAGATCCCATAATCATCAGCTTGCCCTGCCAGCCATCGTCAGTGCGACCGCGCATAACAAACGTTTTGGCATCTGTCGAAAATTCAGCCAGTTGGGCAAAATAATTTTCCTCGTTATCATATACCTCGGTCACCGTGCCGCTGAAAAACACTGCTTCATCGGCAGCAACTGCAAAGCTTTCGGTTTGCAGCTCGTCAAGGCCGCCCCACATTATACCCAGCAAAAACAGCGGTATATAAAACACAGCCGACAAACGCCAAACCACCGCCGCAGCCGCAGCCAGCAAAACCGCCACCAACATCGGCAGCAAGCAAAATTCGGCAAAACCAAACAGCACAGCACAGGCAACACCCAGTATAAACGCACACATCAGCAAATATAAAAAGTCCTGCTGGTGGCGTTGCTTAAGCCATTTGCGGCAGTTATCAAACTGTAACCCTGTCAATAAGCTGTTCATAAGTTTTCTGCCCTATACCGTCCACACCCAGCAAGTCCTCTTTGCAGCTAAACCCGTTATGCCGCAATCGGTAGTCAATTATCGCCTGCGCCTTCACTTCACCGATATTCGGCAGCTCCATCAACTCCTCGGCGGTCGCCGTGTTCAGGTTTATCAAATCATACGCCGCATCATCCTCGTCGGCAGGTGCATAGGTGTTGCTAAGCCACGGTGTAACATCCAAAGGGTTGGCCGTGCTTTTTACATAATATACATCACCGTGCGCCGGTTGGTGCGCCATATCAAATTCACTCACATCACTTTGCGCCTTTAGCCCGGCAAACTCCATAATATCGCGCAGCCCGGTATCCGCCGATACCGCATAATAGCCACGCCTTGCCACCTCGCCGGAAAGTAAAATTATCACATCGCCGTCATTATGCTCCGCCGAAAAATCAGCCACAGCCACAATATTAGCTGCTTCGGCCAAAGACGGCTTTATACCGCTTAAATACGCCTGATACTGCACACCCAAACCAAAAACCAGCAGCAAAACAAGCGTCACCGCAATAATCGTGCGGGCATCCGGCTTTTGCTTGTAATTATTCGGTTTATCCATAAGTCCACCTGTTTCATCATTGCCTTAACCGACAAAATTTACGTGTTTACACTATAATTCTACAATATTTTTACGGTTAATACAATGTTTGGCGCACTATTTTTATCAACATATCGGCATAATTTGCGGCCAATTTAAAAATTTAAGCTTATACCCCGGTTTTTGTCAGCTTTACCACGCATTCACAATGGTGTGTTCGGGGGAACATATCCACCGGCTGCACGGCAGCAACACGGTAGCCGCCGGCCGTCAGCACTGCCAAATCGCGTGCCAGGGTAGCCGGGTTGCACGATACATACACTATTTGCGGCGCTTGCAGATCAAGCAGGCCGCCCAGCAGCCCGGTATGGCAGCCACTGCGCGGCGGGTCAACTATCACAGCGTCGGGCATTTGTGCCGGCAGCACGGCAGCAAACAGCTTGGCGGCCTTGCCCCCAGCCAACGCGGCCTGGGGTCTGCCAGTAAGCTGCGCAGTGGCAC
>CAZMTO010000032.1:0-16867 GCA_964569265.1 uncultured Peptococcaceae bacterium | reverse complement strand
GGTGGGCGGGAATAGATAATCCTTTATTCAGCCTTGATTGAAAAACTTACAAACATTTGCGCTGCAGGGCAATGCTGTTGTACGAAAATAATAATAAAAACGGAGTTAGGCTTTACAGCTTGGCTCCGTTTTTGTGTGTTGTCAAGTATACATTTTTGCTCATTTGTATCTTTTATGGTGCCCAAGCTATTGACACTAATTTATATTGCTGCAATATATTAGATATTAGCGATTGTGGTAACGGTCCTGAGGTTATTTCCGGCAACGAAAAAAAATTGTATTATTGCTAAAAATTTACCGGCGGTTTTTAAATAAAGTACCTGCTAAAGGGGCAAATGTGCCCACTTAAAAACGGTGATATGTCTTTAAAAACGCTGATTTTACAGAAAAAAATATTAAAAACAGTATAAATGTATATTGATTTGTTTAAATAAAGGTGTTATACTTTAGGTGTAGATTGGCTTGCAAGCCAAATGCTTGGCTGTTTGCATTTACAAAGTTAAAATTAAGCGCACATGCAAGGAAGCCGGTGAGAATCCGGGACAGATAACTCGCTACTGTGTATTGCTGCCAAGGTTCCGTTATAGTCACTGTTCTAAATGTTTGTTTGGGGCGGGAAGGCGAGGGGCCGCGGAGATAAGCATAAGTCAGGATATTTGCGGTGCAGGCTTTAAGCAGGTCAGTTAGTTTGCTTGGGGCGCTTATAAGGTTCGCATAAAAACGATTGCGATGAATAGAACATTGATGTTTGGTCAGTGCTTTGTTCATCGCAATTTTTTTATAAACCGCAAAGTGCCTGCGTTACCGATTATATGTTGCTTGTAAAAGTTTGGGCTAAAGGGGTGATGCCGTTATGAAAAAGTTTGATTAGTTAACGTTGTTTTGTTGCAGTATAGTAGATGCCTGCTGTTGGGGCTGTTTTACGGAAGTTAATTGAGTTAAAAGGGGTGATATTATGACGAAGAAAAGTAATCTGTGTAAAATAATGGCACTGTTTTTTATGCTGATGCTTATTGTTGTGTCAATGTCTATGGGGTTTGCTGCTGCGGATGAGCAGGATGGCAGAACGTTGTTATATGATATTGATGGTGTGCAGTGTGTTTATATGCACGCTTCTTATACCGGGCAAGAAGCTCGTTATGAGCAAGGGGATGACGGCACGATATATGTGTTTAGAATTCTGCCGGTAGAAAGCGCTACAGAATGGACATTGCGCAATCTTTATGTGGATATTTGGTTTGAAACCGGGTATAACGCTGTAGTTGATGAAACAGTTTTTGAAGTTGAAGAACATAACTTTGAGCATCTTTGTGGCAGAGCCGATTTGTTTAACAAAACGGTACCTGTCAGCATTACAGATTCTGCCGGTAATGTTGTAAGCGAATTTTTGCTGTGTGCCGGGTTGCAAAGTGGTAAAGTAAGTATTTCCAGCTCTGACCCGCTGCGTCCTGGTAATATACTTGTTTATAGCGGTGATGATGTAACTACGGTTTCTACCGTGGCACACGGTGATAATGTGCAAAATCCTAATGTTGGTGAGGGTGACGCTTGGACTTTTATTCAATATTCCATTACCACTACAGAGCATGTAACAGATGTCGATTATGCAAATGTGCATTTTAAATCTACCGGTATGGATACCGGTGCGGCTTACTGCGGCGGCCATATTATTGGTCAAACATCTTCCGGCAATTTGCGAGATGTTCATATAAATCTTTCGATTGATGGCTCGGCGCTTGGTGTAGAATATGGTGATACCACACGAAAATATGCGTTTTATTTGAGAGAAAAAGACATAACGGTGTATATGGATATTGATACTGCTGAGTATGATAATTACCCCGGTGGAAAAGAAACTATTGATACAACAGCGATAAGAGAACGGCTTTATAATAAGCACTTTATTACTACTCAAGATGCAACATATCACTTGAAGGCATATAGTTTACCTAACGGTGGTACGGCACAGGATCTTTTAAATATGCTTAATAACTCAGATAATTTTGTTCAGTGGGATACCGCGGGTACATATTTGCAAAGCATAAATGGGCTTGATTCGTCTGCTATAACTGATAGCGGTAAAGTTTGTGGTTGGGTGTATTCTGTTGCATCAGATAAATCCACATCGACCAATTGGGGCTCTGCAAGTATGAGTGGGCATGTTTTAAAAAATAATGATGTTGTGTATGTTTACTATACGACTAACGGTATGGATGAATCCACCTGGCCACAAACTATTGCACATTCGCCCGCAGAATAAAAGTGCAGGGTTTGTGGCTTGTTAAAACAGTTTGAGTTTGTAGTTTTGTTTGTTATATTGTAGGAGGAGTATAAGTATGAGGAAAAGATTACTTGCGCTTTTTCTGGTGTTTGTAATGCTGTTTTCTGTATTGCCGATAAATAATGTGTCGGCTGCGGATTTGAGCAAGCCAAACACGGATGCTGATGGCGTATATTTAATTTCAAGCGCCGGAGAACTGCAATGGTTTGCGGCCTTGATAAACGGAACATTAACAGATGGCACGGAATGGAATAGTGTGGCTAATGCCAGGCTAACTGCGGATATTGATATGTCTGGTGTTAGCTGGACGCCTATTGGTAATTGTACTGCCAGTGATACTACCTATGCATATGGCGGTATATTTGACGGCAATGGCAAAACCATTAAAAACCTGTCGGTTACCGGTGCAGACACTTATTATGCCGGCCTGTTTGGTTATGTTTTTGGCGGCACGGTTAAAAACCTGACACTTGCCGACAGTAATATTACCCATACAGGCGGAGCTGCATACGGCAACCTGCAAAACGCTACGGGTGCCATTGTTGGTGCTTTACAAAACGGTGTTATAGAAGGTTGTACCACCACCGGCACGGTTACTGTAAAGGGTGCAGGCCATACCGGTGGTTTGGCAGGTGCCCTTGTCGGCAACACCCTTATGCGTAATTGCACAAACAATGCTAAAATAACCGCTGCAATTGATGTGTATGCCGCCGGTGTTGGCGGTTTGGTTGGTACGCTGCACGACTATAACGGTATTGTAATTGTTGGCGGCACCAATAACGGTGATATAACCGTTACAGGGAGCAAGGGACTACGAGTAGGCGGCATTGCCGGGTTTTATCAGGCTACACGTTCTGCAAAGCTTACAGATGGTTATACCATTGTCGGCTGTGGTAACACCGGCAAAATAAGTGCAACAAGCGAATATAGCGGCCCTTCTGTCGGTGGTATATTGGGTTACACAGGGCATAAAAGCAAGAGCAGTAAATCTTCTATCGTAAGCTGCTATAACAGCGGCTCTGTATCGTCTGTCACCACGCAAGCCACTGCCAATGCCGGCGGTATTGCAGGTATGTTGAGCGGTACGGCAATGTCACCTCTTTCTCCCGGTGTGGTTCTGCAAAACTGCTTAAATGTAAACACGGATATTGTAACAACTAATACCAATGCTGCATATAGCTATAAAGGCGCTATTATTGCCAATATTAACAGTGCGGGTTTCCCAATATCCAGCAACTATTATTTAACGGACAGTGAATCTACTTTAAGCGGCTATACCAACGCCGGTAATGACAAAAACAGAGAAGCTATTACAACAGGCTATGCTGATGCAATCGTTGGCAAAACCGCCGAAGAATTAAAGAGCGCAGACTTTTTGGCTGTTCTTAACGGGTTTGATACCGCCGCGCTTACCGGTTACAACGTTACCTGGAAGTTTGGCGCAAACGGTTACCCTGTTATTGATACGGTACAAGCCAAGGCCAAGTCATCGGCCTGTGATATTACATCTTTTACTTTCGGTGACTTTGGCAACGCTGTAATCAACGACACAACGATAACCAACGAGATTGATGTGGCACTTGATGCAGACGTTACCAATGTTGCCCCCACGATTGTGGTAAGCGCCGGCGCTACGGTATCCCCCGCCAGCGGCGTAGCGCAGAACTTTACCAACCCGGTAACTTATACGGTAACTGCCGAAGACGGCACAACCACCAAGGTTTATACGGTAACGTTGAACAAGGCGGAGGATCTGACACCCAAGTCGTTTTCGGCCGGTGGTGTTGATGCCACGGTTGACGCTACGGGATTATGGAATATTACTTTTAAATCCGGCACTGATCTTTCGGTTATGCAAAACCCGACAGTAACTTTTGCCAATGATAAAATAACGTGCAAGTATTCTTCCGCTAACCTTAATTACGGTAGCTATTTTTATACCGTAAAGGGTGAAAGAAGCACCGGTATGTTTACCGTAAGGGTAACCATGGAGCTAAACGGCAGCGGTACACAGGAAGACCCGTACCAGATAGCAACAGCTGACGACCTTAAAGTGATGAACTCGGCAGCTAAGGATGGCGTATATTACAAACAGATGGTCGATATTGATATGACCGGCGTGGCATTAACCCCGCTGAAGGGTTCTGTCAAGGGCGGCTATTTCAATTCGGTTTATGACGGTAACGGTAAAACCATCAAAAATCTTAAAATAACAACCGGCGCATCTCAAAACTATACCGGTTTGTTTGAACATTTGACCGGCACTGTAAAAAATTTAACCTTAGACGATAGCTGTGTTATTACCGGCGGAACCTATGTGGGTGCCTTTGCCGGGTTTAACAGCGGCACTATAGAAAACTGTATTAACCGTGCCCAGGTTACCACCCTGTATAGCAACACCGATATGGGCGGTGCCGCTATTGGCGGTTTTGCCGGGCGTAACAACGGCACTATTCAAAACAGCATAAATTATGGCAAGGTATATTATCCCAACGCAACCACATCTGTGGGTGGCGGTATTGCAGGCTCTAATATCGGCTATATTATCAAATGTTCTAACTTTGGCGAAGTGCTTTGCAATACTCACGGCGGTTATTTTGGTACTTCGGCAAGCACTGCCGGCGGCATTGCAGGCAATGTAGGTGACACCGGCGGCAATGCCCAGGGTTATATTGCAGGCTGTGCCAACTATGGCACCGTAACCGGCGGCAGAGCCGGTGGTGTGGCAGGTTTTGCCGGCAACGGCAATATAGAAAGCAGCTATAACCGTGGCGATGTAATTGTGCAGCGCTATGCCGGCGGCGGAATTTTGGCATATGCGGGCCTGGATAATTCGGCTAAAAAGCTTTTAAACACGGTAAACAACTGTTATAGTGTCGGCAAGATAACTACCGCCGGCAATGATGTAGAAAATGATGTTGCCCTTGGCCAAATTGTTGGTCAGGTTAGAAACAACGATCAGGTAAGCTTTAGCAGCAACTACTTTGTAGGTACGCAGTGGAACCCGGCTGCCGGTGGTGATTTTGTTGCTGCCAATGCCGACGCATTTGTTTCGGTTACTGATGAAGTGCTTAAAAGTGCCGATACCGTTGCCAAGCTTAATCAGTATAGCCGGCCGGTAAGCCTTGTTGCCGTAACCTTTGCACAGGATACTGCCAATGCCAACGGCGGTTACCCGATAATTTCTGCTGTAAAAAACATACCCAACTACCACTGTGAGCTGGAAGGTTTTGCGGTGGGCAACTATAAGGCAACAACAGAAGATGGTACCAACTGGCATATTATGCTGCCTTCTGATGTTAGCTTAGCGGCGGTAGTACCGACAATTACCGTAAGCGACGGTGCAACGGTTAGCCCGGCAAGCGGCACGGCGGTAAACTTTGGCTCCGGCAAGGTAAAATTTACTGTAACGGCGGCAAACGGCACCGACAGTAAGGAGTATTATGTTACTGCCGAACAGACCAAAGCCGGCAGCGGCCTTATGTATCTGTGTGCAAGTGAATGGATGGGCTACGGCCAGCGCGAAATTTTTTCTAACACGGAATTTTCTGCCGATAAATTTACTTATGATTTTACCACTATGTATGGCAGCAGCGGCGGTGAAGTAAAGCTTTATGCTATGCCGGCAGTATCTACCGATACGGCAACATATGCTGTGGATGGCGGCGAAAAACAGACCTTTAATTTTGTATCATCTTCTGCCGACACTGCCGGCACGTCGATAGCTCTTGGCGGCATTGGCAAGCACACGGTAGTGCTTACGGTTGGCAGCTCAGACTATACATTTAATGTATCGGTTTTGCCGCGGCTTGAGCAGGCGTTTACGTTGACGGATAATAAAGGCAACGCCATAGCGCTTGATAAAATGTTTAACGGTTTTGTAACGGAATATCAGGTGAATATGCCCGCAAATATTACGGCACTTACGGTTAAGGCAACAGCCGCCCCGGCTGACGGTACGGTAATAACCTGTAACGGTTTGGCATCTAATGTTGTAAATATTGCAGGTGCCGATAAACTGACGATAAAGGTGGCGGGCAGCGGTGCATTATCCGCCTGTTATACCGAGTATACTATCAACCTTAATATGCAGCAGCTTTACAGCGGCAAGTTTACGGTTGATCCTGCCGATGCTGTGGTATCGGTATATAATGCCGATGGCGATATGTTGCAGGCCGATAGCAACGGCAGCTATACATTTGTTGAAGAAAACAGCTATACTTACTCTGTAAGCAAATACGGCTATGTTTCTAAAACCGGCACTATCAGCAGCGCGGAAGCTTTTGCCGACGGTGTAATGACGGTTAAACTGCAAAAAGCTCCAAGCTCTAACGCAACAGATTATACAGGAGAATGGGTAAACTTCCGCGGCAACAGCAACAATATGGCCATTGTAAATGCCCTTACGCCCAAAACGCAGGAAGAAGCAACGTTAAAATGGGCTGTAAATTCCGGGGCAGGCTGGGGTTCGTCGCCAACACCGCCGATAGTTATTAACGGTGATTTGTATATTGCCAGCGGCAAAACCATAGCCCGTTTGGATAAAGAGACCGGCAAAACACTGGCATATGGCACGCTTAAAGGTTCGGCAGCTTTTGCTACCAACCCCGTAACCTATGGCGAAGGTATGATATTTGTGCCGATAGAAGATGGCCGCGTACAGGCTTTTAGAGCCGATACATTGGAATCTCTGTGGGTAACCGAAGCAATTTCCGGTCAGCAGGCGTTAACACCTGTTGCTTATGCCAACGGCTATATTTATATGGGTACGTGGAGCGGTGAAACCAGAAACGGTTATTATATGGCTTTTGCCGTAACCGATGAAGCTGCCCAAAGCCCGGACGAAATTAAAGCCCTCACGTGGAAGCTTACCCATACCGGCGGTTTTTATTGGGCCGGTGCATATGTGGCCGATAACTGTGTGGTTTTTGGTTCGGATAACGGCACAAACGATAACAGCGCCGGTGCGGTTTTGTATTCGGTAAACCCGATAACCGGCCGGGTAATTGATACCGTAAACAACATCAGCGGTGATATTCGATCTACCGTTGCGTATAATGACGGTTATGTATATTGCACAAGCAAAGCAGGCAAGTTTATTAAGGTGCAGCTTAATGCCGACGGTACCTTTGGTGAAGCAACGCAGCTTGACCTTGGCGGCGCAAGCACCGGCACCCCGGCAATTTATAATAACGTAGCGTTTGTCGGTGTGTCCGGCCCCAGCCAGTTTGGCACAACAGGCCACAAGGTAAAAGCCATTGATGTAGCTGCAATGAACATACTTTCTGATGCAGGCACTCCGGGGTATTCTCAGTCCAGTGCCTTGATTTCCACCGCTTATTTGAACGATGGCAAGCTTTATGCTTATATGACGTATAACCTGGAACCGGGTGGCGTTTATGTTATAACCTATGACACAAATTCTAAGGCACTTGCGTCGGCGCCGCTGTTTACACCGGATGGTGCAAAGAGCAACTATAATATCAGCAATATAGTTTGCGATAGTGACGGCACCTTATACTTTAAGAACGATTCCGGCTATTTAATGGCTGTTGCCAATGATACCTCTGCTAAGGAAGCCGCCAAAGTAGAAATTGCAACTATGCCGGATAAAACAACGTATAGAGTTGGCGAAGAATTTGATGTTACCGGCCTTACTGTAAAAATTACCTATAATGACGACACTGCTAAAACGTTTGCGGTAACCGCCGAAAGAGTATCCGGCTTTGACAGCACTGCCGTTGGTACTAAAAATATAACAGTAACCTATGGCAATTTAAGTGCAACCTTTGCGGTAAAGGTAACTAATGGGTCTTCCGGCGGCGGTGGCGGTGCATCGCAGGGCATAAATGTAAGTTTCCGTCTTATTGGTGCCGAAAAAGCTACGCAGGATGTAGACCTTGGCAGTTCGGACTATATGCCCAACTATGTTACCTGGATAGCTACCAAAAAATACAATTTGGATAAAGGCAGCACGGTATATGATCTTTTGCTGAAAGCACTGGCTGATGCCGGCCTTAAACAGGAGGGTGCCGAAGATAACTATGTGGCAACCGTTTATGCACCGTCGGCGCTTGGTGGCTATGCCCTTAGCGAAAAAGATAACGGTAAGCTTTCCGGCTGGATGTACACGGTAAACGGCAGCCATCCGAATGTAGGCGTAAAAGATAAGGTTCTCAGCAGTGGTGATAAGGTGGTATTCCACTATGTTAATGACGCCGGCTATGAAGTTAAAGACTGGTTTGAAGGCAGCAACGGCGATGCTTCGGTATGGGATGGCTGGCTTAAAGCCAAGGATGTAAACCCGTCCGGGGCTTCGGGCGGCGGCACTGACAGCAGCAGCGCAGTTACCGATACCGCTAAACCCACCGGCGAGAAGATCGACACTGCCAAGCTGCCGTTTACTGACGTAGCAAAGGGTAGCTGGTACTATGACGCTATTAAAGCAATGTACGACAAAGGCCTGATGAACGGTGAAAGCGCTACCAAGTTTATGCCCAACAACAAGCTGAGCCGCGCAATGCTGGTAACCATTCTGTACCGTATGCAGAACGAGCCTACTGTAACAGCTAACGCACTGTTCAACGATGTTGCTAACGGCCAGTGGTACACCAAGGCCGTAGCTTGGGCTAGCGCCAACAACGTTGTTAATGGCGTAGGTGAGGGTAAGTTCGCCCCTAACGACAGTGTAACCCGTCAGGAAATGGCGGCAATGCTGTACCGTTACGCTAAAGCAACTGGTATGGACACCACCGCAACCGCTTCTCTGAACGGTTTCAAAGATAGTGCAAAGGTAGCCGATTGGGCAACCGATGCTATGAAGTGGGCAGTTGGTTCCGGCCTGATGAAGGGCAACGATGATAACACCATCAACCTGATGGGCACTGCTACTCGTGCGGAAGTAGCCACTGTAATTGTTCGCCTGCTTAGCAAGTAGAACTACATCTGCACCACATTTGCAATTCTATTAGGGTGGTGCAGGGCAGGGCTGCGGTGTCATATAATTTCAATCAAGGCTGCCTGCCAAGGTATACAGGGCGGTGGGCGGGAATAGATAATTGTCCCTTCAGCCTTGATTGAAAAACTTACAAACACTTGCGCAGCAGGGCAGGGCTGCTGTGCGAAAATAATAATAAAAACGGAGTCAGGCTTTATAGCTTGGTTCCGTTTTTTTGCTCAAGGCTGTACTCTGCTTCGTGTATATTCTCTGTCGAGTTGGCTCGTCGCTGGGCAAAAGTCAACCTCTTAAATTATTGATTCTGTTACGGAAAAAGATTTGCTAGGGAGAAATTGTACGACAGCCGAGCAATTTCACCGAAAGAATATATCGAATAAATTAGCATCGACGCGGCAGAGGAATGTTTTATGAAGGCATTTTGCGCTATTGTTCCGCTAATTGGCAGAGTATCATTCCGCTATTATTGATATTATTCCGATAATGTAGTATAATAGATACAGTTAGGAGGGATGGAGCATGTTTATAACCGTAAAGCAAGCTGCCGAAAAGTGGGGTATTTCTGATAGAAGAATACGTGTGCTTTGTGCTGAGGGGAAAATTACCGGTGCATACCAAGAGGGGCGTGGTTGGAAGATTCCGATGGATGCCGAGAAGCCGACGGATGGAAGGTACAAGTCCAAAGAGAGTATTCTTGCCCAGATTGACAGAAAAAAGGCTGAACTTGATGGTTGCAGACCGCTGACTGAGGGGGAAGTTGAGCGTTTAAATGAAGAATTTATTGTTGAGTATACCTACAACTCTAACGCCATTGAGGGCAACACACTTACCTTACGGGAAACTGATCTTGTTCTTCGAGGTTTGACGATTGACCGAAAGCCGCTGAAAGATCATATGGAAGTGATCGGTCACAAAGAAGCCTTTGATTATGTTCGGGATCTTGTGGCGAAGAATGTACCAATCAGCGAGCGAGTTATTAAAGATATTCACTACCTTGTGCTTGCGGATAAGAAGGATGACCGTGGGGTATATCGCAGAGTGCCTGTTCGCATTATGGGCGCCCGGCAAGAGCCGGTGCAGCCATACCTTATTGCAGCCAAGATGGAACAGCTTTTACTGGATTTTGCGAATAGTACAGAACACATCGTCACAAAACTGGCTCGTTTCCATATTGAGTTTGAGTGTATTCACCCCTTTATCGACGGCAACGGCAGAACCGGCAGACTGCTTGTGAATTTGGAGTTGATGAAAGCCGGCTTTCCTCCCATCGATATTAAGTTTACAGATCGTATGGCTTATTATGATGCTTTTGATGCATACTATGTGAAGCATAATCCTTCGGCAATGGAAAATCTCTTTGCCGGCTATGTAAATGCAAGGCTGGACAAATACCTGAAAATCTTGCAGGACTGAAAAAATCCTAAGTCACCACTTATTAAGGCAGCGACTTAGGATTTTTACCTTTACATTACCTCTACAATGGAAGAATTTGCCGCCAGCGTAAATGAATTTTTGGCATTTTGCAGGGTAAGGGCAAAGTTTCTCGCAGGGCGGCAGAGAAAAAGTCTGTTGCGGAGTATGAAGTGTTTAATAAAACTCAGCGCATAACCTCTGATTTTGACAGAGAAATCAAAAAGATGTTGGAGAGTGCGGAGTAGGTGTGGAATGAATATTCTTTCTAACATTTGTAAAATGGATATGCAAAAAATAAACAGCCACTCCGATATATTACAGCTATATTTTCTTATACATGTATACTGTCCTGCATAAGAAAAACGACTCTTTCGGTGCAGAACCGAAGGGGTCGTTTTTGTGTTGTATGGGGGGGGAATCAAGTAACAGGGACTAAATCAATATAGTAAGTTTTATCTTTTTCTGGAATAAATTCTATTGTATAAGATGTTTGCTCGGCGTAGTCTTGTTGAGGATTTAGTATATCCTTAGTAATAAGATTGTTATTCGCATCCATAATTTTATAATAAAGGCGTGATGTCGGTAAGACTGTTTTTGATTTTCCAGTTAGTGGGTTGATTGCTAAGTATGTGGGAAGCGTTTTATCTACATCACCATCCCATTTTCGGTGCAATGTGATTATTTTTGTGTCAAGTGAAATATTAGAATTATTTACAGTTATATTTGTAATTGTAAGTTTGCCTCTATCGTTAGATACTTCGAATGGTAATTTTATACAAAACTGATCCACGGGTTCCATAACCGATACCTTGCATTCGGCAGTTATTCCATTGGAGGTTGTTGCTGTAATTGTTGCTGTGCCGCCTTTATGTGCCGATATAGTTCCTGTTTTTTCATCAACGGATGCTACCGCTGTATTGGATGATGACCATCTAATTTGCGCATCGTTTATACTTGATGCAGGAATAACCGTTGCAGATATGGTTGTATGACCTGTTGGTATCATTTCTAAGGTAGAATCAGATATCTCTATGCCTGTAGGTTCTGATTGATTACTTGCCAACTTCATAATTGTGACAATGCTCTGTTCTCTGGTATAGCTGGTTTTGGGCGAGAATTTGTTGTTTTCTGTGCCACCCATAATTCCACTATGTTGCATAGTACCTACTGCACTTTTTGCCCAATTTGCAATATTGCTATTGTCTGAAAAGTTTGCAGTTCCATTTTGCAACGGAACATTTATGACATTAGCCAAACGGACTAAAATAGTAGCAGCTTCTTCGCGTGTAAGAATATTGTTGGGAGCGAAATTATCTTGTGATACCCCGGATACCACACCAAGACCTGCCATTTTTGGGACATTTACATCAGTGGTGTCTTTGAAAGTAGCTCTCTGTGTTATGGTAGTTTTCTTTAGGTTTTCATAGAATGCAGTTGCCAATTTACAAAATTCCGCTCTGGTAATGGGGCGTCTATATCCACGCTGTAAGGTTTTAGGAACAAAATTAGAATCTATGGCATGCTGCACAGAATCTCTTGCCCAAGTAGATGGCGTAAAATAATTATCAAGATAATTCTGTTCTATCCGCCTCATAATGTTTTGAACAGAATAGTCAGGAAAGGGATTTTCTGTTGATCCGCTATAAGTGCAGTAGATATCTTTGCCACCGGCTGTAATTTTCTTAAACTTATCGATAGAGTCGCCCGCTTTACAATTCCAACTGGTGTAGTCGTTATATGCAGTGTAGCTTACATCACCGGAATCTGATTTAATGGTAAATTTTTGTCCCAAGATTGTGCCAGAAGCAAGTGTTTTATTAAGGATAATCTCAAAAAAGCCCTCTAGCTTCATATAGGATTGGTCAACTAACTTGAAACATTCATACTCTCCTCCAAAATCGTCTTTTCCTTGATAGTAGTAGGTAATGCCATTTTTGTCTTTTACAAATCCTAAATAGCAGTTTAATAATGTGTCGCTATAGCGAACACAACTAACAATATAAAGCTTAAAAAGAAAACGGAGTTGAGCCGTGTGGCTTAGCTCCGTTTTTGTGTGTATGGAAATATTAAAGAAGAAAGCAGGAAGTCTTGAATCACAAAATTCTCGTATTATGAGGAATGTTTCTTCAAAAAAATCTTGCGATAATACAAAGTTTGTGGTATTGTGTAGGTGAAAATTGGAAGGTGATACTAACTAAAATCAAAAGGAGATGACAACTATGAATCAATATAATAGAAGCATATTTGGATATAGATTGTGTCTTAGACCGCGGACTTTACTGCCCAATACAGTTATAATGACTAATGGAATCGAAAACATTACTGTACAGATGGCTCGGGAAGCTGTGGATTACATCTTGGAATGTATTATCAAAACAAATCCTAAAACGGAGCCATATTTGAAGGCAATTAAGGTTCTGAAATCAATGAAAAAAATATTGCACAATCGGACACCAGATAGAATTGTCAAAGAAGAATGTAAGATGCTGATAGATGTTCTAGAGGAGATAAGGAACCGAGAAGCTAACAGTGAAAAGGAAAAACAGCATAATTCAAGGATGGCTTTTGTATGCAGATTGCTGATTGAAACAAGATGGCAAGATTGATTTGATATGGAGAGAATAGAGATATGCAGATTTCTTTCGAGGGTAAAGATGGCAATTGGTAACAAGAGTAATTTGCCCTTCTCTAATGGATGAGTCAACGAGGGATAAAGAAACAAATGTATCTTACTCGATATAGCGGTGTAATTCATTGTTAATTTATCTAATATCTTTTGTCTTAGTTGAAAAGTATGCTATAATTATTAGGGCTTGAAAAAATCTGTCTTGTGTTATTGCAAAATCTGTAGTAGCTTATTAAGGCGGAGTTGATTGAACTATAAAATAGAGGTGTGTCTATGGCTGAAATTAGGAATCTGACCACATCCAAGGTGGATCGTCAAAATATACTTAATAACTCTTTGGCTGTGACCGAAATTGAAAAGCATACAACTATTGATGGTGTGTACTACAATGGGAAAATGTATGTTACGAAAGAAATGGCTGCCATATTTTTTGATGTGGATGTTCGCACAATTGAACGTTATATTAGTACCAATTTGGAAGAATTGTCTGAGAATGGATATACTGTTTTACGCGGCATTAAACTGAATGAATTTATTGATGCATATAATGAGCATTTTGCGACCGACATTAATGTCGGTCACAAAATTCGGGCATTAAGTGTTTTTGATTTTAGAAGTTTTCTTAATATGGCGATGCTTTTATCAGAGAGTGAAAATGCTCGAATTCTACGTCAAACGATGCTGGATATTGTTATTGATCTTGTAAATCAGAAGACTGGTGGTTCCACAAAGTTTATTAATCAGAGAGATAAAGATTTTGTCGGTGCATTTCTTCAGGAGGAAAACTATCGGCGCGAATTTACGGATGCCTTGCGGGATTGTGTTGGTATGGATAATTTTAAATATGCCATCTATACTGATATGATATACCAGAGTATCTTCAGGGAAAAATCTCGCGAGTATCGCCAAGTGTTAAAATTGAAGAGCAAGGAAAAAATTAGGGATACATTTTATACAGAAATTTTAGACTTAGTTGCTTCTTATGAGTGTGGGTTGGCTGCAATGATTCGGGATCAATCTCAGCAGTTGGGCAGAAAGTTAACAAACTGGGAAGTGAATGATATTTTTCATGCATTCGAGAATCTTCCACTGTGGAAACCGCTGATTAACCGAGCAAGGACTAAAATGGCAAGCCGTGATCTTGCGTTGCGTGAAGCTTTTCACAAGCAGTTGGAAGAATATATTCAACCGTTGGAGGAAGCTGAATACCAGAGGTTTCTTGGTGCAGAAGCCGATCAGATCGAGAAATTGATGACTGAGAATGCAGATGTACTTAGGCGCTTGAAGGAGCGCAGTTAATATGGCAAAGTTTCATTACATTGATGCCGAAAAGGCTAAGGATATTCACTTGTTGACTATTAAACATAGTGGTGGTGGAGCGGATGGTATTCTGGATTTTGGGAAAATTGAAAGTGTTTTAGTTCACATACAGAATGATGATTATTATCCAACATTTGTAGACAAACTGACACATCTGTTCTTTTGCGTTTGCAAATTTCATAGCTTTGAAGATGGCAATAAACGCTTGGCGATTACATTGTCAGTACAATTTCTGCTGATTAATGGATATCTGTCTGTTGCGCAGACGTTTTTTAGGGAAACTGAAAATATTAGCTATCATGTGGCTGCTGGTCACATAGACAAAGATCTTCTGCATGATATTTTGGACAGCATTATGAGAGGTAACTTCGAAGAAGATGAAGATGTGAAATTAAGATACTACACTGTAATCGCAGAAGAATAAAGCGAGTTCAGTCCAGCAAATATCTGCTACTTTTTGAGCAGTTGTCCAATTGCAGTTAATATTTTCTTTTTGCAGATGCATAGTAACGAAATATGCCAGAGTTTTTTTTGTTTTTTATGGGGATGTACAGCCCTTTTATATCATCGTATATCATTGGTGTATTATTAATCTTTTTAACATCTGCAATATCAGAAAAAAAATTATACAATTGAAATTCGTCCAGTTTTTCTTTTGCGATTTCTGATGTTGTTTCGGTTAAGCCTTCATTGTTTTCTTGTTTTTCATCGGAATCAATTTCGGTAAATTTGGCAGTAGTTTTCATATATAATCATCCCCCCAGTGAATGAGTTTGTTTATCTTGATTATAAAATATTTTTTATATAAATACAATAATTATTTGGACATTTGGGGCTAACGTTGGCCTAAATGTCCAAATAAACATACTAAATTTAACAAAAATTATTTACTTTTATACTTTTCCTAACACAAGGAATAAAGGAAGCGAATGCATTTTCGCTCCCTTGCAAAGTTTTGTTTCTTTATATATTAGGTTGGCGGATTAAGCTTTCCGTTAATTACGGTCTTTAGATTACTCTAAGGTCTTGGGTTCTTAAGTTAAGGTTCAGTTACGATTATATAGGTTCTAAGTATAGTGTATATGTGTTGTTAGTGTAGGTGTCAGTATATATAGTCTGTGGCGTCCCCCTGAAAATTTAATATGTAGTTAGGTAACAAATCAAGTTGAATTTTTAATCAGATGTTAGAAAAATCAAGATTTAATCCTATGCTAACCCACAGATAAATTTTATTTATGGAGGTGACGTTATGAACACAAAAACCATTACAATCAGATTGAGTGAAGAAAAGTATGAGAAGCTGAAAGAAAAAGCCGAAGCCGCCGGAAGAACCATCAGCGGATATTTGGTGGATGCTGCAATGCAAACAAGAGTGCCGCCGTACATACTGCGCAAGGCTTATAGGGGCATAACTGATATTAAGGATGCTGTTATGCAGAAGGAATCTAAAGAAGAAATATTAGAGAGGTGCGATAAATTATGGCAATCGTTAAAATAGTGGGTAATAAGTATGAAACTCAGTTGGCGCTGAACAATCTGTGTGCTTATATAGTTAATCCGGAAAAGACCAAGGGCTTGGTGGGCGGCAGGGGAGTGTAGCCGTATTCTGCCGCAGCAGAAATGTGGGAAGAACAGACCTTGTGGGGCATTGAAGATGGCCGCCGTGCTTACCATATGATAATTTGTTTTGCCGAAATTGAGCTTATTCTTACACAGGATGCTTATGACATTGCACAGGAAATCTGCAAGCTGCTGTATCCGGAGTATCAGGTGATGTTTGGGGTGCATTGTGATAAGCCAAAGAATATGCACGTTCACTTTGCCATCAACCCGGTATCCAGGCAAACCGGGCGCAAGCTGCATCTTAATTACGCCTATCAGGTGCAATTGGAAAAGGCACTGGCGCGAATTCTGCTGGACTACGAGGTCTGCTAATTCATGCGCGTTTAATTGTATATTATCCTCTTGAAGCCTGCGTGTTGCGGGCTATCTTTATTTTCAGGAGGATTTTACAATGAAGGAAAAATTAAACGAAAATGACAGAATTTGCAGTTGCTGCGGTGCGATTTTGGCGTAGAGCTGGAAATTGACGATGGCGGCGAGGTGGACGAAAATGAATGTGGCAAAGCGACGAGCCTCTTGTTTATTCTTTATTATAATAGATCAGCATACTCAATTCCGCTTGTTCCGTCCCGACATTTTGGTAAGAATGCGATGTATTTGCATAAAAACGAATAGAATCGCCCTTTGCCAGTTCAAATCGTTCCTCTGC
>CAZMTO010000031.1:0-18093 GCA_964569265.1 uncultured Peptococcaceae bacterium | reverse complement strand
AAATAAGTTTTTTCATAAGATTTTTCCTCCTGAATAAATAAATTTTTAGGTAAAAACCCACGCAAACCAAAGCACTGTGCAGGCTTATAAAATATCAGTAAAATACTCAAAACAATAACCACAACGCCATAAATTTTAACCACTCAAGGCACAAATCAGCCGGGCAAATGGCAGCCTCAGGTTGATTAACAGCCAATTCCATTGATTTAAGTTCACCAATAGAATATCTGTATTCCAGCGAATTTAATTCAATAACAGATGTATCAATAGATGCGCCTATGTCCAAGTCATCCTTAGGTTCAAGTGCCATACCATATGTTTTCAGCAAATACCACTCTGTACCGTCATAAGCATAACAATGATATCTGTCAAAAACCAGAGCAAATTCATCCGTTACATTAAAAATATTATTTATCGGCTGTGCCAATCCGGAAAGAGAGCTAAAGTACGCTCTATCCTTATCCGTTCCCCCCAGAAACAAATCGTACAATTCACCGCCCGAAAAAACGGGATACACCGCCGCCCCCTTAACAAATGTACCTCCTTCATAACTGTATAAATTAAGTCTTTCCCCAACCTCTATCTCGGCCTTATTGTAAGAAGTTGCAGTGTCCCGGGATATTCTTGTTCTAACAGCGTCTGCAAGGCCATTTATCTCCTCTGCGTCAGGGAACAGCAACAAATCCGGTTCGCTTGCAGTCGCTGCCCCTGCCACACCAAAACACATCACCACAGCCAATATCAGGCTTATTAAGCGCTTTCTTTTTCGCATAATAAATCTCCTCTCCTAATCACATTTTGGGTAAAAACCCACGCAAATCTGCCCTTTTTACCGGCCTTATGCACCGGTAACCGACGAACCTACGCGGCAATCAGTTATATGCCATTGCCCGTTTTGCAGTTTATATGTAAATTGCACTCCCACATCAGACAAGCATACCATTTCTTCGCCATTCAGATAATATGAATAATCATACCGACTCCATACATAAGCACCGGCAAACCAATGTAACACAAACGGCTTTTTACAGTGGATATTGCTGTATCCGTTTACAGCATCGTAATCGCCGTATTTATTTGCCATCAAATGATAATATTCTTCATCGGAAATTATATCAGCATAGGGATTATCTTCCACATAGCTATGAGAATCAAGTGCGGAAAGCAGCACGTTATAAGTTGTCTCACCAAGCTGATAGCCGTATATCATATAAACAACAACAAATACCACTGCCGCCAAAAGCATTTTACATAATGCCGAATGTTGCCTGTATAATCGCGCCAACATAAAAACCCCCTTACACAACACCTATCACAGGTCAAAATCAAAAATAAGTTTTTTAAACCATACACCCAACCGAACAATGCACTGCCACACCAGCAGAACAACCCACGCAAATATTAACCATTGCGATGATTCAAACGGATAAATATTATAGTCCCAATGCATATCCTGCCAAATTTTAACCAGCACAAGCTTATTGATTAGCAGAGAAACCGCCAGATTAAAAATATTAAACAGCAAAAACTTTTTATTAGATGTTTGAGAATAAGCTATAGCAGTAATTATGGCATATAATATGCCACAGGCCGCAATATACGCACAACCTATGTAATTTGCCGTATCAATATCTATGCCCATTTTGCCAAAGCCTACACACCGCACAAACAAAAAATCAACAGCCGTAAATATCAGATTAGCCGGCAGCAGCAAATACCAGTTTTTTTTGGTAACAAAACAATTTTTCCCGTTCATCGCATCACCCCACACAAACTAAAACACGGCATTTTCATTCCGCATCATTCAACTTAATGCTATTGCTTTGCTTAATAGTTACTTCCATGCTTCTCAACTGCTCCCTGATATCCAACAATAATTTAACCACAACATATTCTATAATAATTATCGGGCTCAGCAAAAAGTAGTGGTAACGCCACGGAATAAATGCATCGAACAAAGGCCCTTCCCAATAAGCAACAAACAGGGTTATAGAATACAACACAACATCAACACTGCCAAATGTCTGGTAAAATTACGCATTTTATCTTCGCCCCCTTATTTTTACATAATTTTTTCTTTATATCTTTATAACCGCGCAACAACCAAAAACGTAACGCAATTTTTATAATTTTTGCAAAAAAGCTGCGTTATTTTATTCGTAAATAGACTTGATCATCTTTTTCGCTTCTTTTTCCGTTATTCTGCCCATTATATAGTATTCTGCCCGACCGTTATGCCAGACAACGTTTGTCCAATCTTTGTCGAACATAATATAAAAATCGGTGTCGTTTAAGGTGTAAACAACAACCTCTTTAGAATTCTTGTAATAATGCGTTGTGCCGTTGGGCCAATATAATATGCCAACGTGCAAAATATCTTCTTCGGCGCTTTCGGTATTTGCATACACCACATAAGCATCTATATGATCATCATACTCATCGGTCAGCGCATTCTCATAAACCTCGTATCTGGCGGGCACCCATTTAGGCAGCAGGTTTTCAACATCGGCATAAGGCAGCACCAAATTCTGCATTTCTTCGGCAACATTCTCGTTTTCAAACCAAAATACATCATCGTTCCACATTGCTTTAAAGCCAAACGGGTCATACCCCAAGGCAAATACCGTAACACTGCCGCAAATCATCACCAAAAACATTGCAGCCACAGCCCCGGCCCACCTGCGCAGCCGGCTTAGTTTTATAACCCCGGCAGCCGGTTTTTCTTCGTCCTCATACAAAACATCACGTTCGTCCTTTAAGGGATAATATTGGGCAAAAAATTCCTCTTTGGCAGCAGTTAAATCTTTATGCTGCATACCCTTGCGCTCGGCAATTAAATGCGCTATATACAACGCCTCGTCTGCCGCCATCTGTTCTGTCGGCGGCGCATCAAAATCAGCTTTTAATAAATCCGCCAAAACCTCAGTATCCATAGTATCGAAGCGACTGTAATTGTTATTTTGCTGCTCTTTTTCTTCGATATTTTTCATACCCCAAACCTCCTCTCTGCTATATACACACCGCGAAAACCGCAAATTGTGACACAACATTAAGCTTTATTTTTCCGTTTTCATAATTTTCCGCAATCTTTCTCTGGCTCTTGCCAGCCTTTTGCGGCAGGTTGCCAACGATACGCCGTCCTCCTGTGCAATCTCGCGCGTCGATTTACCGTCCACCGCATACCTCTTTACAAGCTGAAAATCCTTATGCAGGGCTAAATCCTCATAAAGCGTGTCAACATCTATATCCGGTGTCCTTTCATCGGCAATCGCTTCAATCCCCCGCCTGCCACCGTCCGGGTCATCATAGGGCGGCACATATTGCACCAGCCTTGCAAATTGCTGTTTGCTGCGCTTTATCTTGCCGATAGAAAATTTTATACCCTGCCCCAACCACGCTTCCGGCTTGGGGTGCTGCATCAGCAGCTCTATTTTTCCGGGGCGGCACGCATCCAAAAATAAATTCTGCACCGCTTCTTCAGCATCGGCCTCACTTAAAAACAATAATGCATAGGCCAACAGGTCGCGGTAATTTTTATCGTATAAATTTTCGATAAAAGCCCTTTGCTTTTGGCGCAAATCCACATCATCATCGTGTAATTTCATACTGTTTTCCTCAATTTTAATTTTAATGTTTATTTTTTTTGCCGTTTTTTACGGCAGCACCCTAAATTTAAAATTTGTACACTGATTACAATAATATAAAACAGCGTCAACAGCAATAGCCTGCGGCAACCTTAAAAATCATTCTGTTTAGGCCGCGCCCGCAAAATTTTGCACAAAAAAAAGGCCCGGGTACCCCAGCGGATACCCCGACCTTTAAATTGCTGTTAATATATAGCCCGGCTAATAATTAAACCAGCTCGATGATAGCCAGCGGTGCGCCATCACCCTGACGACGACCGGTTTTGATGATGCGGGTGTAGCCACCCTGACGATCGGCATATTTAGAAGCCAATTCATCAAAAACCTTGCTAACAACATCTTCCTCTTTAATATAAGCCAGAGCCTGACGGCGAGCGTGCAGATCGCCCTTTTTGCCCAGCGTAATCATTTTTTCGGTAGTAGACCGAACTTCTTTAGCGCGGGTAACAGTCGTTTCAATCTGACCCTCTTTCAGCAAAGAAGTAGTCATGTTACGCAGCATAGCACGGCGATGTGCGCTCTTTACACCTAACTTACGGTATGCCATTTTAGCCCCTCCTTTACAATAATCTTAAAAATCCACCCGCAGCTTATTCGTCGCTGCTTTTAAGCGACAAATTAAGCTCAGACAGCTTATTGATAACTTCCTCCAGAGACTTACGCCCAAGGTTTCTAACCTTCATCATATCGTCTTCAGAACGCTGAATAAGCTCCTGAACGGTGTTAATGCCGGCGCGGTGCAGGCAGTTAGAAGATCTTACCGACAGATCCAAATCGTCGATAGTCATTTCCAGCAGTTTATCCTTGCTGTCCTCTTCGGCGTCAATCAAACCGATCTCGTCCGGCACAGTATCAGAAAGACAAACAAACAACTGCAAGTAATCGGTTAAAATACGTGCGCTGGTCGATACAGCTTCATCCGGCGTAATGGTACCATCGGTCCAAACGTCTAAAATCAGCTTGTCAAAGTCGGTATGCTGACCAACACGGGTGTTTTCCACCTTAAAATTAACCTTTACCACCGGAGAAAACAGCGAGTCCACCGGGATAATACCAATCGGCTGGCCTTCGCGCTTGTTTTTTTCGGCACTTACATAACCGCGGCCTTTGTTAACGGTAATTGTCATAAACAACCTGCCGTCAACGTCCAGGTCTGCAATATGATGATCAGGGTTTGCGATCTCTACATCAGAATTCAAGCGAATATCCGATGCTTTGACCTCACACGGGCCATTTGCTTCAATATAAATTACCTGCTCTTCCGAGCCGTACATTTTAATGGAAAGCCCTTTAAGGTTCAAAATAATGTCTGCCACATCCTCGACAACGCCGGGGATGGTGGTAAATTCGTGCAGTACGCCCTCTATTTGCACCGAAGATACTGCGGCGCCGGGCAAGGAAGACAATAAAACTCTTCTCAAAGAATTACCAAGTGTAATCCCATAACCTTTTTCCAACGGTTCTACCACAAAAGTGCCATGGGTATGATCCTCTGACATATCAGTGCATTGGATTTTCGGTTTTTCTATACCAAACATCAATATATTGCCCCCTCTCAAAAGCCAATCAATTTTCCAAACAAAAAACCGTGCTTAACGGGAGTAAAACTCTACGATCAACTGCTCGTCAATCGGAGCATCAATGTCGCTGCGGGCAGGCAGAGCTACCACAGTACCGGTCATCTTAGCAGCATCAAGCTCTAACCAGGCCGGGATAGCCTTACCCTTCAGATTTTCGGCAAGGGCCTTAAATTTCGGAGACTGCAAGCTCTTTTCCTTAACGCCGATAACATCACCAACTTTTACCAAAGCCGAGGGGATGTTCATCTTTTTGCCGTTTAAAGTAAAGTGTGCGTGAGAAACAAGCTGCTTGGCTTCGCGTCTGGTAGAAGCAAACCCTAAGCGGTAAACCACGTTATCCATACGCTGTTCCAGCATAATCAACAGGTTTTCGCCTACATTACCGGATTTTTTTTCGGCCTTTGCGTAGGTGTTGCGCAGCTGTTTTTCCAAAATACCGTAAACAAACTTAACCTTCTGCTTTTCAGTCAACTGCAAAGCGTAGTTGCTCTGCTTTCTTCTAAACTGCTTCGGCTTTCTCTTGGATTTTTTATAAATGCCCACAAAGCCAGGTTCAATGCCAAGAGTTCTGGCTCTTTTTAAAATAGGCTGACTATTTTTTGCCATAATGCGCAATATCCCTCCTTCATCAAACTCTTCTTCTCTTGGGAGGACGGCACCCGTTATGCGGAATAGGGGTAACATCCTTAATCATACTGATTTCCAGACCGGCGGCCTGCAAAGCACGGATAGCAGCCTCGCGGCCGGAGCCGGGGCCTTTTACCAAACATTCTACCTGACGAAGACCATGGATCATAGCCTCCTTGGCAGCTACATCAGCAGCCTGCTGTGCAGCAAACGGGGTGCTTTTACGAGAGCCCTTAAAGCCCTGCGCACCTGCGCTGTTCCACGAAATTGCATTGCCGGCTTTGTCGGTAATGGTGATAATGGTGTTGTTAAAAGTAGACTGAATATGCGCTACACCGAACTCGATATTCTTCTTTTCTTTTCTCTTACGAATTTGTCTGCGAGCCATTTTATAACCCCCTTTCCTTATTTCTTTTTGCCGCTAACAGTACGCTTCGGGCCTTTACGTGTGCGGGCATTGTTCTTAGTGTTCTGACCGCGAACCGGCAGGCCGCGGCGATGACGCTGGCCGCGGTAGCAGCCGATTTCCGTCAATCTCTTAATGTTCAGAGCGATCTCACGACGCAGGTCACCTTCTACCTGAGTGGTTTTATCCAAAACCTCACGGATACGGCCAACCTCATCATCCGTCAAATCCTTAACTCGAGTATCAGGATTAACGCCAGCCTCTTTCAATACCTTCTGCGAAGTCTTAAGACCAACGCCGAAAATATAAGTCAGGCCAATTTCAACTCTTTTTTCTCTGGGCAAGTCTACACCAGCAATACGAGCCATTCTTACACCTCCAAAATTATAGCTGATATCATAAACTTAAAAATAAATCAATTTTATATAATGCCAATTAACCCTGCTTTTGCTTATGCTTGGGGTTAGAGCAGATCACCATAACGGTGCCGCGTCTTTTAATAACCTTGCATTTTTCACAAATGGGCTTGGCAGAAGCACGAACCTTCATCGCTATTCCTCCTTGATCCGCAAGTAATGTTTGCGGCATACGAATTTTACTTAAACCGATAAACAATGCGTCCGCGCTGCAAGTCATACGGACTAAGCGCCACGGTTACTTTATCACCGGGCAAAATGCGAATATAATTCATCCTGATTTTGCCGGAAACATGAGCCAGAACAATGTGGCCGTTTTCCAGCTCCACCTTAAACATTGCGTTAGGCAGCGGGTCAATAACTGTTCCGCTTACTTCGATCTCATCAACTTTAGACATCTTGCGTTTCCGCCTCCTTATCAGGATCATCTCTTAACAATTCAGCCAAGGCAGCGCGTATATCTTCCGGGGTAAGGCGGTTTAGCGCCGCTTTTTGCCCAAACCCGGCCGCCACCAGCTTTACCGCCTGCAAATGGCAGGGGTTTTTAGCCTTGGCGTTGGCGGGCAGTCGTTTGCGGCCGTCAACCAACAAAACCTCTTTAGCGCGCACCTTATACACAAGGTAATATTTACCTTTATCTCTACCGGCCAAAGACCGCACCAACTGCCCGGGCTGCAAAACTCTGCTTGGTTCTGTCATAGGCTTCACCTCACAGAACAGTCAACAGCTTGGGGCCATCCGGCGTAATTGCCACGGTGTTTTCGTAATGCGCCGACGGCAAACCGTCCAGTGTTACCACCGTCCAGCCGTCTGCCAACTGGCGTACCGCCGCCGTGCCAAGGTTAATCATCGGCTCTATGGCCAGGGCCATACCGTTAACAATCCTTAAGCCACGGCCGGGACGCCCGTAGTTCGGCACATCCGGTGCTTCGTGCATTTCTCGGCCAATACCATGGCCAACATAATCTGTTACCACGCCGTAACCGGCTGCTTCGGCTATCGTCTGTATCCGGTTACCAATATCACCTAAGCGGTTGCCGGCAACGGCCATTTGGGCACCTGCCAGCATACATTCCTCAGTAACCCTAATCAGCTCTGCAAGCTCCGGCGCAATTTTGCCAACAGCAAAGGTGCGTGCTGCATCTCCGCAAAAGCCCTCAATCTGAGCGCCCACATCAACGCTTACAATGTCACCCTCCTGCAAAACACGTTTGCCCGGTATGCCGTGTATAACTTCATCGTTTACCGAAATACACATAGTGGCCGGAAAACCGCCGTACCCCTTAAACAGGGGCTTGGCGTTACATTTTAAAATGTGCTTTTCCGCCGCTTTGTCAAGCTCGGCTGTGGTAATGCCGGGTTTTATCAGCTCGCGCGTCAGTTCAAAAACTTCCGCAACAATGCGCCCGGCTTTTCGCATTTTAGCGAACTCTTCCGCGTTTTTAATGGTAATCATGGTTTTTTACCAGCTTTTACCCAAACCGCGGCCAACTTCGGTCAATACATTATTGATCGACTGGTCACCGTTTACCGAAAGCAGCAGACCCTTTTTATCGTAATATTCGATCAGCGGGGAAGACTGTGCCAGATAAACATCCAACCGATTTTTGATCGTTTCTTCCGAATCGTCAGCGCGCTGATAAAGCTCACCGCCACATTCGTCGCAACGGCCGGCCTCAGTCGGCGGGTTGTTGACCAGATGATAAGTCTGCGAGCAGTTGCGGCAAACTCTGCGACCGGAAAGACGCTCAATAAGCTTTTCAATCGGCACGTCAATGTTTACCACTTTATCAAGCTTTTTGCCCTGCTCGTTCAAAATTTCTTCCAAAGCATCTGCCTGACCAATGGTGCGCGGCAGGCCATCCAAAATAAAGCCGTTAACGCAGTCATCTTCAGCCAAACGATCTTTTATCATTGCCATAGTAACTTCATCGGGCACCAAATCACCCTTAGAAATATACTGGTTGGCAAGCTTGCCCAGTTCGGTACCTGCCTTAATGTTGGCACGGAAGATATCACCGGTAGAGATATGGGGCACAATAAGGTTGCGCGCCATAACCTCGGCCTGAGTACCTTTGCCGGCACCGGGAGGGCCCATCAATACAATGTTCATAGCTTACTCTCCTTACTTCATAAAGCCGGAGTACTGACGCTCCATAATCTGAGCGTCCAACTGTTTCATCGTATCCAGCGCTACGCCGACAACGATCAGCAGCGAAGTGCCGCCGAAGTAAATATCCAACCCGGAAAACTTGCTGGCAATGTAAGGCAATACAGCAATAAATGCCAAAAAGATTGCACCGGCCAGAGTGATTCTGGTCAAAACACCGTCAAGGTATTCCGAAGTCGGTCTGCCGGGACGCAGGCCGGGGATAAAGCCGCCGTTCTTCTGCATATTTTCAGCGATTTCGCGGCAGTTAAAGGTAACTGCGGTATAAAAATAGGTAAAGAAGATAATCAGCAGCACGTACATAAACATATAGAACCAGGAATCCTGCGAGAACATACCGGCAATAAAGCGCGCAACGCTGTTATCAAACAGGCTGGCAATATAAGCCGGCAGCATAAGCAGCGACATTGCAAAAATGATCGGGATAACACCGGTCTGGTTTACCTTAATCGGAATATGCGAGCCCTGGCCACCGTACATTCTGCGGCCAACCATACGCTTTGCATACTGCACCGGTATACGGCGCTGAGCTTCCTGGATAAATACAACGCCGGCAATGATCAATACTGCCAATACTAAAAACAGGATAACGGTGATGATATTGGTTTGGCCACCCTGAACCGAAGTTACAATGGTTTTTAAGCTGCTGGGCAGCGATGCCAAAATACCAATAAAGATGATGAGCGAAATGCCGTTGCCGATACCGTGTTCGGTAATCAGCTCACCCAGCCACATTAAAAAGCAAGTGCCGGCAGTCATAGTAATAACTACAACCAGGCAGTTAAAAAAGCCGGGATTTTCCAGCGCCCCACGGATATAAAAAGTCATACCAATGGCCTGAATCAGCGCCAGACCGATAGCACCGTAACGGGTTATCGTCGCCATTTTTTTACGCCCTTCCTGGCCTTCTTTAGCCAGGTTTTCAAAATAGGGGACACAAATCGTCAGCAGGTTCATAATAATGGATGCGTTAATGTAGGGCATAATACCCATTGCGCATACCGTAAAGCTTTTTAAAGAACCGCCGGAAAACGTGTCAACCAGAGTCCAGATATCAGCCGAAAACAGCTCAGAAAGCGAGCTGGCGCTGATACCCGGTACCGGGATATGCGCCGCAAAGCGGAACGCAACAAACATCAACAGAGTAAAGATAATTTTCTTTCTAACTTCAATAATTCCCCAGGCATTTTTCAGTGTAGATAACAAAACTACTTCACCTCTACTTTACCGCCCAGTGCCTCAATTTTTTCAGCGGCAGCTTTGGAACAGGGCAGCTGAACAGTCAACTGCTTGGTCAGTTCGCCGTTAGCCAAAACCTTCAGGCCGTCGCACTTTTTCTTTACAATACCGGTTTGATACAACAGATCCTTGGTAACAACGGTACCGTTTTCAAACAGTTCAAAATCGCCCAAGGATACCGGCAAAATTTCTTTAGCAAAGATATTTTTAAAACCGCGCTTAGGCAAACGACGATAAATCGGCATCTGGCCGCCTTCAAAACCCGGGCGTACACCGCCGCCGCTTCTTGCCTTCTGGCCCTTTTGGCCACGGCCGGAGGTCTTACCCAAAGTAGAGCCAATACCTCTGCCCTTGCGAGTGCGCTTCGGACGAGAGCCCGCATTGGGCTTCAGTTCACTCAGTTGCATATAAACACCTCCCTAAATCAGTTATGCTTCTTCTACCTTAACAAGATGAGCAATTTTATGAACCTTGCCCATAATATCGGGAGTATCTTCCTGAACGACGCTGGTGTGCATCTTTTTTAAGCCCAAAGATACAGCGATCGCTCTTTGCTTCTTGTTATAGCCAATAGGGCTTTTAACAAGCGTAATTTTAACTTTAGCCATTATAAAAACCCTCCTAGCCCAAAATTTCTTCTACAGATTTACCACGCAGGCGGGCAACCTGTTCAGCAGTCTTCATACTCTTCAAGCCTTCCATGGTAGCGCGTACCATATTGATAGGATTGTTAGAGCCCAAAGACTTGGTAAGAATATTAGAATAACCTGCTGCTTCCAGCACGGCACGAACCGGGCCGCCGGCGATAACACCGGTACCAGGTGCAGCGGGCTTTAACAAAACTTTGCCGGACCCAAACACACCAACAACCTCGTGGGGCACGGTGGTATTCAAAATCGGAACCTGGATCATATCCTTTTTAGCTGCCTCTACACCCTTGCGGATAGCTTCAGGCACCTCGGTGGATTTGCCGATACCAAAGCCAACATTGCCTTTGCCGTCACCAACAACCATTAAAGCTGCAAAACGAGCTTTACGGCCGCCCTTTACGGTTTTGGCAACACGGTTGATATGCACGGTGGTTTCGATCATCTCCGGCGCAGTATCTTTAACCTCAAATTTAGCCATTGAATTCATACCTCCTCTTAAAATTCCAGGCCGCCTTCTCTGGCGCCCTCCGCCAAAGCAGCAACACGACCATGATACAGGAGACCGCCACGATCAAATACAACACCCTTAATGCCTTTTTCCAAAGCACGTTCAGCAATCAGCTTGCCTACGTTTTTAGCAGCTTCTATATTGCCGCCGTAATTGCCCTTTAAGCTGGCATCTAAAGTAGAAGCAGCAGCCAGGGTAACACCCTTGGTGTCGTCAATGATCTGGGCATACATATGATTCGAACTGCGATATACAGCTAACCGCGGATATTCGGGCGTACCGCTGATATTACGGCGGATACGATAATGCTTCTTTTGGCGGCGAGCCTTACGATTTACCTTTTTAAACAAGGTTTTCACTTCCTTTACATTCTTTCAATCGCCGTTGATACTCCCAAGGTACGCAGCCTTGGGTAATCAAGCGGCCAAAGATATAAAAAACAGTTTAACTGGCAAATTACTTTTTGCCGCCGGTTTTACCGGCCTTTTTAGCAACATACTCGCCTTCATAGCGAATACCCTTGCCCTTGTAGGGCTCCGGCGGACGCTGTGCGCGAATTCTGGCAGCAAAGCCGCCCAAAACTTCTTTATCAGGCCCGGTAATAACAATCTGCGTGGGCGCGGGGCAAGTAATAGTAACACCCTCGGGCGCCGGCATTTCTACCGGGTGAGATTTACCAACAGTCAGTGCCAAAACATTGTTGTTTACAGCAGCACGGTAACCAACACCAATGATCGTCAGTTTTCTTTCAAAACCAGTCGATACACCGGTTACCATATTAGCCAGCAGCGCTCTGGTCAGGCCATGATACGAACGAACAGCAGCAACATCGCTTTCACGGGTTACTACAACGTGACCATCTTCTACCTTAACGCAAACCTCCGGGCGAACAGTTCTGCTCATCTCACCCTTGGGGCCCTTAACGGTAACCAGTTGGCCGTCCACTTTAACTTCAACCCCCTCAGGGATCACAATGGGCAGTTTACCAATTCTGGACATTCTCTAAAACACCTCTTTCCTGTTGTCGGCAGCTCTTACCATACGTAGCAGAGAACTTCGCCGCCAAGGCCTTCTTTACGAGCTTTTCTATCCACCATCAAGCCGCGGGATGTAGAGATGATGGCAATACCCAAACCACCCATAACGCGGGGCAGTTCTTCTTTACCAACGTATACTCTTAAGCCCGGCTTGGAGATTCTCTTTAAGCCGTTAATTATCTTTTCACGGTTAGCGCCGTACTTCAGATACACTCTGATAACGCCCTGCTTACCGTCCTCAATATATTCCGCGTCGTTGATGAAGCCCTCTTCCTTCAGGATCTCAGCCATACTCATCTTGGTTTTAGACGCCGGAATTTCAACCTTATCCATAAATACCATATTGGCATTTCTGATTCTTGTCAAAAAATCAGCGATAGGATCAGTTACAACCATTTGCGATTACCTCCTTCCTTAAAGGTCCGACTTACCAACTGGACTTGGTTACGCCGGGGATTTCGCCTTTATAAGCCAGCTCACGGAAACAAATACGGCAAATGCCGAACTTACGCATATAAGCATGAGGACGGCCGCATATCTTGCAGCGATTATAGCCTCTTACCTGAAACTTGGGTTTCCGTTGCTGCTTCGCAATCATCGATTTTTTAGCCACAATCTTCCCTCCTAATTATTAGCGTAAGGCATACCCATCTGGGTCAGCAGCTCCTTACACTCAGCGTCAGTTTTGGCACTGGTAACAAAACATACTTCCAAACCGCGCAGACGGTCAATCTTCTCATAGTCTATCTCGGGGAAGATAAGCTGTTCCTTAAGGCCAAGGGTATAGTTACCACGGCCGTCAAATGCCTTGTCAGATACACCCTTAAAGTCACGAACTCGGGGTAAAGATACCGAGATCAGCTTATCTACAAAATCATACATCATTTTGCCGCGCAGTGTTACTTTGCAGCCAATCGCCATACCCTCACGGATCTTAAAAGATGCAATGGACTTTTTAGCGCGGGTGATAACCGGCTTTTGACCGGAAATAGTAGCCAGGTCAGATACCGCAGCATCTAATGCCTTGGGGTTCTGAACAGCTTCGCCCAGGCCCATATTAATAACCACCTTTTCCAGCTTCGGGATTTCCATTACATTTTTGTAACCGAATTTCTCCTGGAGAGAAGGTCTGATTTCGCTGTCATAGCGTTCTTTTAATCTGCTTGCCATTTTATGAAACTTCCTCCTTTCTCCAATTACTTATCAAATTTAGTGCCGCACTTTACGCAGGCACGAACAGTCTTACCGTTTTTATCTGCAACATGTGCCAGGCGAACACCCTTTTTGCACTTAGAGCAGTACATCATAACGTTCGAAGCATCGATAAACGATTCTTTCTCCATAATACCGCCCTGAGGGTCGTTCTTGCTGGGCTTGGTGTGGCGTTTGATCATGGCAACCTTTTCTACAACAACCTTGCCTTTTGTGGGGCTGGCTGCCAATACTTTACCGGTTGTACCAACATCTTTGCCGGCAACTACAACAACCGTATCGCCTTTTTTAACGTGCAACTTATTAGCCATTTTTTCCACCTCCCAGCCTTAGAGCACTTCCGGAGCCAGAGAAACGATCTTCATAAAGTCCTTTTCTCTCAACTCTCTGGCCACAGGGCCAAAAATACGTGTGCCCCTGGGCTGGTTTGCATCATTGATAACTACAGCGGTGTTCTCATCAAAACGGATGTACGAGCCATCCGGACGCTTGATCTCTTTTTTAGTACGTACAACAACTGCACGCACAACATCGCCTTTTTTAACCACGCCGCCGGGTGTTGCAACCTTAACAGAACAAATGATCACATCGCCCACAGTGGCGTAACGACGGCGAGAACCGCCCAAAACCTTGATGCAGAGCAGTTCTTTTGCACCGGTATTGTCACCGACTTTTAATCTGGTTTCAGCTTGAATCATTAAAAGCCGCCTCCCTTCTTTGACTTAATCTGCATTAGATGATCGGAGCTTTTTCAACGATTGCTTGCAATGCCCAACGCTTGTCTTTAGAAAGCGGTCTGGTTTCTACAATCTGAACTCTGTCTCCGATACGGGCTTCGTTGTTCTCATCGTGTGCTTTATACTTCTTGCTGGAAAGCATCGTTTTACCATAAAGAGGATGAGCTACGTGAGTTTCAACCTTTACAACGATGGTCTTTTCCATTTTATCAGATACCACAACGCCAACCTGGGTTTTGCGGGTCTTTACAGTGTTAGTCACTTTTATGCTCCTCCTTTCCTTATGCCTCAGCCTGTTTAAGCTCTCTTTCACGAATAATGGTTTTTACCCGTGCCATATCCTTCTTAACATCTTTGATGCTGGAGGGGTTTTCCAACTGGCCGGTCGCGGCACGGAAACGCAGGTTGAACAGTTCAACCTTCAAATCGGCAACCTTCTTCTGCAACTCGTCATTAGACAAATCACGGATCTCCTGTGCTTTCATTATGCCTCAACCTCCCCTGCATTTTCTTTTTTAACAAACTTGCACTTAACCGGCAGCTTGTGCATAGCCAAGCGCATAGCTTCTCTTGCGGTTTCTTCCGAAACACCGGCAATTTCAAACATTACCTTGCCCGGCTTTACAACTGCAACCCAAAATTCGGGTGCGCCCTTACCGGAACCCATACGAGTATCGGCAGGCTTTTTGGTAACGGGCTTCTGCGGAAAGATCTTAATCCAAACCTGACCGCCACGCTTAATATAACGAGTCATCGCAACACGGGCTGCTTCTATCTGGCGGCTGGTAATCCAGCTTGCTTCCAAAGACTGCAAGCCATATTCGCCATAAGAAACAAAGTTGCCCTTGTGTGCCTTACCATTCATACGGCCACGGTGTTGGCGACGATATTTAACTCTCTTCGGCAATAACATTATGCGCCCTCCTCCGTACCTTTTCTTCTGTTACGCGGGCGAGCATTGCGACGCTGCGGACGCTGCTCTTCCTTCTGCTCTTCGGTGGGCAGCGGTCTGCCACCTAAAACTTCGCCCTTGTAGATCCATACCTTAATGCCGATTTTACCATAAGTGGTGTTTGCTTCGGCAGTAGCATAATCAATATCTGCGCGCAGGGTGTGCAGCGGAACTTTACCGTCCGATACCCATTCACTGCGGGCAATTTCGGCACCGCCCAAACGGCCGGAGCACATAATCTTAATACCTTCGGCGCCCATACGAATAGTGCGGCCCATAGCCTGCTTCATAGCGCGACGGAAGGCAATACGTTTTTCCAACTGAGAAGCAATGTTTTCTGCAACCAACTGAGCATCCAGCTCGGGGCGCTTAACCTCTACAATGTTCAAGAAAACATTCTTGCCGGTCATCTTCTTCAGCTCTTCGCGCAAAACTTCCACATCTGCGCCGCCGCGGCCAATAACAATGCCGGGGCGTGCGGTAAAGATGTTTACCTTAACGCGGTTAGCAGCTCTTTCAATTTCCAGCTTAGAGATACCTGCTTCATACAACTTTTTCTTTAAAAACTGGCGAATTTTGTAATCCTCCAGCAAATAATCGGAATACTGCTTGTCAGCGTACCAACGGGAATCCCAGTTTTTGATAACGCCAACGCGAAGTCCTTTCGGATTAACTTTCTGACCCATTGCTTACGCCTCCTCTCTTTCCGCAACAACCACGGTTACATGGCTGGTGCGATGTACCATACGATCCGCACGTCCCTGCGCTCTCGGTTTAATGCGCTTGATGGAAGGTCCCTGATCAATAATCGCATTTTTAACAACCAGATCTGCTTTATCCAAGCCCAGATTGTTCTCTGCATTTGCAGCAGCAGAAAGCATTACTTTTTTAATAACGCCGCTGGCCTTGTTGGGTGTGTAACGGAGAATGGCTTCTGCTTCGTGTATATCCTTGCCCTTAATCAGATTAGCTACCAAGCGAGCCTTTCTGGGAGACATACGAACATATTTGGCAATTGCTTTTGCCTCCATTAAAAACTACCCCCTCTCGGTGATACCGTAATTACTTCGATTTAGAACCTTTTTCAATCAGAGAACCGTGGCCGCGATAACGACGGGTCAAAACAAATTCACCCAACTTGTGGCCAACCATATCCTCGGTAACATATACAGGCACGTGCTTTCTGCCATCATACAGTGCAATAGTGTGCCCTACAAACTGCGGGAAAATTGTGGAACGGCGGCTCCAGCTTTTAATAACCTTTTTGTCGCCGTTTTCATTCATGGCCTCAATTCTCGCCAGCAGTCTTTCTTCACAATAAGGTCCTTTTTTTAACGATCTGCCCATGAATCTTATCCTCCTTCCGCTAAATTACTTCGTGCGCCGACGAATAATCAGCTTACTGGAATTCTTCTTCTTATTTCTCGTCTTAACGCCCAAAGCGGGTTTACCCCAAGGAGTAACAGGATTACGACCAACCGGCGAACGGCCCTCGCCGCCACCATGCGGGTGATCGCAGGGGTTCATTACAACACCGCGGTTTGCCGGGCGAACGCCCAACCAACGGTTACGACCGGCCTTGCCCAAGTTAATGTTTACCTGGTCCGCATTGCCAACCACACCAATGGTAGCTTTGCAGCCAATCGGCACCTGACGCATTTCGCCGGAAGGCAAGCGCAGGGTTGCATATTTATCAACCTTAGCCATCAACTGAACGGAAGAACCGGCAGAACGAGCGATCTGAGCGCCGCAGCCGGGACGCATTTCTACATTGTGAACAACGGTACCAACCGGGATGTTAGCCAGCGGCAGAGCGTTGCCGGTTTTAATATCAGCTTCGGGGCCGGATACGATGATATCGCCAACCTTTAAGCCCTGCGGAGCAATGATATAACGCTTTTCACCGTCTGCATAATTAAGCAGAGCAATGTTTGCGGTACGGTTCGGGTCGTATTCAATAGTTGCAACCTTAGCCGGTACAATGTCCTTATCTCTCTTAAAATCGATGATACGATACATTCTCTTGTGCCCGCCGCCCTTATGACGGGTGGTCATACGACCCTGATTATTGCGGCCGCCGGTCTTAGTCAGCGGAGCCAGCAAAGAACGCTCCGGAGTCGAGGCAGTGATCTCCTCGAAGGCAGATACAGTCATACCACGCCGACCGGGCGAAGTGGGCTTATAAACCTTAATAGCCATTTACAATACCTCCCTTATATTAAAGACCAGAGAACATCTCAATGGAGTCGCCGTCCTTCAAAGTAACAACGGCTTTCTTTACATCGGGGCGCTTGCCGGTAAAACGGCCCTGAGTTTTTACCTTGCCGCGGCAGTTGCGGGTGGTAACATCAGTTACCTTAACCTTAAACGCTTCTTCCACAGCATGAGCAATCTCAATTTTGTTAGCATCTTTATCCACGATGAAAGTGTACTTGTTCTGCTCGATCATACCGATAGATTTTTCCGAAATCATAGGTTTGACTAAAACATCAAAATACTCACGCATTAGTCAGCACCTCCTCCAAACGAGCCACAGCGTCTTTGGTAATAATAACGCGCTTGTGGTTCAAAACCTTATAAGTGTTTACGCCGGTAACGTTAGTAGCTTCTACACCAACAATGTTGCGTGCCGATTTTACTACGTTTTCTTTATCGCCGGCAAACACTACCAACGCATTGGCAGCATCAAATTTGCCCAGTACATTAAGCATTGCCTTAGTTTTAGGAGCTTCAAAATCGATGTTGTCCAAAACGATCAGCTCACCTGCTCTCATCTTAGCAGTCAGTGCCGAAGCCAACGCAACGCGGCGCTGCTTTCTCGGCATCTGGAACCCATAAGAACGAGGGGTGGGGGCGAAAACCACGCCGCCGGCACGCCAAATCGGGCTTCGGCTGCTGCCGCTTCTGGCATGGCC
>CAZMTO010000030.1:0-18211 GCA_964569265.1 uncultured Peptococcaceae bacterium | reverse complement strand
AAAGTCAAGGAATTGCAAGAGTGCCCCAGATGCACGGAATAGAATTTTGAGTCGCAGGAGGCGTACTAAAGTACGCCGACAAGCGAAAAATTATACGACACAGCAGATGGTGTGCAGTTGTCCCTTCTGCCGGTTAACCACCCAAAGTCAAGGAATTGCAAGAGTGCCCCAGATGCACGGAATAGAATTTTGAGTCGCAGGAGGCGTACTTAATGTACGCCGACAAGTGAGGAGACTGACGACAAAGTAGATGTGCCGCTATTGTCAATTCCGGTCTATAGGGTTAGGCGATCATCCTTAGCCAACACCCTCGCCTTCAACCGCCTATACTCACCGTCTAACCAGCAGCCCGTCTGCGACTCCGGCAGGTCGGCACCAAAGGCCCGTCTGCTCATCGAAAGCACCGGCGGCGCCTGCAAGCGCTTGGCCACCGCCAGCCCACGGTAAAGCCCCCACCATTTTTCCAAATCGGCCATAAAGCTTTGGCGGGTAGCAAAAAGCTCATTAAGCTGTTCAGTGCCGCAACCAATAACCTCGGCCAAACGTCCGTCATTATAATAGGTCAAAATGTCGGCAGCATCCAGCCCCCATTCTACCCAGGCGCGGAACAAATAATCGTGATATGCATAGGTAAGCGGGTCACCCAGGCCCTGTTCAATGTCCTGCGCCGCCGAAAGCTCCGCACTCGGCTTAATTTCCAGCGCCGCTATCGGTATCGTCGCCGCCGTATCATAAATATATTTAGCCAGCTCATACACCTGACACTTCCACAAATCACCTATAGGCGCAAAATATCCGGCAGCATCACCGTACATAGTGGCATAACCCACGGTAAATTCGCTCTTGTTGCCATTGCAGATAACCGCACCGCCAAAAGCCGCCGCTGCCGCCGCCAAAATACCTGCCCCACGAGTACGCGCCTGTACATTTTCCAGCGCAGCATCATCCAACGGCAAATTGGCCGCAGCCAACAGTGCCGCCGTTTCGTCCACCAGACCTTCTATCGGTATAATCTCGTAGCGTATGCCCAAATTTTGCGCCAGCTTAGCGGCAATTTCTCTGGTGGCATCGCTGTTATATCCGGTCGGCATATTTATACCCAGCACATTTTCGGCACCCAAAGCTTCGGCCAGCAGGCAAGCATTTACACACGAATCTATACCGCCGGAAAGCCCGATAACCGCCCGCTTTATCCCCAGGTTGGCGCTGTATTCGCGGATAGCGTGTACCAAACCGTCGTGCATAACCGATACATCATCGTTTGCCGCAATTTCTATAGCGCTGTTTGCAGCTTCGGTATCAACCAGCAGCATTTCTTCGGTAAACTGCCCGGCCCGTGCTATCATATCGCCGCCGGGGGCAAAAACCGCACTGCCGCCATCATATACATACACCGGCTTGCCGCTGTCCTGCACACCAACGTGGTTGGCAAACACCACCGTTTTGCCGTAGGTTTTGGCATAAGCCGCAAAGCTCTGATGAAACTGCGGCCCTTTATCCTGCACATAAAAAGATGTCGAAAGCTTAAGCACAACAGGTGCTGCGGGCTGTTGCTGCTGTTCGGTAAGCAGGGCAAAATCAAACTGACGGCCACCCACCGTAACGCTGAAATTCCCCATCGGAGAAGATACCTGCCGCCCGCCCTGCGCCACATAAATGGCACTGGCAGGGTTTTCGTTGCCCTGCGGGTCTTTCATCAGGCCAATGCTGCCAAACACCACCGCCATATCACCAAAGGCATTGGTAGCCGACACCAACTTTTCGTTATAGCGCACAATTTCGTGCAGCAGCGTAGGGCTGGCCCAGCCCTGCCCCAAAAAGCTGCCGCTCATCGCCAGCTCCGGGAACACCAGCAGCTCTGTTCCCTGCTCGTATGCCTGCCGTGCCTGCTCCTTCATCGTTTCAAAGTTTATATCCGGTCGCCCGGCGCGCACTTTTATCTGCGCAATCGCAATTTTCGTCATAATTGCACCTCTTTTATTTTTTAATACCTATATCATACCACAATTTTACCCTGCCGTACAGCAAAAAAGTGGGCTTGCCTGTGCAAAGCCCACCCGATATCTTTAATTTTTACGCCAAATACTTTTGCAGCAACATCTGATAAACCGAAAACGCCGCAGTATTCCACGTTCTGCCGTCATCTGCCACATAGGGCCGCGCCTGATACATCTTTACTTCGCCACCGTTTTCACTCAGCAGGTAATACCCCTCGTAGGAATACGCCAGCGTGTAATCCTTAATTTCGCTGCTGTCAGCTTGCAGCACCAGTCGGCTTTTATCCATAATTTGCGGTTCCTGTGTTTTATCATCATCAGGATAATAAAAGAATTCTCCCACCGCCAAACGCCCCGCCAGATAATTGGGGTACAGCATCGGCAGGTTTAAATCACTGTCATCGCTGTGCTGCGGCTGCCAAAAGTAGTGCAAATTACCCAGCGCCACCCGGCAATCACTGCCATCACTCCACACCACCCTAAAATGCCAAACCGGTTCATTCGCCGCCACGTCTGCATAATCAGGGTAATAACGCCAGTTCACCCCATCCTCAGCCCCGGGTGAATACACGCCAAAGTCCTCTGCCAGCGGCTTTTTATAACATTCCAGCTTTGCCAGCGTCCACAATATGTAATCGCGGTCGGCTTCATCGTCCACCGTCAGCCAAATATCCTCACCGGCATCGTCGCGCCCCAGCCAAAGCTGCACCTCGTCGGCCTCTGCCGCCTCAACCTCTGTCCAATCGCTGCCAACGGTAATTTTATCACCAAACGGCTGCCAACAATAGCTGCCCAGCATCGCCGCACCGCCAAGCGCCCAGGCTGCCACAGCCGCAAACACCACCAGCCCTGCCGCACACAACACCACAGCCGCCCGGCGCTTTTTCAGCACATAGCCCAAAATCAGCAACAGCAAGGCCAGCGGCGCACCGCCAATACCCGGCCATGCCGTTCCTCCGGCAATTTCAGGCCATTCACTCCACACCATAGCATACGCCAGATACCACAGCGGCAGGCACAACACCGCCGCCACCACACAAATCTTTTTTAACACAACTGTTTTGTCCATTATCACCTTCTCCTTTCGCATTACAATTATACAATCAGTTGTCCTCTACTTTCTACACACCATCAACCTGCCCAAAAGTGACACCGCAGACCAAAATTTTTTCTGCTGTTTTTCCCGCGGTTTTCTTTTTCTATTATATAGAACCGACAACCCGCCCAAATCGTAACGCAATTTTTACAACTTTTTTATTTTTTTGTAAAATTTTTTATAAAAAAACGCCGGCAGTCACCCACCGACGTTTTTATGTTAATAAATTTAGTTTTTATGCGGACCGGCATTGGCAATAGCCTCGTCCACACCGGCATAAGTCTTAAAGTTTTCGGCAAACAAATCAGCCAGCTTTTTAGCCGATTCATCATAGGCCGCTTTATCCTCCCAGGTGTTGCGGGGGTTCAAAACCTCAGCCGGAACATCGGGGCAGCTCTTGGGGATAGACAAATTAAAGATCGGGTCGTTTTCAAACTCCACATCTTTAAGCGCACCGTTTAAAATGGCAGTTACCATTGCACGGGTGTAGCCCAGCTTCATTCTGGAGCCTACACCGTAAGGGCCGCCGCTCCAACCGGTGTTCAGCATATAAACCTCGGTGCCGTATTTAGCCAGATTAGCTTTCAGCAGCTCGGCATATTCGCCAACGGCACGCGGCAAAAAGGGTGCGCCAAAGCCGGCAGAGAATGTTGCCTGCGGCTCGGTGATACCACGTTCGGTGCCGGCCAGCTTGCTGGTGTAGCCCGACAGGTAGTAGTAGCTTGCCTGGTTTCTGTCCAGCTTGGCAATGGGCGGCAAAACGCCAAACGCGTCGGCAGTCAAAAAGATAATAGCCTGCGGATGACCGCCCTGACCGGACAATACCGAATCCGGAATATGTTCTACCGGGTAGCCGGTACGAATATTTTCCGTCAAAGAATCGTCATCGTAGTCGGCAACGCGGGTTTCTTCGTCCATAATAACGTTTTCAATAACAGCACCAAATTTAATGGCGTTCCAAATCTGCGGCTCGCCCTCTTTAGAAAGCTTGATGGCCTTGGCATAGCAACCGCCCTCAAAGTTAAAAATACCGTCCTCAGACCAACCGTGTTCATCGTCACCAATAAGGCTGCGGTTCGGGTCGGCAGAAAGAGTGGTTTTGCCGGTGCCGGAAAGCCCAAAGAACAATGCCGTTTTGCCATCGGCGCCAATGTTAGCCGAACAATGCATCGGGCAAACGCCAGCTTCGGGCATCATATAGTTCATATAGCTAAAGCAGCTCTTCTTCATTTCACCGGCATAAGCAGCAGCACCAATCAAAATTTCTTTGCTGGTAAAGTTAAGAATAATAAACGCTTCAGAATTTGTTTTATCCAAATCGGGCACAGCCTTAAAGCCGGGCGTGCATACCAGGGTAACCTCCGGCTTAAATTCTGCCAGTTCTTCGGCAGTGGGGCGGCGCAGCAACTGGTGAATAAACAGGTTCTGCCAGGCGTATTCGTTAATTACACGCACAGCAATGCGGTGCTTGGGGTCAGCGCCTACAAAGCCCTCAAAAACAAAAACGTCTTTGCCTTCCAAATATGCCTTTTGGCGAGCCTTTAAAGCAGCAAATGCTTCCGGCTCAAAGGGGCGGTTTATGTTGCCCCAGGCCACGGTATTTTCAGTGGTTTCGTCCTTAACAATAAAGCGGTCCTCCGGCGAACGCCCGGTATACTTGCCGGTTTCTACCGCCAACGCACCGGTCGAAGACAAACAACCTTCGCCGCGGCGCAGTGCTTCTTCCACCAGCTTTACCGGCGGCAGGTTTTCATAAATTTCACCCAGATTAACATACCCGGCAGCCGCCAGGCTCTCTCTCATATCCATAATTTTTCCTTTCCGCGTCTGCAAACTGTTCGACGCCTTGGGGCAGCAATTACTTAAAAAAACGTTTAATTTCGATCTCGGCGTTTTCTACGCTGTCAGAACCGTGAATAAGGTTTTCGCTGGTGCAGAAGGCATAATCACCACGGATAGTGCCGGGTGCAGCTTCTTCCCACTTGGTAGCGCCCATCAAAATACGCATACCCTGAACAACATCGGGGCCTTCCACGATCATAGCCAAAACCGGGCCGGATACCATATACTCTACAACCTCCGGGAAGAAGGGCTTATCGGCAATGTGAGCATAATGCTCCTTCAAAATTTCCTCGGTAAGCATAATGGTTTTAGCCTCGGCAATTTTGTAGCCCTTTCTTTCAATGCGAGAAATAATCTCACCGGCTACACCGCGCTTCAAAGCGTCGGGCTTTAACATAATATAAGTGCGTTCCATAAATAATTCCTCCTAAAATTTAATTTTTATTTTTATTTTTTAAATATGGCTTAAAACATCTGCGTGCGCACAATAGTGCTTTCTCTTGCGGCACCCACCGCCACAATAGAAATCGGCACGCCAACCAGTTCTTCTAACCGCAGAATATACTTTTGCGCATTTACCGGCAAATCGCGGAAGTACCGACAAGCCGTGGTATCCTGCTGCCAGCCGGGCATAGTTTCGTATATCGGGGTGCAATGCTCCAGCTCTGCCAGCGTAGAGGGCAGCTTTTCAATAACCTTACCTTTATAGCTGTAGGCCGTGCATATCTTAATCTCCGGCAGGGTGTCCAAAATATCCAGCTTGGTAATACAAAGGTCGGTCATACCGTTAACCAGTGCCGAATATCTTACAACCACACTGTCAAACCAGCCAACACGGCGCGGGCGCCCGGTGGTAACACCAAATTCACCGCCCAAAGAACGCAGCTTTACGCCCATATCGTCTATCAATTCCGTGGGGAACGGCCCTGCACCAACGCGGGTGCAATATGCCTTGGCAATGCCCAGCACGCGGTTAATAGCGGTAGGCCCAATGCCCACACCGCTGCAACTGCCGGCTGCCACCGTATTAGACGATGTTACAAACGGGTAGGTGCCGTGGTCAACATCCAGCAAAGAACCCTGTGCGCCTTCAAACAGCAGCTTTTTGCCGGCCTTTAAGGCATCGTTCACCAAATAAACAGTTTCACCCACATACGGCGCAATCTGCTCACGATAAGCGGCAAATTCCTCTATCAGCTCCTCACGCGCTTTGCCCTCTATGGTCGGCAAACCGGCATGAGCAAAAATAACATTTTTTTCGCGCAGGTTGTAATCCAGTTTTTCCAAAAAAGGCTCCCACGCCATCAAATCCAGCAGTCTAATGCCCTGGCGCGCGGTTTTGTCCATATAAGCAGGGCCAATGCCGCGGCGGGTGGTGCCAATTTTATTGTCACCCTTTAAGCTTTCCTGATAATCGTCCATTAAATAGTGATACGGCATAATAATATGTGCTTTTTCCGACACTACCAGATTTTTAGCCGAAAATCCCTGTTCGGCCAACTGTTTAATTTCGTCCAGCACCACTTTCAAGTCCAGCACCACGCCGTTGCCCACTACATTTACCGTATTGGGGTTTAAAATACCGCAGGGTATAAGATGCAGCGCGTATTTATGGCCGTCTACCACCACGGTATGCCCGGCGTTAGACCCACCCTGACATCTAAGTACCATATCAGCCTGGCTGGCCAGATAATCCGTTATCTTACCCTTGCCTTCATCGCCCCATTGTGCGCCAACCACAATCACAGATGGCATTTAACACATCTCCTTTCAGTTAACCGCCGGGCTGTTTACCCGGCAGTGCGTGCCCAAAGCACCTATGCCCGCCGGCCAACAACAGCCGCACAGGCAAAATAACACACTTAAATTATACTATCATTAAAGCAGACTGTCAACAAATTCCACACCGGCAGGCACAAAATAGACTAAAAACAACGCCCAGCCACGCCGCCAAACAAAAAAAACGCCCCTTGGTTATACCAAAAGGCGTTTATAGCTTTCTGTTCAGCCGACAGATTTTTTGGTTTAATAAAAGCTCCTGCGAACCATCACAGGAGCTTTTTTGTTGGTGACACGTACGGGATTCGAACCCGTGAATGCCAGCGTGAAAGGCTGGTGAGTTAAGCCGCTTCTCCAACGTGCCCTATGGTGATCCATCCGCGATTCGAACGCGGGACACCCTGATTAAAAGTCAGGTGCTCTGCCGGCTGAGCTAATGGATCATATGGTGGACCATCACGGACTCGAACCGTGGACATTCTGATTAAGAGTCAGCTACTCTACCAACTGAGTTAATGGTCCATATCCCTTAACGCAGCACCAAAAACCATACTGCAATAACAAATTATACACACATTACACCCTGTTGTCAAGCCTTTTTTACAAATTTATTAAAAACTTTGTTGCAGGCTGCTTGTTTTACCCCCTTATACACCTATAAGCACGAATCCGCCATAATCTACACGCAATTTACTGCCCTCCCGCCGACACCCTTTGTGCAAATTCGTGCCGGTGGGCGGCTTATAATATAAGCAGCGTTATTTTTATTTATGTTTTGTATTTTATATAGTAGCTTTTATTATAGTAGCTTTACAAGTAGCTTTACAAAATAAAAGCTTTACAACTTTTCAGGAGGCTGCCATGCGCAAAATTTTACCGGTCTTTATATTTTTGCTTATTTTTGTTACCCTGCTGTGCCGCCAACCGCTAACCTGCCGCCCTGCACCGTCGGGCTGGCAACTGCAAATTGTCTGCCCGCAAAAGCCGGTGCAAACCCTGCCCCTGCCCACCGATTTTTCGGTAAACGGCATTGCCTATACTCTTGCCGACCCATATATTCCCCTGCGCCCACTGGCAGCGGCCCTTGGCCTTAATATAAGCTGGCAGCAAATAAACGGCTGCAACGCAGTGCTGTGGCCCACAAACAATGCGCAGATTTTTATTGCCGACCTGCCCGTTTCCATACACGTGTCTAAAATTAACGGCGGGCAATGGGCTGTCAATGCCGCGCAGCAATTTGAACAACCCTGTATGCTGGGCGGCAGCTTTTGTGTGCCGCTAAGCTTTTTAGATATTTTAGGCATAAATTACACTATTGATGCCGAAAATATGCTGGTAACAGTTTGCTCTGCCCCAATTTGTACCGATGCTCCCACCGATACCATATGGCAGGCAGCTCTGCCCATAATCAACGCCCAACTTGCCGCCACCGGTCAACTGCTGGGCGAAGCTACCGTTACTGCCGCCAACACCGACCTTGCCGCCGAACAATATCGCCTGTTGGCTGCCGAAGCACTGCACGGCACCGCTATAGCACCGGGGCAAACCTTTTGCCCTGCCGACGTTTTACCTGCCGATTTACCGGCTGATGTTGCATATCAGGTAACAAATGCTTTTTATCAGGCTGCCAACCAAGCCAACCTGCCAGCCGCTGCCGCCGCCCGGCAAAACAACACCGGTGCCAGCCTTAAAATTACCTGCCACACCATAGCGGGCAGCGTTACCGTGCGCATTTACCGGCTAAGCAACGCTACACCGGCTGATCTGCCACAGTCTGCAAACGCTTTACCTTGCGGCTAAGGTGGCGGCTGCTGTAGCCCACCTTTTCCGCAACCTCCTCCCACGTAAGCCCGTCAATATAATACAGGCGCAGCATACGTCTGTCCTCCGGCTCGTAGCTGTCTATCATCTGCTCTATTTCGGCGCGCAAGGCAATCAACCTGTTAAGCTTTTTAGCCAGCAGGCACGCCAAATCCCACATTTTGGCTGCTGTTTGGGCAGTAATATCACCCGGCAGGCCGCCGCTCACCCGCTCACCCATTGGCCACGTCGACGGAATCCTCCCCTCGGCCAGCGCCGCCCGCTCGTCCTCCAGCTCAGCAATTTCTGCCGCCAACTGCCGATACTGCCGCATCTGTTCAAAATCTATTTTAGCACTATTGATCATACCTTACTTACCCCCTTACAGGCCCAAACGCCGGTGTTTATTGCATATTATGCACCAACTGCCACCGCTTTTTGGCCATCGTCATTGTTATGTTACTTATTATGCACCTAATATAACACACTATCGGTTACCCGTCAAGCAACTTTTTAACAAAATTTTCAACAAAATGTTGCATAACGCGAAACTTATGTTATACTATAAACAGAGGCCATCGGACATCTTCCGACATTTCTCCCGATGACCGGCAATTAAAGAGGTGATTTTATGTCTATCGGCACGAATTTACGCGAACAAAGGCGCCGAAAAAAGCTAACTCTGGCTATGCTTGCCGACCGTGTAGGGCTAAGCCGGCAAACCCTAAGCCGCTACGAAAACGGCGTTATTGCCAATATCCCGCACGAAAACATCGAGCGCCTGGCCGAAGCCCTGCAAACCACGCCGTCGGCGCTTATGGGCTGGCGAGCCGAAATTTCCAGCTACCAGCCAACGCAGCGCATACCCATTTTGGGGCGCATATCTGCCGGGCTGCCCCTTTATGCCGAAGAACAGATAGAAGGCAGCGTTTTTACCGAACTGCACGGCGATACCGAATATTTTGCCCTGCGCGTAAGCGGTGACAGTATGGATGCCGCCCATATTTTTGACGGCAACATTTTAATTGTGCGTAAGCAGGATTTTGTCGAAAACGGTGAAATTGCCGTAGTGATGATAGATAACGAGGATGCCACCGTAAAGCGCTTTTACCGCCACGGAGAAACCGTTACCCTTATGCCGCAATCTACCAACCCCGCCCACCTGCCGCAAATATACGATATTAAACAAACCACGGTGCGGGTTATTGGCAAGGTTATTAAAAACGAAATCACCTTTGAATAGTCATAAGGGACAACTGCACGTTATCTACTTTGTCGTGTTCCGCTTTTGCTCGCCACGCGCACTATCAGTGCAGCTTGCTCGTCAAAACCGGCCCACTTCGCGTATCTAACGCACATTTGCCCTTATGATGATTGTACCGGACAACTGCACGTTATCCACTTTGTCGTGTTCTGCTTTACCGCACCGGACAACTGCACCCGTCAGCTTTGCACGCATATTTATCTGCATAGCAGGATTTTTTTACCGTAATGACGAATAACTAAATATTTGCTGCAACCATAATGTTAAACCCATAACAAGGAGGTCAACACAAAAATGGCACTTATCAACACAGTAGAAATGTTCCAAAAAGCCTACGCAGGCGGTTACGCCGTAGGCGCTTTTAATGTAAACAATATGGAGATTATCCAGGGCATTACCGAAGCCGCTATGGAAACTCAGTCGCCGCTTATTTTGCAGGTAAGCGCCGGCGCCCGCAAATATGCCGGCCACGCCTACCTTATCAATCTGGTAAAAGCCGCTATGGAAGAAACCGGCCTTGATATTGCACTGCACCTTGACCACGGTGAAGATTTTGCTATCTGCAAGTCCTGTATCGACGGCGGTTTTTCGTCGGTAATGATTGACGGCTCCAAGCACAGCTTTGAAGACAACATCCGCATTACCAAAGAGGTTGTTGATTACGCCCATCAGTTTGGCGTTACCGTAGAAGGTGAGCTGGGCCGCCTTGCCGGTGTAGAAGATGACGTTAACGTAAGCGCTGCCGACAGTTCTTACACCGACCCCGCTCAGGTAGAAGAATTTGTTACCAAAACCGGCGTAGATTCTCTGGCTATTGCCATTGGCACCAGCCACGGCGCCTACAAGTTTAAGCCCGGCACCAAGCCGCAGCTTCGCTTTGATATTCTGGCCGAAGTAGAACGCCGCCTGCCCGGCTTCCCCATTGTACTGCACGGTGCATCGTCGGTTATGCAGGATTACGTTGCCAAGGTTAACCAATTTGGCGGTTCTATGCCCGATGCTATCGGTGTGCCGGAAGATATGCTGCGCGAGGCTGCCAAAATGGCTGTCTGCAAAATCAACATCGATTCTGACCTGCGTCTGGCAATGACGGCCGCCGTACGCGAGCATTTGTATAACAATCCCGACCACTTCGATCCTCGTCAGTATCTTAAACCGGCCCGAGAAGCCATTAAGGAGGTTGTGGCGCACAAAATGATTCACGTTTTGGGCTGCGCCGGTAAAAAATAATGCGTATAGCCCTTTTTGCAGAAACCTACCTGCCTAATATCAGCGGCGTAGTAACCCACGTACACGCCCTGCGCGTCGGTTTAGAACGTCTCGGCCACGAAGTTCTGGTGGTTTGCGGCGATAATTCCTACGGCCGCCACGTGCTTAAAGATAACGTTTTGTATTGCCCCGGCGTAGTGTCACAAAAATTTTACGGCTACACCATATCCAAGCCGTGGAGCAAAGAACGCGCCGAATATATCAACGCCTTTAATCCGGACATTGTTCACCTGCATACCGAATTCGGCATTGGCTATTTTGGTATGAACTGGGCGCTGCATCATAAGGTGCCGCTGGTTTACACCCTGCACACCATGTATGATGACTATGTTTACTATGTTGCACCCAAGCCGTTTGTACCGGCAGCACGCAGGCTTTCTCACAAATTTTTCAGCCGGTATATTAAAAACTGTGACGCTATTACCGGTCCGTCCTTAAAATGTCAGGAATACGTAGATAAAGTGGGTCAACACCGCCCCGTACACGTTATACCCAACCCCGTAGAGCTGGATAAATTTGCCAAGGGTGCCGTTACACCGCAGCAAATTGCCGCCGTGCGCCAACAGCACAATTTGCCGGACACCTGCGATTACGTGCTGTTTATCGGCCGCCTTGGGCGAGAAAAAAGCTGCGATGTTCTGGTTGACTGCTGGGCTAAAGCCGTTAAGCCGGATGATAACCTTAAACTGATGATAGTAGGTGACGGCCCGGCCCGCCCCGAACTTATAGCGCAGGCCGAACAACTTGGTATAAGCGATATGGTAGTGTTCCCCGGTATGGTGCAGCACAATGATATACCGCCTTATCTGGCTATGGGCAGCCTTTATGCCACGGCTTCACTTTCCGACACCAACTCCATATCTATGTTAGAAGGTATGGCCAGCGGCCTGCCGGTGCTGCAATTAAACGACCCGATAAACGGCGACCAGATAGCCGAAGGGCAAAACGGCTTCATCTTCCACGATGCCCAGGATATGCGCCAAAAGCTGCTTATCTGGAAGAATATGTCGGCAGAACAAAAACAGCAGCTATCCGACGCCACACGAGAATCAGTAGCCAAAAAAGGCTACGAAACCCTGGCGCAAAACCTGCTGGCCGTTTATGCCGAAGCTGCCGAACACCGCCAACAGCGGCAGGATACCCCCCGCCTTGGCTTTAAGGTAAAACGCAAGCTTAACAACGCCGTAGGCAAAATTTACAAGCGCCCGCAATAAGCCGCCAATGTTTTATGAATACACTTTGCCCGGCTATTGCACAAGTGCCTAAAATAATCTATAATAAGCAGTACAAATATTGTGCTGCTTATTTTTATTCGGAGGTAACCCCAAATGGTATTTATAAACGAAAATTACACCAAATTAAACGAAAGCTACCTGTTTTCCACCATCGCCAAAAAGCGTGAGGAATACCGCGCCGCCCACCCCGATGCCGACATAATAAACCTTGGTATCGGTGATGTTACACGCCCGCTGTGCCCCGCCGTTATTGCCGCTATGCAGCAGGCCGTGCGGGATATGGCCACTGCCGAAGGCTTCCACGGTTATGGGCCGGAACAAGGCTACGACTTTTTAAAGCAGGCCATTTTGCAAAACGACTACGCCGCCCGCGGTATCGAAATTGCCGACGATGAAATTTTTATCAGTGACGGCAGCAAAAGCGACACCGGCAACATTGGCGACATTTTAGGCACCGCCAACATTGTCGCCATACCGGATCCCGTTTACCCGGTTTATGTAGATACCAACGTTATGGCCGGCCGCACCATAAAAATGCTGCCCACCGGCGAAGCTGACGGTTTTTGCGCTCTGCCGCCCAATTTTCACGCTGATATCGTCTATCTCTGCTCACCCAACAACCCCACCGGCTCGGTTTTAACCAAAGACCAACTTACCGCCTGGGTAAACTGGGCAAAGCAGCACAATGCCCTGCTGCTGTTCGATGCCGCCTATAAAGCCTTTATCAGTGACCCCAATCTTCCCGCCAGCATTTACGAAATCGAAGGTGCCAAAGACTGCGCCATAGAATTTTGCAGCTTTTCCAAAACAGCCGGCTTTACCGGCACCCGCTGCGCCTACACCATAGTTCCCAAACAGCTTATGGGCAAAACCCCCGACGGCCAACAGGTAAGCTTAAACCATCTGTGGAACCGCCGCCACACCACCAAGTTTAACGGCGTGCCCTACGTTGTGCAAAAAGGCGCTGCCGCCATTTACACCGACGAAGGCAAACAGCAGGTGGCCGAAACTCTGGACTTTTATAAGCAAAACGCCGCTATCATAAAAGACGGCCTTACCAAACTGGGCTTTACCTGCTTTGGCGGCGAACATTCGCCGTATGTTTGGTTAAAAGCCCCCAACGGTTTAACCTCGTGGGAATTTTTTGACCTGCTGCTTACCAGGCTTAACATTGTCGGCACACCGGGCAGCGGCTTTGGTGCCGCCGGCGAAGGTTACTTCCGCCTTACCGGCTTTGGCACCCGCGAAGCTACCATAAAAGCTATGCAGCGCTTTACCGACTACTTTGGCAAATAATCTGCAAAACAAACAAGCCACCGGTGCAATGCCGGTGGCTTTTTATATGCTTTTTAATACCGCAGCAGCCCGTCAACCCCTAAAGCCGCCGTTCACCCCAATAACCTCACCGGTAACAAACCCGGCTCTGTCATCAGCCAAAAATTCTATCAACGCCGCCACCTCGTCCGCCGTTCCAATGCGTTCAAGCGGCGTACAAGCCGCCAGCTCCTGCATATCTGCCGCGCTAAGGCGCGCGTTCATATCGGTGGCAATAACTCCGGGGGTAACGCAGTTAACCCGCACGCCACTGGGGCCAACCTCTTTAGCCAATGCCCGGCTAAACGCAATAAGCCCGCCCTTGGCCGCCGAATACGCCACCTCACAGCTTGCGCCAACTTCTCCCCACACCGATGCCACATTGATAATGCAGCCCTGCTTAGCCGCTATCATAGCAGGCAGCGCCTGTTTGCAGCAATAAAACGCGCCGTCCAAATCTACCGCCATAAGCCTGCGCCATTGCTCTGCTGTCACATCCTGCAACAACCCAAAATGTGCCACCCCGGCATTATTCACCAGCAAGCCCGGCTGCCCCAGGGTGTTTTTTATCTGTTCAAACATTGCCGCCACCTGCGCTTCGTCGGCAACATCAGCAGCATAAGCCTGCGCCCTGCCGCCTGCCGCCGCAATTTCATCACACACCGCCTGCGCCGCCGCACCGCTGCTGCAATAATTTACCGCCACCTGCCAGCCGCTCTGCGCCAAACGCAATGCCGCAGCCCGGCCAATACCCCGGCTGCCGCCGGTTACCAATGCCACCTTAGCCATAATATTACCTGCCCCTTTTGCCGCTTTTTTTAACCTTACTGTTTAATTTACACGGATATTTGCGGTTAAACGCCAGCATAAACAAACCAGCCAGCACACCCACAATGCTTATAACCTGCGCCATACGCAGCGGCCCAAGCATCAGGCTGTCGGTTCTAAAGCCTTCTATAACGCAGCGCCCCACCGAATAATACATTAAATACATTGCCGCAATATCACCTGTTTTGCGCCCCTGCCAGCGCCGCCACAAAAACAGCAGCAGCAGGCAGCCCAGTGCATCCCAAATGCTTTCGTACAAAAAAGTCGGGTGGCGGTAAGCGCCGTCAATAAACATAGCCCACGGCACATCGGTTTCGTAGCCGTATGCCTCCTGATTAAAAAAGTTGCCCCAGCGACCAATAGCCTGCGCCAAAATAAGCCCCGGCGCAATAATATCGGCCCAAAGCCTAAACAACTGCCCCTTGTGCCGCGCCACCAGCCAAAGCCCCAGCATACCGCCCAGCAAAGACCCATGCACCGCCAGCCCGCCGTGCCAAACAGCCACAATTTCGGCCGGGTGTTGGCTGTAATAACCCCAGCTAAAAGCCACATAATAAGCTCTGGCGCAAATTATGCCCAGCGGCACCGTAACCAGCGCCACATCCATAATATCGTCTAACGTATAATCAAATTTAGCTGCCAAAAAGCGGCACAGCAAAATAGCCATAACAATACCGCTTACTATCAAAATGCCGTACCAGCGCACGGTAAACGGCCCAAATTCCAATGCAATGGGTAACATACCAAACCTCCTGCCAAAATATCAGTGTTTAAAGTATAGCACAATTTTTAAACATATACCACCCACCGCGGATATTATTTGCCGCCCCGGGGAATATATATTGATACAGCGCTTTAATTGCAAATATACAGCATTTTTATTAAGGAGGCCACCCACCTTGCCCAAACCAACCACCACCGCCTGCGCCCTGCTGTTGGGGCTGTTTTTCTGCGGACATTGCGGTCAGTCGGCGGCTGCCCTGCCCCCTGACGGTGTACGTACCTACACTGCCTGCCCCGGCGACAGCTTTGTTATGTTGGCACGCCGCACCGGCTGGGATACCGATCTGCTGGCCGCCATCAACAATTTATCACCGGGGTATTGCTGCCGCGGCGGAGAAATTTTGCTTTTGCCGCAGGACGAATTTGCCGCCCGCAGCGCCCTTGCCGCCCGCAGCAGCCCAAGCCTGCGCCAAAGCCGCACTGCCCCGGTGTGGTTAGCCCCGCTAAAGGGTATTATAACCAGCCCCTTTGCCAGCCAACGCACCGCCACACCGCACCACGGCACAGATATTGCCGCCGATGCCAATACCCCCATTTTGGCAGCCCACAGCGGCACCGTTACCATAGCCGGCTGGCAAAACAGCGTTTACGGCAACGCCGTACAAATAGATCACGGTAATGGCTGGCAAACCCACTACGCCCATTGCAGCCGGGTTTTGGTAAAGCCCGGCGACACCGTAAAGCAGGGGCAAAAAATCGCTCTCGTCGGCTCCACCGGCAACAGCACCGGCCCACACCTGCACCTTGAACTTATTAAAGACGGCGTTTTTATTAACCCTGTAAAATACTTTACCGAGCTTTCCGTATAATTTTATTTTATACAAAAAAAACAGCGTGCCGCCCATCAGACGGTACGCTGCTGTTTTATTTCACTAAAAATCAAACGTTAAAGCGGAACAAAATAATGTCACCGTCTTTAACCACATACTCCTTGCCTTCGCTGCGTATAAGCCCCTTTTCTCTGGCTTTAACCATCGAGCCCGCCGCCATCAGGTCATCATAGGCAACAGTTTCGGCCCGTATAAAGCCGCGTTCAAAATCCGTGTGAATTTTGCCGGCAGCCTGCGGCGCCTTGGTGCCCTTGGTAATCGTCCAGGCACGGGTTTCGTCGGCACCGGTGGTCAAAAAGCTTATCAAACCCAGTAAATCATAGCTAACCCTTATCAAACGGTCTAAGCCGCTTTCCTCCAGGCCAATTTCCGCCAAAAACATCTGCTTTTCTTCCGGCTCCAGCTCGGCAATATCCTGCTCTAACTGCGCGCAAATAGGCAGCACCGCCGCACCTTCTTCGGCAGCACGCTCCGCCAGCTTGGTATAATATTCATTAGGATTCCCCGCCGTATATTCACTAAAAGCCGCTTCGTCCATATTGGCGGCATAAACCACCGGCTTAACCGTCAGCAAATTCAAATCGTGAATAATCTCTTTGTCATCGTCGCTAAAATCATAGGCACGTGCCGGGCGGCCATCTTCCAACAACTGTTTAAGCTCACCCAAAAGCTTAGCCTCGGCCGCCGCCGATTTTTCACCCTTAAGCACCAGACGGCTGGCTTTGTCGTAGCGCTTTTCCAGCGTTTCCAAATCAGCCAAAATCAGCTCAAGGTCAATAGTTTCCATATCACGCAGGGGGTCTACACTGCCTTCTACGTGTACAATGGTATCACTGTCAAAGCAGCGTACCACGTGTACTATCGCGTCCACCTCTCTAATGTGCGACAAAAACTTGTTGCCCAAACCCTCGCCGCGGCTGGCACCGCGCACCAAACCGGCAATATCCACAAATTCAATAAACGCCGGCACGGTTTTGGCCGATTTATGCAGCTCTGTTAAAACATCAAGACGTTTATCCGGCACAGCCACCATACCCACGTTAGGTTCAATAGTACAAAACGGGTAGTTCGCCGATTCTGCACCGGCATTGGTTATGGCATTAAACAGTGTGCTTTTGCCAACGTTCGGAAGCCCCACTATACCTAATTTCATATATAATTACATCTCCTTAGCATCTGGTTTATTTTTACTATTGTAACACACAAAACAGCTTTTCTCAATAGCCATAATTAACACAAAAAATGCAGAGGTCCAAACCTCTGCATTTTTGTTTGTGCTTTCAGCGCCTACAAAAGGCGTTCGTTGGCCAACTGCCTTGCCTGCTGCTCCAGCTCGGCCGCCTCCCGGCAAATTTCACCAAGGCGCGCCCGCACATCGGCCACATAAGCAGCGTCGGCAATAGCGCCCAAATTTATACGCACGGTAAAATCAAAGCTGTTTACCGCCGCCAACAGCAAGGCCGCGCCGCAGCCCGCATCGGATATTACCAAACGGCTGCCGATTTCGGCAACGCGCCGGGCAATTTTTAACCCGTTTAATGCCTGCTCCATAGCTAACATAGGCACCTTGGCCGCCCGCAGGCTACACACCGAAAGCTCCTCGACTTTGGCTGCCTTTTCTTCGTCGGTGGTGTTGGGCAGGGCATAAGCAGCCGCCAGCGGGGCAAAAGCAGCCGCGTCCTGCTCTACTGCTGCCAGCAAGGCCGCGCGTATGTCTTCTCCCTGCGCCAACAGATTTTTTATCTCCGGCTCAACATCGGCATATTTTTTTTTGCCAACGGTAAGCCCGGCCACCATATTTACCAGGGCCATACCCAAAGCACCGCTGTAAGCCGCCGCCCCGCCGCCACCGGGCACCGGCGCCGTAGAAGCAGTTGCATCGGCAAAATTTTGTAAATTAAGCTGCATAAAATCAGTCATGGCAAAACCTCCGTAGCAATATATTTTAATAAGAAAATCGTGGCGCCGCTATGCTGGATAACACCACGATTTTCCGGTTTTATTAGGTTTTATTAGGTTTTTATGATGTAGCTAAACCCAAGCTTTTTAGGCAATGGACAGACCACCCAAACTCAAGGAAGCTCAAGAGTGCCCCAGCCAACCTTGTTAGCATACCGGAAGGGCAAATGTGCGCCATATGCAAGGAGTGATTGTATTTTGTCGAGCAAGCTGCA
>CAZMTO010000029.1:0-18889 GCA_964569265.1 uncultured Peptococcaceae bacterium | reverse complement strand
TACTTCTTACTTTTTCGAACTTGGCTGTTCATCACTATTTAGTTCTCAAAGATCTATTCTTACAAGCTGCTCGCCGTGTTCCCGGCGCTTATCAGCAGCTTGATTATTTTAGCACATCGACAAGTTTTTGTCAAGCACTTTTTTTAATTTTTTTCGTGCCTGCCGAACCGCTTTTTTCGGCTCAACTGGCGACTTGAATATCTTATCACATCGACCAGCTTTTGTCAAGCACTTTTTTTAGTTTTTTGAGCAACTTTTTCAAGCTCTGTTTCGCAAATTTGTAAGCTGGTTTTCCACCGCCAATCTGCAAAACTCGGCTGCGCTCAAAGCACTTTTGATATAATATCACACCACGAGCCATATGTCAACACCTTTTTACAAATTTTTGGCAAAACTTTTAACAATCTATAAACAATTCACTCTCGTCCTATATTAAAAGGCCCCAAAAGCATACGCTCCGGGGCCTTTTTCCACCGTTTTTACCGTTTATACAAGCTGTCCGGGCAGCTTCAGCTTCTCTCTGGGTTCAAAACCGGCGTCAAATTCCTCAGCCTTGGCCTCGTCCACATAATAACATTCCGGCGCCGCATACTCACCGCTAACGCCGTCGAGATAACCTTCCTCCAGCTCCCTGCACAAAAAGAAGTCAGCCGCCTCGCCCTCGGGCATACCGTGATAACGCAGCCCAAATTCGCTCGCCAAACGAAAACCGCTTGCGCCGTAAAAGTCAATGTTGCCCTCAATGCACAACGCCTTTACGCCAAACTTACGTGCTTCCTCAAGCGTATAATCCAGCAATAGCTTGCCATAGCCCTGCCTTTTCAAATCGTTGGCTATACAAATCGGCCCCATCGCGCACACAGGTATCGCCCTGCCGTCATCAGCCTTTATACACGCCTTTACAAACACATTCTGACCAATTATCCGCCCGTCTTTTTCCATTACAAAATTAAGTTCGGGTATAAAATCGGCCTCCGTCCGCAAACAATGCAGCACATAATGCTCCAATGCCCCCGGCCTGTACACATTCCAAAAGCTGTCGCGCACCAGTGTTTCCACCTCACGCTGCTCTTTACACTTCTCCAAACGGATATTACAGTTGTTGATATTCATAATTTTTTCCTCCCTAAAATTTTTCGGTTATTTTTCACCAAATTTCCGGGAGGCTCTCCGATATTTGTCAGCTAACCTCCCGGTTACGCCGCAATATCCAATTCACCATATTTAATCAAAAAGCATTTCTCCTGATTTTATTTAGTATTTACTATAGTTGTTTTATCTTTTTTCATACTGATTACGCATCCTATTTATGCCGCGCGGCGCGGCTTTTTTTGCAAAGGATTTCACACCCAAAGTCAAGGAATTGCAAGAGTGGTACAGATACGCGAAGTCAGGCGACGAATCGCAGGAGGCGTACTAAAGTACGCCGACAAGTGAGGAGACTGACGACAAAGTAGATGTGCCGCTATTGCAATTCCGGTACTAATATAACTTAGCCCCCGCCGGTATCTGATGATCCACCATCAAAAGGTGCAGCTTCTCCTCACCGTCCTCACTGTGAATAGCCGAAAGCAGCATACCGCAGCTTTCTATACCCATCATCGCTCTGGGCGGCAGGTTAACTATCGCAATCAGCGTTTTGCCCACCAGCTCCTCCGGCTCATAATACATATGGATGCCGCTCAAAATGGTACGGTCTGTCCCGGTGCCATCGTCCAGCGTAAACTGTAACAGCTTCTTAGACTTCTTCACCGCTTCGCAGGCTTTTACCTTAACCGCTCTAAAATCGCTCTTGCTAAAGGTCTCAAAATCCACCATATCCGCAAACAACGGCTCAATCTCCACCTTAGAAAAATCAATTACCTCGGCAGCCGGTGCAGCCTCAGCAGCCGGTGCGGCTTTTTCCTTTTTATCGGCCTTATCGCCGTCCAAACTTTTCATCGTCGGGAAGAACAGCACATCACGTATAGCCGCCGAATCTGTCAGCAGCATAACCAAACGATCAATGCCATAACCAATACCACCGGTCGGCGGCATACCAATTTCCAACGCATTCAAAAAGTCCTCGTCGGTGTGGTTGGCTTCTTCGTCACCGGCAGCAAAAGCCGCATCCTGTGCCGCAAAACGCTCACGCTGGTCAATCGGGTCATTAAGCTCCGAATACGCGTTGCACATTTCCCAACCGTTAATAAACAGCTCAAAACGCTCCACCTTCTCCGGGTCGGTGGGCTTCTTCTTGGTAAGCGGCGAAATCGCCAGCGGATGATCCATCACAAAGGTCGGCTGAACCAGCTTGTCCTCGCAAAATTCCTCAAAAAACAGGTTTATAATGTCACCCTTGGTGTGGCGCTCCTCAAATTCCACATTGTGTTGGCGGGCAATGGCCTTGGCTTCCGCATCATCAGCCACCGCGTCAAAATCCACACCGGCATATTTTTTAATGCAGTCTATCATAGTAATGCGCTCAAACGGCTTACCAAAATCGATTTCCACGCCATTATAGCTTATCTTGCTGCCGCCGCAAACGGTTTCGGCCAAATAACGGAACATACTCTCGGTCAGTTCCATCATTCCCTCATAATCGGTATACGCCTGATACAGCTCCATCAGCGTAAATTCCGGGTTATGCCGCGTATCCACACCCTCGTTGCGGAACACCCGGCCAATTTCGTACACTCTCTCCAAACCGCCAACTATCAGGCGCTTTAAATACAGCTCCAAAGATATACGCAAACGCACATCTTCATCTAATGCATTATAATGCGTTTCAAACGGGCGCGCCGCCGCACCGCCGGCATTGGCTACCAACATCGGCGTTTCCACTTCCATAAAATCGCGGCCGTCTAAAAAGCGGCGTATCTCCTTAATTATTTTAGAACGCTTAATAAAGGTATCGCGTACCTCCGGGTTCATTATCAAATCTACATACCGCTGGCGGTAACGCATATCCGTATCCGTCAACCCGTGGAACTTCTCCGGCAGCACCTGCAAGCTCTTGGTCAGCAGCGTCACTTCTGCCGCGTGTATCGAAATCTCACCGGTCTTAGTGGTAAACACTTCGCCCTTTACGCCAATAATATCACCAATATCATACTTTTTAAAATCAGCGTAAGGCTCCTCACCTATCGCATCACGGGCCACATACACCTGCATACGCCCGCCCATATCCTGAATATTGCAGAACGATGCCTTGCCCATAACGCGCTTAAACATCATACGCCCGGCCAAAGATACACTTTTACTCTCCAGCTCCGCAAAGTTTTCCACAATATCGTTGCTGTGGTGCGTCACATCATATTTGGTGATAGTAAACGGGTCTTTGCCTGCGGCCTGCAAATCCGCCAGTTTATCGCGGCGCACCTGCAATATCTGGTTTAGCTGATTATCCTGCTGCTTTGCCAAAATGCTCACCTCAAAATCTTATCCTGTTAGTTAATTTCCAAAATCTTGTAATCAATAATACCCTTAGGCGCTGCCACCGGCACAACCTCGCCAACCTTATGGCCGATTATTGCCGCACCCAGCGGGCTTTCGTTAGATATCTTTTTTGCTGCCGGGTCAGATTCCGTCGAACCTACAATTGTATACTCCATCTCCAGATTTCTGGCAATGTGCAGCAGCTTTACCGTGCTGCCAATGCTTACATGGCTGGTAGCGCCGGTGTTTTCTATCACGCGGGCATTGCGTATTTTGTTTTCCAGCTCAACAATCTGGCCTTCTACCATTGCCTGCTCGTTTTTGGCGTCCTCATACTCCGAATTCTCGCTCAGATCACCAAACCCAATAGCGATTTTAATACGCTGTGCAACCTCCAAACGTTTTACGTTTTTCAGGTTATCCAGCTCGGCCTCCAGCTTTTCCAGGCCCTCTTTTGTCAGCAAAACTTCTTTTTCTGCCATATCTATTTATCCCTCCGTTTTTATTAAATTACACACAAACAGGCCGGTATCTGCCCGGCTTACCTCTAATCAACTTATTATAATGTTAACAGACTCCCCTTGTCAAGCAAATTAGCATAATTAGCCCTCTCGGCAGGCTCTGTCAATGCCGCTGCCAGCCCCGCCGCAAACATTCCGTATCTATACTGCCCACCAAAATGCCCCGGCACATACACCTTCGGTTCGGCAAACGGCACCACTCTGCCCCTTAGCCCCGGCGGCACAACATCGGCACCGCCCTGCAACAAATACACTATGTCGCAGCTTTTAAGCAGCTTGCGCCCCGAAACCACCGGCAATGCCACCCCCTGCCGCCAGTAGGCCGCCGCCAGCCTGTCGGCATAAGCCCCGTTTACTGCCACACGCACCCCGGCTGCCAAAAGTTCCGCCACCATATCCGCCTGCCATTCCTCGTTTAGCCCCAGCAAACCCACCTCGCAGCCCTGCACACTGCCCCGTTGCTTTATCAGGCGCCGCACCAGCTCGCAGCAGCAAAGCCGCCGCCCGTCACGCAGCACTGCCGGGTATTTATCGGCCACCAATGCCGCCATCTCTATCGGCATACCAAGCTTAAACGCCTCGCCGTTCTGTTTTTGCAACCGCCCCAGCCGCCGCTTTAACCACCCTGCCGCCGCTTTATCCCCCGCCTCCCACGGAATTTCCAGCAGCCAAACCTCGCGCCCATCTGCCAGCACCCCCAGCTTATACCGCTTAGGCCACAGCCTGTGCCACCAACGCTGCCGCCCACTTACCGCAAAATCCGCCAACCATACACACGCCAACCGCATCAACCCGTTTTTCCGCAAATTTTCTCCTTAAATAATATGCAGCCGCGCCTTGGGCATAACAAAAAAAGCCCCTTTTACCCAAGAAGCTTTTTTAATATTTGTTATTTTGCTTTTATTATTTTGTCGGTTCGCCGCATAAAAAGCCGCGCAAAGCAGCCTCCACCTCGGCAGCACTGTTCAGTTGATTTATCCGCCCGCGCAGGGCCGCCGCACCGGGTATACCCTTTACATAAAACGGCAAATGCGTACGCATCAAACGCACCGCCGTATACTCATCACGCAACTCCACCTGCCGGTATAAATGCCGCAGTGCCATTTCACATATCTCGCTGTAATCAGGTGCCGGCAAGGCTTCCTCTCCGGCAAAAGCCCGCGCCAAATCACGCAGCAGCCAGGGGTTACCCAACATACCGCGCCCTATCATCACACCGGCGCAGCCGCTTTCCTGCTTACGCTTTAACCCCATCTCCACGCTGTTTATGTCACCGTTACCGATAACCGGCACATCATAGGCTGCCAGTTCAGCCGCCACCGCCGCTATCGGCTGCCAGTCGGCTTCTCCGGCATAAAACTGCTGGCGTGTACGCCCATGCACCGCCACTGCCTGCGCCCCGGCATTAACCGCCAGCCGCGCCGCCTCTCGCACATTTTTATGCTCATCGTCCCAGCCAAGCCGCAGCTTAACCGTAACCGGCAGCTTAACCGCCTGCACCACCGCATCAATAATTTTTTCCGCCAGCGGCAGGTCTGTCATCAAGCGGCTGCCCTCACCGTTTTTAACTATCTTCGGCGCCGGGCAGCCCATATTTATATCTATCGCCGCCACATTGCCCCAATCAGCCGTCAGGTTCTCTATCAGCGCCGCCGCCTTAGCCATATATTCCGGCGACGACCCGCATAGCTGTATAACTATCGGCCCGCGCTCACCCTCGGCATTAAGCATACCCAGCGTTTTAACACTGCCGTAGCACAAAGCCATATCGCTCAGCATCTCGGTATATATCAGCCCTGCGCCCATTTCTCGTGCTATTTCGCGCCACGCCCGGTCGGTAATACCGGCCATCGGCGCACTTACCACCGGGTTAGCGGCCAATATCTCACTTATTCTCATCAAGCCTGTCCTTATTCAGATTATATAAAATACGCAAGCCGTCCAGCGTCAACATCGGGTCAACAATATCCACGGTTTCCGTCGCCTTGGCAATAGTAGACGACAACCCACCGGTAGCTATAACCTTAACCTCGCCACCCATCTCCTGCTTCAGACGCCGCACAATACCGTCAAGCAGGCCGCCAAAACCATACACCAGGCCCGATTGCAAAGCCTGCACAGTGTTGGTAGCCAACGCCTTAGCCGGCACATCAAATTCTACACGGGGCAGGCGGGCAGTGCGGTTACACAGCGCATCTGCCGATACCGCCACACCCGGCGCAATAACACCGCCCAAAAATTCGCCCTTGCCCGACACACAGTCAAAGGTAGTAGCCGTACCCAAATCAATAACAATCAGAGAATTGCCGTATTTGGCACGCCCGGCCACACTGTTAACAATACGGTCAGGGCCAATCTCCCGCGGGTTATCCAGCAAAATAGCCATATCGGTTTCCACATCTATAGATATCACCAGCGGCTTTACCCCCAGATATTTGCGGCACAGCTTTTGCCATACGTCCACCAGCGGCGGCACCGTGCTGCTTATGGCCACCGCCGATATATCCTTAAAGCCAAGCTCTGCAGTAGCCAGCATATCACGCAGCATCACCGCATATTCATCTTCTGTTTTGCAACGGTCACTGGCACACCGCCAATGATACAAACATTCTTCTGTGGTGCCATACAGCCCCAATACCGTATGCGTGTTGCCAATATCTATAACCAACAGCATAATTCTTCCTCCTTAAAACAGGCAGCAACCTGCCCACTTATTAAAACTATTCTAATATGTTTTGCCCAAATTGTAAAGTATAAAGCCGCCGCATATCACCGGGCAGACTTTTTGCGCGCCGGCAGCTCCGGCCACATTTCCTCAAACAGAGCCTGCAAAAACTCCCGGTTCTCCAAATCCTCTGCCAGCAGCATACGGCTGCCACCCTCATACGGCAATACCAGCTCAGCATCCGGCATAAGCCTTTTGGCAGCCGCCACCGGTTTTACCAGCAAACGGTCATCATAAATACCGCCCACTATTTTGCCGCGCAGATAAAGTATGTATTCGCCCATCATCGCCCTATGCATAAGCTGCGGGCATTGCTCCAACACATAATCCAAATACTCTCTGCTGCTCGCCATAACCGGCCCCCTACAGATTTATGCGCTGTTTAAGCAGGCGCGCCGCCCATACCGCCGCCGCCAGCTTTATCGGCTCAAAAAATATGTACGGCACACCGCCCAACACAAAGGCCGCCGCATAGCTTTGGGTACCCAACACCATCTTTAGCTGCACCGCACCCAGCAAATATACAAACAGCAGCGCCACCGCACAGCCTAAAACAGCCCGCCACAGGCTAAAGCCCTTGCCCGCAATCACCGATATTATCCACGCACCAATAACAAACCCATAAATGTAACCGCCGGTAGGCCCCAGCAAAACGCCCAGCCCACCTTTAAAATTGGCAAAAAACGGCAAGCCCGCGCCACCTGCCAAAACCCACGCCAAAACCGTGCCCACCGCATATTTGGGCGGCAGCAACAGCGCTATAAGCATAATGGCGAAGGTCTGCGCCGTTAGCACCACCGACCCAACCGGCACGGCAATTTGCGAACATACCACCAGCACTGCCAGCAGCATAGCCATTACAGTAAGCCTGCGTATATTTGTTTTTTGCATTGTTACACCTCGTATTTTTGCATTTTAGTTTAATAAAGATTTTAAACGCTGCTCAGCATACACAGAATAAACCCTTATCTATTCCCACCCACCGCCCTACATACGCCGTGCGGCGCGGCTTTTTTAGCAAAGGGTTAACCACCCAAAGTCAAGGAATTGCAAGAGTGCCCCAGAAAACCTTTGTTAGTATACCAGAAGGGCAAATGTGCGCCATATGCAAGGAGTGATTGTATTTTGTCGAGCAAGCTGCACTGATAGTGCGCGTCGCGAGAAAAATGCAAGCACGACACCGCAGATGGTGTGCAGTTGTCCCTTCTGGTGCTATTGCAATTCCGGTATCAGGCAAAAAAGACATCGCCCGTAACCAACACAAACTCCCCCTCATCCTCCTCACGCTTAACCAGCAAAGAACCGTCCTCCTGCATATCCAGCGCTTCTCCAAAAAAGGTTTCGTTTATCGTGCTTATCTTAACGCGCTTGCCCAGCGTTATGTTGTTTGCCAGCCACACACGCCTTATCTCGTCAAACCCCTTGGTATACAGCATATCATAATAATATTCCAGGCTGTTCAGCACCTCGGCCAAAACCTCGGCACGGCAAACCGGCTTACCACCCTCTTTAGCCAATGTGGTAGCAATATCGGCAATCTCCGGCGGCAGCTCACGGGCCAGGCAGTTTATACCAATACCCACCACAACCCATTCCACCGCCTCCATCGATGCGTGCATCTCCGTAAGCATACCGCAAACCTTGCGCCCGCTGATGTAAATATCGTTGGGCCACTTTATACCGGCATTATACCCCAGCCTGCGCAGGCCGTCTGCCACACCAACTGCCGTCGTCAGCGATATCTGCGGCGCTTTTTCCGGCGATATCGGCGGCCTTAACACCGCACTAAACCACACACCGCTGCCGGCAGGGCTGTCCCACACACGGCCCAAACGCCCGCGGCCACCGGTCTGCAAATCTGCGGCAGCCACTGCTCCATTTACAGCACCGGCATCAGCCCAGGTTTTGGCATATTTATTGGTAGAATCTACCTCCTGTAAATATGTAAAGCTGCGCCCCAGCCACTCCGTCTTTAAATACGGCGCCAGCTCCACCTCTCTGATACCGTTGGCCTTTAGCCTGTAGCCCAGGCGGCGCACCGCTTCTACCGTATAGCCCTCGTCCTCTATCGCTTTAATATGCTTCCACACAGCGGCTCTGGTAACACCCAACTGCTCGCTTATCTGCTCCCCCGATACATAATTGTCACCGGCATCATAAAGCAGCTTAAATATCTGCTCTCGCAAGTTTTGCATATAAAAACCTCCACTATTTTTGGCTAACCCAATCTTTGTAAACCCAAACCAAGTATTTTTGTAAACAAATTATACCGCGTTCACCGGGCATTGTCAATATAAAAGCACCGACAACCACACACAGGCGGTTTTCGGTGCTTTTGCCGTTTATACAGTTATTTTATGCCAATATTACGCAATATAACCTGCTGTTTTATTCTCCTGTCAGCGGGTACCCCAGCAGCCCTGTGCGCCCTTGCACTTACGGCAGCCGCAGCCGCCGGCAGCACCCCCCACCTTAGAACATCCGCAGCCGTTCTTTTTAGCCGGGTCTTTGCCCCTAAGCCCGGTACGTCTTTCCATCTCGTGCCCGCAAACGCAGGGGCAGCTATCATCATCAAGGCAGCAATAGGTTACCGTGCAATCGTCATCTTCCTCCGCCTCTGCCTCGGTGCCGGTGTCATTTGGGCAGCACGGCATCATAAACGGTATGCAGCCGCAAATGCATTTGCCATTGTTACTGCCGCAGCAGCACGGGTTGCAGCAGCCGTAGCACCCACAGCAGCAGTTGTTACAGCTCTCCTCCTCGGTGCCGGCAACATTACGGCAGGCACAATCCTGCGCAAACTGATAAAGCTCTGCCAAACGTTCGGCGTGCCGCCGCGAATCCTCTATCATACTGAGCAAAACCTCGCGGTGTGCCATATTTTCCAAATAGCACGCCAGATTTTCATAATCGTTGCTCATCTGCATTTCGTTATATATTGCCACCTTTATCGCCTTGCAAAAACCTCTGGGTTCTTCAATACAAACCTCGCCCACGCAGTAACATTCGCAGGTAAGCTCCCGCAATATCTGCTGCAACAGAGCATAATGGCGGCGTTCGTCCAAGCTAAACTGCCTGAACATCTCTTTATCTACCTCGCACTGAGAATTTTCGACCATACAGCAGTAAAACAGCTCGGCTTCTCTGGCGCGCACCATCACCTCTTCAAAAATATCCTCTACCCCCAAACTGCCGCTTTGCCTACACTCACAATCATCATAAAACGGTTTGTCGCTGCAAGCACATAATCTTCTGGCCATAATTATGGACCTCCTTTTTCTCTCTATGGAGTATTCATAATATAGGTTATGGCATTTTTTTGCGGCGGTGCTTGTACCGCATTTTATTTTGTTGCTGCCATACCACGGCATTTTGGGTACAAAAAAAAGCCTGCCCGGGCAAACACACCCACGCAGACTTTATATTATTTAATATTATGTGTAGCTATTTGCTTTGCCTAATCTATCGGCTCACCCTTGGCATTAAACAGCGGCAAACGCTCCAAAAACAAAATATCGTCACGCTGCGCAGCCTTGCCCTCGGCCAAAATAGCCATACGGCCAACCACAATGCCGCCGGCCTGTTCCACCAAATTTTCTACCGCCGCCAAAGACCCGCCGGTAGATATAACGTCATCCAAAATCAAAATACGCTTGCCCTGCATCTTGCGTGCATCTGCACCGTCCATATACAGGCGCTGTTCTCCGGCAGTGGTTATCGATTTATCTACTACTTCAAACACACCGTCCATATAAAGCTTCGGAGATTTTCTCACCAGAAAATATTCGTTGCGGCCGCTTTGTCTGGCCATTTCATGAATCAGCGGTATACCTTTAGCCTCCGGTGCCACCATATAATCAAAATCCGGCGCTATCTTCAAAAGCTCTGCCGCACAGGCACAGGTAAGCTCAACATCACCAAAAATAACAAACGCGCCTATCATCGTTTCATCGTTAAGCGGGCAAAGCGGCAACTGCCGTGTAAGGCCGGCCACACTAAATTCATAGGTCATAGGTATCAGCTCCTTAGGTTTATGCTACTGATTATACTCTTTTGCCTGCCGGTTGTCAATTTTTCTTAAAAAACTGTAGCAATTTGTCGTAAACTATGTTAATATTATAGCGTTAACTTCATAATTTCGGTATAATTGGGGCAATATGGGCCTCAAGTTTCTACTGGCGGCCTATCCGACAACTACCGGAGCTTAATACAGGCAAGTATCAGCTTTTGATTTTGCTTGTTTTGTTTTTCCGCTGTTATCATTCTCACTTATACTGAAAAAATCCTACCGAAGTTGCAGAAAGGAAGAATGAGTAATAATGGAAAGATTGTTTAAGCTCAAACAAAACGGCACAACCGTGCGCACTGAGCTGGTAGCCGGCCTTACTACCTTTATGACGATGGCCTACATCATCGCCCTAAACCCCAACCTGCTTACCAACTTTGGTGCCGAAGGCCCCGAACTTTGGAACGGCGTATTTATGGCCACCTGTCTGGCATCAGCCATTGGTATGTTTGTTATGGCCTTTGCCGCCAACAAACCCTTTGCTATGGCCCCCGGTATGGGTCTTAACAGCTTTTTTGCCGTTGTAGTTGCCAACATTGCCGGCCTCACCGGTATGAGCTACGTAGCATCGTTTCAGGCTGCACTGGTCATCATCCTGTGTGAAGGTATCATCTTTGTTATCCTGTCTATTTTTAACATCCGGGAAAAAATCGTAGACGCCATACCTCTGGGCATCCGTCTGGGTATTTCTCCGGCCATCGGTCTTATGCTTATGAACATCGGCCTTGGCTCTAACGCCGGTGTATATTCCGAAACCGGCGGCCCCTTTTACGCTATGCGCGATTTCTTCGGTTCGCTTACACCCTCGGTAGCCCAAACCAATATGGGCTCCGGCTATGTAACCATGGTACTCAGCGTTATCACAATGTTTGTCGGCCTGTTTGTTATCATCGTTCTGGCCAAAAAAGGCGTAAAAGGCTCGGTTCTGCTGGGTATGCTGGCAGCCTCCGTCATCTACTGGATAGGCTCCTTTACCGTGCTTAACACCAACCCCTTTACCTCGCTTAAAACTGCTTCCTTTTTGCCGCCCGTTGGTGATATGGTAAGCACCACCCTGTTCAAGTTCAACTTCCAGGGCTTTTTAGAAATCGGCTGGTTTACCGCTATCACACTTATCATCACCTTCTGTATGATCGATATGTTCGATACTATCGGCACACTGGTAGGTACGGCATCGCGTGCCGGTATGGTAGATGAAAAAGGCAATATGCCCAATATGAGAGAAGCTCTGCTGGCCGATGCTGTTGGTACCGTAGCCGGTGCCTGCACCGGTACATCTACCGTAACCACCTTTGTAGAATCCACCTCCGGTGTAGAAGCTGGCGGCCGCACCGGTCTTACCGCACTTACCACCGGCGTACTGTTTTTGGCCTGCACCTTTATCGCCCCTATCGCTGCTATCATTCCGGCTCCGGCAACCTCGGCAGCACTTATCTATGTAGGCGTGCTTATGTTGCAGGGTCTTAAAAAAGTTGACTTCGACGATATCGATCAAATGGTACCGGCTTCTCTTATGCTGGTAGCAATGCCCATTTCCGGCTCTATCGGTCACGCTATCGGTTTGGGTCTTATCACCTACAGCGTTATCAAAATATTTACCGGCAAAGCCAAAGAAGTTTCCTTCCTTACTTTGTTCATTTCGGCATTGTTCCTTATCAAGTTCTTCCTGGTTGCCTAATCAAGCGGCACCATACAAACACATATTAAGCAACACAAAAAGAGAGATGGTTTATACCACCTCTCTTTTTTTTCATCTAAATTCTTCTATTATTCTTCTTATCTATTACTCTTCTACTTGCGCCACCTTCAGCTTGCTCAGCAGCTTCAGCAAAATCGGGCGGTTATCTGCCGTTGTCCAGCATATCAGCTCGCCCTTAGCAGCGTCCACCGTGCTTACTATTGCCAGGTTGTCATACGCCTCTATTATCTTGTTAAAATAATCTATCTTGGCAGGCTCCACCTTAACGCGCACCACCTCGTTAGGGTAACGCTGCGGCAATTCAGGGTCAATACCACGCTCACTCATGTGCCCCACCCCCGTTCGGCGGCGTAGGCCGCCGCAAAATACTGCCGGCCGGCAGCGCCTGCGGGCAGCCCAACCATGCTATCTCTTTAGCGTGCGGCAGGGTGCTGCGCTCCTCACCGTCATTGCTCCAAATTTCGGTTATCTTCAGCTTATACGGCTCGGCATGGGGGCTTATTATCTCAATTTCGTCCCCCAGAGCCAAGTGGTTGCGCTGTTCTATCTGCAAACGCCCGCGCTCAGCATCATAATCCAGCACCACGCCGGCAAAATCGTAGCCCCTAAAGCTGTAAGACGTATTATAAACGTATGCTTCCGGGCCGGGCTCATCAACGGCAAACCCACCAAAATATTTGCGGTGACTTATCTTTTCCAGCTCCTCCTGCCAGCTTGCCGCCGGCACAAAGCTTTCTCTAAGGGCCGCCGCCGATTTTTCCGGCAAATTCTGCCACGCCTGCCAGTAAGCATCAAGCGCCTGCCGATAAATACGCACCGTGTTAGCCACATAATAAGCACTCTTCATACGGCCCTCTATCTTCAGGCTGCTAACCCCCGCCGCAATAACCTCGGGCATATAAGGCAGCAGGCACAAATCCTTGCTGTTAAAAATATACGCGCCCCATTTATCTTCTTCTATCGGCATATATTCGCCGGGGCGGCGCTGCTCCTCCAGCCGATACTGCCAGCGGCACGGCTGCGCACAATCACCCAAATTGGCGCTGCGCCCCGTTAAGTAGCTTGATAACAAACACCGCCCGGAATACGACATACACACTGCCCCATGGATAAATATTTCCACCTCTATCGGCACCTTGGCGGCAATTTCGGCGCAATTTGCCAGCGATACTTCTCGCCCCAAAATAACACGTTCTGCCCCCAAATTATGCCAAAAACGCGCAGCCTCGCTGTTTGTGCAGCTTGCCTGCGTGCTTATGTGGCGTGCCACGTTCGGTGCATATTCTGCCGCCAGATTAAACACCCCGGGGTCAGCAATAATAAACGCATCCACACCGGCAGCCGCCGCCATTGGCAGCAACTGCTTTATACCGTCCAAATGCGGCTCGTGCGGGTAAACATTTACCGTTAAATACACCTTTACCCCGGCATTATGGGCATATTCCACCGCCTGCGGCAAATCAGCCGCCGCAAAATTTTTAGACTGCGCACGCAAGCTGAAGTCCTGCGCGCCCAAATATACCGCATCTGCCCCATAAAACACCGCCATACGCAGCTTTTCCATATCGCCGGCAGGTGCCAAAAGCTCCGGTTTACGCAAATCTATCCCTCCACTTTAAGCCGCACCGTTCGCCTGATGTTCTGCAAAGGTTCGGGCAAAATTATGCCCGCCGCTGCCATCATTTTTTGTGCGGTAATAATAATAATCGGTATCTGCCGGGCTAAGCGCCGCATCTATGCAGGCCACACCGGGCGAACATATCGGCCCGGGCGGCAGCCCCTTGTATATGTAGGTGTTATACGGGTCATCTATCTCTAAATGCCTGTACAGCACTCTGTCTACCTGCTCACCCAAAATATACTGTATTGTTGCATCTATTTGCAGCAGTTGGTCAATCGCCAGCCGGTTGTATATCACGCTGGCTATCATCACACGCTCGTCGGCAACCTTGGCCTCACGCTCAATCAGCGACGCTATGGTAACTATTTCTTCGGCACTGTAGCCCAAGGCCGCTGCTGCCTGCTTACGCTCGTCCGTCCATATTTTGGCAAACTGCCCAACCTGTAACTTTACCAAATCCTCGGCATCCCAATCCAGCCGCACATTATACGTCTCCGGGAACAAAAAGCCCTCCACCCGGTTATAAGCTTCTCCGGCCGGTGCTGCCTCCGGCAAAAAATCATATTCCAACGGCATATCCGCACAGGCCGCCAAAAATTCATCAGCCGTGCAAAGCCCCGCCGCCGCCCAAAGCTCAGCTATCTGCGGCACGGTTTTACCCTCTGGTATGGTAACGTTTTTAGTATTTTCCGCCAGATTACCGCGTTTAAGCTCGGCCAACACCGTTGCATAGTCCACATCTCCGGCAAAGGTGTAGCTGCCGGGGCGCAGGTCACTTTCGGCACCCTCGCTCTTTACATACAACACAAAAGACGTGCTGTTTTTTACCACACCGGCATCAGCCAGCACCGCCGCTACCGCTTTGGTGCCCTGCCCCTCTTTTACCGTCACCGTCACCGGCTCGGCAAGGCTTGCCGTACCGGGCAGCAGCACAGCACCGGCTGCCCCCGCACACACTGCCGCCACCACCAGCAACAGGCACAACAGCGGCATAATCTTTAATTTCTTTTTCTTTTTGGCCATAATTTACGCCTCCCAACAAAAATCCCCATATACTGCACGTCACAACTGCGCAACACATCACTTTGTTTATTGTAGCATTTTGCGGCCCATATTACAAGCCGCCCCGGCGGTTTATTTGCCGCCGCCTTTAGTCCAATAAAATAACCGCCAAGGGCAACACCTCAGCGGTCATATCAAAATCCGTAATCAAAGCTTATGCAGCAGGGCCACCGCCTGCGCCGATATCCCCTGCCCTAAGCCGGCAAACCCCAAGCCTTCGCTGGTTGTAGCCTTAATGCCAACTGCCGTCGGCTCCACGCCCATAGCAGCCGCCAGTGTTTGGCGCATTTGTTCAATATACGGGGCAAGCTTGGGTTTTTCTGCCACCACCACCGTATCCACATTGCTGACGCCCCAACCCTGATCGTGCAGCAGACGCATCACCTCGCGCAGCAAATCAAGGCTACAGGCACCCAAAAATCTGTCATCATTATCCGGAAACAACCTCCCGATGTCCGGCAGACCGGCAGCACCCAGCAGTGCATCCATAAGCGCGTGGGTCAAAACATCCGCGTCAGAATGTCCAAGCAAGCCTTTTTCATAAGGTATATTAACACCGCCGATTATCAAATCGCGCCCGTCGGTCAGCCTGTGTACATCGTAGCCAATGCCTATCCTCATCTTTTCTCACGCTCCTGCAAAATAAGCTCTGCCAGCTTTAAATCTATCGGTGTAGTTATCTTGATGTTTTCTTCACTGCCGCGCACAATGGCCACCTTGCCGCCGTTAGCTGCCAGCAAAGCAGCATCGTCGGTAAAATCCTTATCCAGGCAGGAATACGCATCAATCATCGGTTCTATGGCAAACACCTGCGGGGTAAGCGCCCGCCAAAGCAGCTCCCGGTTAAGGCTGCCGGCAATTTCCGCCACCACCTCGCCACGTTCAGCCGCCGATACCTTAGCCGCTGTTTTTATCGTGTCGGTAACCGGCGCTGCCAAAATTGCCCCCACCACACCGGGTTGGGCTGCCGCACGCAAAACCGCCAAAAAATCCGCCGCCGTCAGCAGGGGGCGCGCACCGTCGTGTACCGCCACCAGTTTTGCCGTGCAGCTAACATAGGGCAGTGCCGCCGCCACCGACCTCAGCCGTGTACTGCCGCCCTGCACCACAGTTTTGGCCTTGGTTATGCCGCCTGCCGCCAAAAGCCCGTTAATCTGCTCAATTTCATCTTTGGCAGCCGCCACCACAATCTGGCACACCTCCGGGGTCTGCTCAAACACCCTTAAAGAATGTAGCAGCACCGGTTCTCCGGCCAGATTCAAAAATATCTTGTTTTTATCGGCGCCCATACGGCGGCCCATACCTGCCGCCAGCACAATAACCGCTGTTTGCATAAAAACTCTCCGTCTTTCTGTTTATAGCTTAATCAACTGCATTTACACGCGCAAATATCATTCGCCCGGCCGAAGTCTGCAACACACTGCCAACCTCGGCCGACACCTGCTGCCCAATAAACCGGCGGCCGTTTTCCACCACTATCATCGTGCCGTCGTCCAAAAACGCCAACCCCTGGTCAGGCTCTTTGCCGGCCTGCACAACATCCACCAGCAGGGTTTCTCCCGGCAGCCAAACAGCACGCATAGCGTGGGCCAGCTCGTTAATGTTCATAACCTTTACGCCCTGTACACGTGCCACCTTGCCAAGGTTAAAATCGTTGGTAACCACGGCAGCCTTCATATCCTGCGCCAAACGCACCAGTTTGTTGTCTACCTCGGCAATATCCGGGTAATCCACCTCGGTAATTTCCACCACTCCGGGCATTTCCCGCTGCATACGGTTTAAAATGTCCAAACCACGCCGCCCACGGTTACGCTTCAGGCTGTCGGCCAAATCCGCAATATGCCGCAGCTCGTCCAGCACAAAATTCGGCACTATCAACCGCCCTTCAACAAAACCGGCACGGCAAATATCGGCAATACGCCCATCAATTATCACACTGGTATCCAGCACCTTGGGCTGTCCGACAATATCGGGTGCATTGGGCACACGCGTTAACCACGCCTTACGCATAAACAAAGACGAAAATTCGGCACGCTTGCGGTAGGCCACTATCATACCGGTGTAGGCAAAAAACAGCAGCGACAGCACCGAAAAATATTGCCCAATAACCGGTATTTTATCTACCACACTGTTTAGCAGGCAGGCAATTATCAAACCGATAATTAACCCCACCACCGCGCTTACAATATCCGGCAGGGGCATTTTAAACAGGTGATTAAGCATACGGCTGCCAATGCCGGAAAGTGCATTTAACAGCGGCGATACCAGCATCACCGCCACCATTATACCAATAGATGTTGTGGCACAAATGGCAATTATCCGCTCCATCAGCTCCATCTCGCTGGAAAACTGATACGCCAGCCAAAAAACGCCCACACCCACCATTAAATAAAAGGTAGCAAAAAAGGCTATGTACGCCTGCCTGCGCCAACCGCCCAGCTTGCCGCGTGTTCTCTCATCGCTGCCGTCCGCAGCTTCGTCCACGGCTACATTTTGTTCCGGTTTTTCATTCACTGCTTTATCCTCCGCAATTTATGGCTTATCACAATAGTGTTTTATCACATTAAATAAAAGTGTTATTTTAAAGCTTTTGCAATACTATTTCGCTAATATAACCGCTAATTCCTGCCGGGTATACAAAAATACGCCCGGCACTGCCGCCGGGCGCACACATATTATTTTGCCGACAGATTGCTGTCTTTTTCCTCCAGCCGGGCCACCGCCTGCCCCAAACGCCGGCCTACGCCGTCATCATCGACTATGTCCAGCAGCTTCAGTTCGCTTAACAAAATATCGCGGGCCTGCTCAAAAAGGCGCCGTTCTCCCGATGCCAACAGGTGCGCATTATCTCGCCGCGCCAAATTACATACCACCGCCGCCAGCTCGCAAACATCGCCGGCTTTTATTTTTTCTGCCAGCAGCTTCCCCCGCAGATTCCATTTTTCTGGCAGGGCAGCTTCGACTGTATCACCGGCCAATATCGCCAACACCTGCTCGGCCTGTTTACCATTCATCAAATGCCTAAGCCCCAGGCGTTTGGCCTCACTTTGGGGCACCGCCAACCTAAGGCCGCTAAACGGCATATCCAATATGTAATAATCCCTCTGCTTACCGGCCACCTCGCGGCTTTCTATAGCCACCACCTGCCCGGCACCGTGTACCGGGTATACCACCTTGTCGCCCACCTTGTACATAATATCTCCCCCTTTGGGGCTATATTATGCTTTTTGCCGTCCAATTATAACCGGCCCGCCCTGCTTTGCATAAACTATAGGCAGTAAGCCAATTAAGCCTTTGGGGGTAAAAAATGAACCAGCTAACAAACCTGCAACAAAAAGCTGCCCAATACCTGATGATAGACCCGGCCGCCCTGCAAATTGCTCTGCTTTTGCAGCTAAACGCCTGCCGCCTGCACCAAAGCCTGCTAAGCGCCGCCAACACCTGCGGCTGCATAACACTTGGCACCGCCAAAGCCAACCTGCCGGCCGATGCCGATTGGCAAACGTTGCAAACCCAACCCACCGGTGACAATTTTGCGGACATTTGCCCCAACTGCCGCAGCCTGCTGACTGAACATCTGGGTGCATTGCTGTTTTATGCCGCCGCTTTGGCCAACGCACTTAACCTTGATTTGGATACTATTTGCGACCACGAAACCGAAAAGCTGGATATGCTGGGCTATTTTATGCTGATGTAATTTTTTTGCCCACCGCCCTATATACGCCGTGCGGCGCGGCTTGTATAAGTTTTTCAATCAAGGCTGAATAAAGGATTATCT
>CAZMTO010000028.1:0-20471 GCA_964569265.1 uncultured Peptococcaceae bacterium | reverse complement strand
TGACCGCGATTGAGTGTGGCGGCAACAACTACGTGAAGCTGCAGGATTTGCGCGATGGCTGCATTGCCATTGGGTATGATGAGGAAAAGAAGCTGCCGACTGTGAGCGTGAAAACAAAATAAACAAACGAAAACCGGGGGGGGGAAGTGCAAGAGTGCTTCCGCCCGGTTTTTATTATTATTTGTGGTTGATAAAGTATATAAAATGGTGTACTATTGATGTACTATTCTTTGAAAAAAGTCCTGCTAAATTGTTTGCATAATAGCTTTGCCAAGGTGGAAGTCGAGAGTTCGAATCTCTTTGCCCGCTCCATACTTAATAAGGACTTTGCTTTTGCAGAGTCCTTTATTTTTTGCGTTTGGCTTGAGGAAAAATTCAGGGGAAATTTATTATAAAAAATTTATTATAGATATGTGAGGATATGGCAATATGGAAAATTTTTTGCAGGGTTTAATAATGGGGTTTGCGTATGTGGCTCCTATTGGTATGCAAAATATATTTTTAATAAATTCGGCACTTGTGGGTAAATTGCGGCGAGCTTTGCTTACGGCGCTGATCGTAATGTTTTTTGATATAACGCTGGCGCTGGCCTGTTTTGGCGGCGTAGGGTTGGCTATGCAACGCTTTGAATGGCTGCAAATGCTTATTTTGCCGCTTGGCGGTCTGCTGGTGCTTGGCATAGGCGTAGGGCTTTTAAGGGCGCAGCCTGCCGACATTGCGGTGGAGAGCCGGCAGAGAAGCATACGTGCCACCGTTTTGTCGGCGTGTGTGGTTACCTGGTTTAACCCGCAGGCGCTGATAGACGGCACGATGATGCTGGGTGCCTTCCGTGCAACGCTGCCGGAGGCGGCGGCAATGCCCTTTATTTGTGGGGTTTGTTCGGCATCGTGCTGTTGGTTTTTGTTGCTTACATTGCTGGTGTTTGCTTTTAAAAGCCACTTAAACAGCCGCATATTACGGGCGTTAAACATAATTTGCGGCTTGATTATTATTTTTTACGGTATAAAGCTGCTGGTAAATTTTGTGATGATGCTGTAACCGGGTTTGCCCCGCCGAAAATTTGCTCCCAATAAGCGTATGGTAAATTTTTTTTGCAAAAAAATAAAAAATTGTAAAAATACTGTTGCGTTTTGGCTGTTTGCAAGGTTATATAAATATGATGGAAAATTTGCGAACTGGAGGCGATATTTGTGAAAAAGATTCTGTTGACGGCGATGGTGTTTTTGCTGATGGCGGCACCGGCGTGGGCGGCGACTTACCCGGTGTATGTGGATGACAATGAGATAGGGCAGGCGCAGATAAAAAACGGGCAGACATTTTTGCCGATGAGGGCGATATTTGAGGCCTGCGGTGCTACTGTACACTGGGACAGCAGGTATCAGGTGGTAAGCGCCAAGGATGCCAATAACCGTGCTGTACGGCTGAGAGTGGGCAGCCGAAGTATGAGCGTGCATCACGATGGGCTGGGTGAGCATTGTGAAGAATTGCCGGCGGCACCATATCATAAAAATGGCAGAGTTTATGTGCCGGTGCGTGCGGTCGGTGAAGCTATGGGCTGCAATGTGCAGTGGCTGCCCGCCGAAAAGCGGGTGTCGGTGCAGAGCAGGGTGACGCGTGGTATTACGGGCTGTGCGCTGGACATTAAGCCGAAAACCGGAGAAATTATGCTGGCCGGTAAGGTTTTGGCGCAGGTTCCCCTGCAGCTTGAAGCGAATACGATGGACAGCTTTGGCGAAAAAACCGCCGCCGGTAATTACCTGCTTACTCTGGGTGATTGGGTGAGCGGTGCGGTAACTGTAAACCGCCATCAATATATTTGGCTTAACCCCCAAAACGGTGAATATGTTACCGCGACCGAGAATGCGTGGCTTTATAGCCGGGTGGGTGTGCTGAAAAGCGGTAATGCCGATGTTGGTGAGAAATATTGTATGTGCGGCGATGATGTTGCGTATGTGATAGATGATAAAGCCGGGCAGGTAATCGGTAAATATGACCTGCGCACCTTGGCTGGTGACAGCGTGGATGAAGACAGTGAGCTGCGTGCGGTGTGGTTTGATGATGACTATATGCTGGTGCGCGATTTGCAGGCAGTTTACTGGGGGCTGCTGGATTTTTCCACCGGCACAATGCGTGATATTACCGACAGGATTTTGCCGGCCGAGGTTAAGGCCAAGGTTAATACCGAGCTTTGGCCGCTGGTTAAGGATTATAAGATAAAGGAGAATTTTGCCGACGACGAGGAATATTTGGCAGAATGGTTCTACAGCGACCTGCGACATTCAGCGGCAAAATTAGATGCGCATTTATCGCTGGAATTTAAGGGGATTGAAAACGATGAGCTGAAGTTTGAAATGGTAATTTGGGGTGAAAATTTTGTTCGGGCGGATACCGTAGAAATTGGCTGCACCTACAAATAAATCTATGGCAAATAAAAAGCCGCAGGCGTAAAAACCTGCGGCTTAAATTTTTATATTTGGCATAAATCCTTAATAACCTCACCGGCAATAATCAGCCCGGCTACCGACGGCACAAACGATATGCTGGCGGGGGTTCGGGGGTCGCCGCTTAAAGGGGTGCGCGGCGGTTCGGTGGAATACACTACCTTTAACGCGGGTATGCTGCGCTTTTTAAGCTCGCGGCGCATAACCTTGGCCAGCGGGCAAACCGATGTCTGGTAGATGTCGGCTACGCGAAACAGGGTAGGGTCAAGCTTGTTGCCGGCACCCATGCAGCTTATAACAGGTGTGCCTGCGGCGTTGGCGGCCTCGATAATGGCAATTTTGGCGGTTACGGTATCAACGGCATCCACCACATAATCGTAGCGGCTAAAGTCAAAATCGGCGGCGTTTTGCGGCAGAAAAAACAGGTTGTATGCCGTAACGCAAATATCGGGGTTAATGGCGGCCACGCGTTTTTGGGCAGCGGTGCATTTAGCCTGGCCGATATTGTTGGTGGTGGCAATTATCTGGCGGTTAAGGTTGCTTTCGGCTATGGTATCGCCGTCGATAAGGTCAAGGGCACCAACCCCGGCGCGGGCCAAAGCTTCTACCGTGTAGCCGCCTACGCCGCCCAGACCAAACACGGCTACGCGGCAGCCTTGCAGGCGCTTAACGGCGGGTTCGCCGATTAAATTGGCGGTGCGGGAAAAAAAATCTTTCATACTTATGCTCCTGTAACAAAAAAATCGGCTACGCAACAGGACGGGGGCGATTATGCGGTTTGCCCACATCACCCAAAGAAAAGTGCTTAGTGCTGCTGCCTTCCGACCCTGACACGGTTCACACCTTCTCTGCTGCGTGGGGCCGCACGGCACCCGCCCTATTGCATAGCCGACTATAAAGTCAAAATATATTGTATAGGATAACAGTTGATTTGTCAAGCCCAAGTTAGGCGTTAGCGGCGTTTTGTGCGCGCTTCAACTGCTTCATACGCTGAGAATGATCCAGTTCTTTTTTACGTATGCGGATATTTTTGGGGGTAACCTCTAACAGGTCATCCTCCTGAATAAATTCCAGACACTGCTCAAGGCTCATCTGTACCGGCGGGGAGAGGTGCAGTGCTTCGTCAGAGCCGGCAGCACGGGTGTTGGTAGCCTGCTTTTTTTTGCACACATTTACTACCAGATCTTCGCTTTTGGGAGAAAAGCCCACTACCATACCACCGTAAACCTGTACGCCGGGGCCAATAAACAACTGGCCGCGTTCCTGTGCATTAAACAGGCCGTAGGTTATAGATTCGCCGCGTTCAAAGGCAATAAGGCAGCCGTTGGTGCGCTTGGTAATATCTCCCTTTAAGGGGCCGTAGCCATAGAACACATAGTTCATAATGCCTTCGCCCTTGGTATCGGTCATAAATTCACCGCGGTAGCCAAACAGGCCGCGGGTGGGTATAATGTAAACCAGCTTCATACGGTTGCCGGCTTTTTCCATAGATTGCAGATCGGCCTTGCGCAAGCCCATTTTTTCCATAACGGCACCCATAGATTCTTCCGGCACGTCAATGGTTAGTTCCTCGTAAGGCTCCTGTTTAATACCGTCAATTTCTTTAATCAGGGCGCGGGGTGTGCTAACCTGGAATTCGTAGCCTTCGCGGCGCATAGTTTCTATCAAAATAGACAGGTGCATTTCGCCGCGGCCCAGCACCAGAAAAGATTCTGAGCTGTCGGTATCCTGTACGCGCAGTGATACATCCTTTAAGGTTTCGCGGTACAGGCGGTCGCGCAACTGGCGAGAAGTAACAAACTTGCCTTCCTGCCCGGCCAAGGGGCTGTCGTTTACGGAAAAGGTCATCTCTACGGTAGGCTCCGAAATTTTTACAAAGGGTATAGCCTCCGGTGTGGCAGGGGCGCAAACAGTGTTGCCGATGGTAACGTTTTCGATGCCGGAAAAGCATACAATGTCGCCCACCTGAGCGCTTTCTACCTGCGTGCGCTTTAAGCCATCAAACTGATAAAGGGCAGTAATCTTGGCGCGCTGAGAAAGCTCGGTGTCGTGGTAGTCGCACAAAACAATCTCCTGATTTTGCGTCATCACACCGCGTTCTATGCGGCCAATGGCAATGCGGCCAACGTATTCGTTATAGTCGATAGAAGATACCAGAACCTGCAAATCGCCGTTTTCGTCACCCTCCGGTGCAGGTATATGCTCTAAAATGGTATCAAACAGGGGCTGCATATTGTCGGCCGGGTGGCGCCAGTCGGTGCCGGCAATGCCGGTGCGCGCCGAACAGAAGATAAAGGGGCTGTCCATTTGTTCATCGCTGGCATCAAGCTCCATAAACAGCTCCAAAACCTCGTCTACAATTTCGTCGGGGCGGGCATCGGGGCGGTCAATTTTATTGATGGCAACAATTACGCGCAAATTTAATTCCAGCGCTTTTTGCAACACAAAGCGGGTTTGCGGCATAGGGCCTTCAAAGGCATCTACCAGCAGCAAAACGCCGTTTACCATCTTTAACACACGTTCTACCTCGCCGCCAAAGTCAGCGTGGCCGGGGGTATCTACAATATTGATTTTTACGCCCTTGTAGCTGGCCGAAGTATTTTTGGCCAAAATTGTAATGCCGCGCTCTCTTTCCAGGTCGTTAGAATCCATAACTCTGTCCTGCACTGTCTGGTTGGCGCGGAAGGTGTCGCCCTGGCGCAGCAGTTGGTCTACGATAGTAGTTTTGCCGTGGTCAACGTGGGCAATAATTGCAATGTTTCTTAAATCGTTTCGCTGCATAAAAAAGCCTCCGAAAATTCTGAATAAATATAGCATTGATCTGTGGCTTAATAAAAAAGCCGTTAACTAATCTATTATATAAGAAAAACCGCCGCGCTGTAAAGACTTTTTGCACAAAAAATAAGTAGGTTTGTAAAAAAAACAGACTAACAGCCGCCGCCGGGCGGTAAAATTTGCCGGCAGTGCATTTTTGGCTATATACAATGGCACCAAAATTTGTTATAATGTAAACAGTAAGCCGTAAAAAAATATTACTACTAAACAATTAAAGACTAAAGGAGTGTTTGCTATGCTTAAAGGCAATGCGGTTATTGCACAATCCGGCGGGCCTACCGCCGTTATCAACAGCAGTGTTTGCGGTGCTATCCAAACATGGCTTAATACCGAGGATAAACCGGGCACTATTTATGCAGCGGTATCGGGTATTAAAGGTTTTTTTGACGAAGATTTGATTGATTTGGCCAAACAGCCTGCCGAAAATATCGAGGGCTTAAAATGGACGCCGGGTGCCGGGTTGTTTTCCTGTCGCTATAAAGTCAGCGAAGAAGAATATCCGCGTTTGGTAGAAATTTGCAAAAAATATGACATCCGCTATTTCTTCTACAATGGCGGCAACGATTCGATGGATACCTGCCACAAAATGAGTTTGGCAGCCGAAAAAATGGGTTATGAAATGCGCGTTATCGGTATACCCAAAACGGTAGATAACGACCTGCCGATAACCGACCACTGCCCCGGCTATGCATCGGCGGCCAAGTATTTGGCGGCAACCGTTATGGAATGTGGCATTGACCTGGCATCGGTGGCTACCAAAAACAAGGTTTGCATTATCGAGGCTATGGGCCGCAATGCCGGCTGGTTAACCGCGGCTGCCGCACTGGCCAAGCGTACCCCCGACGAAGCACCCCACCTGATTTACCTGCCGGAAGTACCCTTTGATACTGAGCAGTTTTTGGCTGATGTAAAGGCGGTTTATGACCGTTTGGGGCACTGCTTTGTGGTGGCCAGCGAAGGTATTATGGATAAAGACGGCAACTATATTGCAGCCGACGGCAAAACCGACGCCTTTGGGCACGTTCAGCTTTCCGGCGCGGGGGAAACCCTGAAAAATCTGGTGGAGGAGCGTTTGGGCTTAAAGGCACGCTGCAACACTTTGGGCACGGCGCAGCGTTCGGCGGCGCACTTTGCATCTAAAACCGATGCCGACGAAGCCTATGCTACCGGCAAAAAGGCTGTAGAACTGGCACTGGCCGGCGAAACCGGCATAATGATTACGTTGGACAGACAGCCCGGTGATGACTATGTTTGCACCCTTGGCACCGCACCGCTGGCTAATGTGGCCAACGTAGAAAAGAAAGTGCCGGTGGAATGGATAACCCCCGAGGGCAACTATGTTACCGAGGACTTTATTAAGTATGCCCGCCCGCTGATTGAGGGTGAAGTGGCCGTACCTATGGTTAATGGTTTGCCGGGGTATGTTACGATTGACAAGGGTATTGGCAAGGTGGACCGGAATTGACAATAGCGGCACATCTACTTTGTCGTCAGTCTCCTCACTTGTCGGCGTACTGTCAGTACGCCTCCGGCGACTCGTCTCCAGAAGGGACAACTGCACGCCATCTGCTGTGTCGTGCTTGCATTTTTCTCGCGACGCGCACTATCAGTGCAGCTTGCTCGATAAAATGTAATCACTCCTTGCATCTGGCGCACATTTGCCCTTCTGGTTAACCGGAATTGACAATAGCGGCGCATCTGCTGTGTCATATAATTTCTCGCTTGTCGGCGTACTGTCAGTACGCCTCCGGCGACTCGAAATTCTATTCCTTGCATCTGCACCACTCTTGCAATTCCTTGAGTTGGGGTGGGTAAACCGTTGCAAAAAAAGCCGCGCCGCAGGGCGTATATAGGGCGGTGGGTGGGAATAGATTAAACCCACTTTAGCGCGGCTTTTTAGACTGGAATTGACAACAGCACCCCATCTGCTGTGTCATATAATTTCAATCAAGGCTGCCTGCCAAGGCATATAGGGCGGTGGGCGGGAATAGATAATCGTCTGTTCAGCCTTGATTGAAAAAACCGCCGCACAGTGTAAATAGAGCGCTGGGCGGTAAAAGATAATCATTTGCTAAAAATAATCAATTTAAATCAATACAATAATTTAAATCAATACAATAAGGAGAGAACACAATGACCGAAACAAAAAATCCGATAGTTACCATAGAAATGGCCACCGGTGAAGTAATCACAGCAGAGCTTTACCCGGAGATTGCGCCGATAACCGTTAACAACTTTATCAGTCTGATAAAAAAGGGCTTTTATGACGGCCTGACTTTTCATCGCGTAATACCCGGCTTTATGATTCAGGGCGGCGACCCGCAGGGTGTGGGCATTGGCGGCCCCGGCTACAGCATTAAGGGTGAATTTACGCAAAACGGCTTTAAAAACGATTTACACCACGGTGAAGGTGTACTTTCTATGGCGCGTGCCATGAACCCCAATTCGGCCGGCAGCCAGTTTTTTATTTGTGTGGCCGAATGTGGCTTTTTAGACAAACAGTACGCTGCTTTTGGCAAGGTTTTGCAGGGCACCGAACATTGTACGGCTATTGCCGGCGTAAAGCGCAACCGCAACGATAAGCCCCTTGAGCCCGTAGTTATGAAGACGGTTACTGTTGAAACGTTTGGGGTGGAGTATCCGGAGCCGGAGAAGTTACCTGCAAGGTAACCGGAATTGACAATAGCGGCACATCTACTTTGTCGTCAGTCTCCTCACTTGTCGGCGTACTTTAGTACGCCTCCGGCGACTCAAAATTCTATTCCTTGCATCTGGGGTACTCTTGAACTTCCTTGACTTTGGGTGCGTAACCGGCAATAGCACCCCATCTGCTGTGTCATATAATTTCAATCAAGGCTGCCTGCCAAGGCATATAGGGCGGTGGGCGGGAATAGATAATCCTTTATTCAGCCTTGATTGAAAAACTTACAAACACTGTACCACTCTTGCAATTTCTTGGGTTTGGGATTGCCTAAAAAAGCCGTGCCGCAGGGCGCCACAACTTGGCATATAACGCCCTTTTATCGCATATAATAATTTGCTATGCGGTAAAGGGGTGTTTTATTATGCAAAACCATACTGATAAGGATTTTATTTATGCCGATGCCCACTGTGACACGGTGCAGGCAACCACGCCGTGGCGTCTGGCTTATGGCAGCCGCAGCACACAGCTTGATTTTGTGCGGCTTTGCGGCAGGGCACGTTTGCAGTTTATGGCGTATTTTTTAGGTGCCGACGTGATGAACCAGCCGGCAGAGGAGGCTTGGCGCAGGCTCAGGCAGCAGGAGCTTGATTTGCGCTTTGCGGTGCAGCTTTGCCCGAATGTTGAGCTGTTGACCGATTTTAGTCGGGCGGGTGAGGGTGACCGGGTGCAGTTGGTGGCGGCCATAGAAGGGCTGGATTTTTTGGCCGGTGATTATCGGCGGGTGGATGAGCTGTATGACCGCGGCATACGCAGTTTTGGCTTGTTTTGGAACCACGACAGCTTTTTGGGCAGCGGTGCTATGGCGCCGGCAGACCGTGGGCTTACCGGTGCCGGGCGAGAACTGGTGCGGCATTTGGCGGCCAATGGTTGGCTGGTAGATTTGGCGCACGCCGGCAAGCGCAGCTTTTGGCAGGCTGCGGATATTTTAAGCAGTAAGCCGTTGTTTGTAAGTCATTGCTGTGTGGCGGCCCTGTGTGACCATCCGCGTAATTTGGACGACAGGCAGATAAGGGCGGTGGGTGAGAGCGGCGGTTTGCTGGGTCTTACATTGGTGCCGGCGTTTTTGTCGGCGGGCGGTTTGGCGACACCGGCTGATGTGGCGCGTCACGCGGCGTATGCTGCCGGGCTGGTTGGTGCCGAACATTTAGCTATTGGCAGCGATTTTGACGGTACCGATACGCTGCCGGCGGGCATAAACGGCGTGCAGGATGTCGGTGTTTTGTATAAGGCGCTGCTTGATGTCGGCTTTAACGTGGCCGAGGCCGAAGGTATAATGGGCAAAAACCTGCTACGCTTTTTAAAAAATTTTAACTGACGGCATTGGCCCGGTTGGCTTAATTTGCTGCCGGGCTAAACCGGGCAAAAAACCGGCAAAACCTATTGACATTGCTGGCTGCGTGTGCTAAAATATACAGGTGTTTGGGCTTTGGTTGTGCGGCAACCGTGCGCCAAACGCTACATTGCAAGCAGAAGTTTCGCTTCTCACCTGGTTCGGCAATAAAGTCGGCGGGTAAATCTACAAGGCCGGGCACCCGTGGGTTGGGTGTGCTGTGGCTTATGGATACGAGAAGTGGGATTTCGTCCCACTTTTTTTGCGCCAAAAAGCAGGCGCACGTCAAATATGGAGGTGAAAGGTTATTTTTAAGGAGTTGCGTATCAACGAAGAAATCAGAGTGCCTGAGGTTCGCCTGGTTTCTAACGACAACGACGAACAGTTGGGCGTTCTTTCGGTAAAAGAGGCTATGCGGATCGCTCACGAGCGTGAGCTTGACCTGGTGGAAATTGCCCCTAATGCAAAGCCGCCGGTTTGCAAGCTGATGAACTACGGCAAGTATCGTTTTGAACAGTTAAAGCGAGAAAAAGAAGCTAAAAAAAATCAGCGTGTTGTAAGCGTTAAAGAGGTTAAGCTGCGTATCAATATCGAAGCTCACGATTTTGAGGTAAAGGCAAAAAATGCTGAAAAGTTTTTGGCCGGCAAGGACAAAGTAAAGGTTACTATAATGTTCCGCGGCCGAGAGATTTCTCACCCGGAGCTGGGCATAGAGGTTTGCCAGCGTATGGCAGAACGTTTGGCCGATATTGCTACGGTAGAAAAGCCCGCCAAAGCCGAAGGCCGCAATATGATAATGATTTTGGCGCCCAGATAACCGCCGTATATTTGACAAATAATTTATTTTATGTTTTAACAGGAGGACTATTATGCCTAAGATGAAGACTCGCCGCGCTGCGGCCAAAAGATTTTCGACCACCGGCAGCGGTAAGCTGAAGAGAAATCACGCTTATACCAGCCACATTTTGGAGACCAAAACCCCCAAGCGTAAGCGCAACCTGCGTAAATCCGCTGTGGCAACTTCTGCTGATTTTAAGCGTATCAAAGAATGTCTGCCTTATATGTAAGATAAGCGCAGTGCAATAATTAGCCGGTTTTTTAATGAATTTTAGGAGGACTAAATAAATGACCAGAGTAAAAAAAGGCTTTACCAAGCATCATCGTCATAAGAAGGTTTTAAAGTTTGCCAAGGGCTACCGCGCTTCTAATTCCAAGCTGTTCCGCGTAGCTAACCAGCAGGTTATGAAGGCTATGAGCGACAGCTTTGCTCATCGCCGCAAGAAGAAGGGCGACTTCCGCAAGCTGTGGATCACCCGTATCAATGCTGCTGCCCGTATGAACGGTCTTTCTTACAGCCGTATGATGGACGGCCTGAAGAAGGCTAACATCACCATTAACCGCAAGGTTTTGGCAGACCTGGCCGTAAACGATGCTGCTGCATTTGCTGCTATTGCCAACCAGGCCAAAGCTGCATTAAACTAATTTTAAGATAAAACTGCAAACTGTGTATCTGTTTTAATACAATGGCAGAATCGGTTATTAACTCTAAAGACAATCAATATGTTAAGCTGGCGCGCTCTCTTAAAGCTAAAAAGCAGCGTGACGAGCAGGGGTTGTTTTTGGCCGAAGGTGTAAACAACATCCGTGAGGCTTTAAATTCTCAGCTATCACCTGCCTTTATGCTTTATGATGAAGCGCGGGCAGCCGAGCCTAAAATTGCCGGGCTTATAAGCCTTGCTGCGGCCAAGGGTGCCAAGGTAATGCCGGTAGCCGGGCGGTTGCTGGCAGCAGCATCTGATACCGAGGCCAGCCAGGGGCTGCTGTTGGCTGTGCATAGCCCCAAGTTAACCGCCAAAGACTTTGCTGCTTTGGCCAAGGGGCGGCATATTGCCGTGTTAGACGGCCTGCAGGACCCCGGTAATGTTGGTACAATATTGCGTACAGCCTGGGCAGCCGGTTTGGGCGGTGTGTTGCTGGTAAATAATTCGGCAGATGCCTTTGCCCCCAAGGTGGTACGTGCGGCTATGGGTGCTACATATCACCTGCCGGTGTTGGCATTGCCCAATGACCGGGCGGCAGATTTGCTGGCCCAAATGGGCTGTAGCCTTGCCGTGGCCGATGCTGGCGGTAAGGATTTTGCCGACTTTAAGCCCAAGGGCTGCATTGCCTGGCTGCTTGGGCGAGAAGCTACCGGGCCATCGGCTTTTTTTAGAGAAAAGGCTGCTGATGTGGTGGCTATACCTATGGCAGCAGGGGTCGATTCTCTTAATGTGGCAGTGGCAGCAGGTATTTTGTTTTTTTCGCAAAAAGCCTGAAAACTGCGGGCGGACATATACCGACAAATCAAGTCAAAATTGCCAATCATTTGCTCTTGCGGGCAACTATAGGCCGTGTTATACTTTGATTAAGCAAAGGGCGCGCGGCTTAATAAGGTTGCAAAGAGGGTGATTGGTATGCAAGAGGGGGCAAATTTAACTGCTCTTGCTGTATGGCGTCTGTTTGAAGAAACCGGATCTTTGTCGGCTTATGTTTGTTACTGCACACTTAGGCAAAAGCAATAGGTATTAAACAGCAAAAATATATGATACACCGGCATTTTTATCCCGAAATTTAGGTTTGCGGGGTAAAAATGCTTTTTTTATAATAATCAGACCCTAAGAGGTGAAAATATGCTGGATAAAATTAACGAGATACGCGAGGCTATGGAACAGGAGCTGAAAAATGCTGTTTCGGCTGATGAACTGCGTGATCTGAAAGTAAAATATTTGGGCAAAAAAGGCTCTATTTCGGAGCTTTCTAAGTCTATGGGTAAATTGCTGCCCGAAGAACGTCCCAAAGCCGGCCAACTGGTAAACGAGCTTAGATGTGCCTTAGAGGACAATTTGGCCCGCCGCCAGCAGGAAATTGCCGATAAAGCTATGCAAGCCCGCCTTAACAGCGAAACACTTGATGTTACCTTGCCGGGCGCACCGATAAAGCAGGGCAGCAAACACCCGCTTACGGTGGTGTTAGACGATTTAAAGGACATCTTTTTGGGTATGGGCTACACTATTGTAGAAGGCCCGCAAATAGAGCTGGACTATTATAACTTTGAACGTCTTAACCTGCCGCCGGATCATCCCGCGCGTGATATGCAGGATTCCTTTTATATTGATGCCAAGCGCCTGCTGCGTTCGCAGACATCGCCGGTACAGGCCCGTACTATGGACAAAATGTGCCCGCAGGTGCCGATAAAAATTGTGTCGCCCGGTGCTGTTTACCGCCGCGATGACGATGCAACACATTCTCCGATGTTCCATCAGTTAGAGGGTTTGGTTGTAGATGAGGGTATATCGCTGGCCGATTTAAAGGGCACGCTGCTTAACTTTGCCAAGCAAATGTTCGGTGAAGACAGAGAGATTCGTCTGCGCCCCAGCTTCTTTCCGTTTACCGAGCCCAGTGTAGAGGTTGATATTTCGTGTATGTGCGGCGGCAAGGGCTGCCGTACCTGCAAGCACACCGGTTGGATAGAAATTTTGGGTGCCGGTATGGTACACCCCAATGTGCTTAAAATGTCGGGGTATGACCCTGAAAAGGTTACCGGCTTTGCCTTTGGTTTTGGCATAGAACGTATTGCTATGCTTAAATACGGCATTGATGACCTGCGTGTGATGTTTGAAAATGATGTGCGCTTTTTACAGCGGTTTTAAGGCGGAGGTGTAAATTATGTTAGTTTCTTATCAGTGGCTTAAACGCTATGTAGACATAAATGTTTCTGCCGATGCCTTGGCCGAAAAACTGACGCTTGCCGGTATAACGGTAGATCTGGTGCATTATCCGGGTAAGGATCTTTCTGATATTATTGCCGGGCGTATTATGCAGATAGACCGCCACCCCGATGCGGATAAGCTGGTGGTTTGTCAGCTTGATATGGGCCCCGATTATAAGGACTTTTTAAACGAAAACGGCTGGCTGCAAATTGTTACCGGCGCACCCAACGTAAAGGTTGGGCAGGTGGTGCCGGTAGCCGTACATAATGCCTGTGTGGCAGCCGGTAAAATCAAAAAGTCCAAGCTGCGCGGTGTAGAATCCTTTGGTATGCTGTGTTCTAAAGATGAACTTAATGTGCAGCCGGCACTTACCGACGAATACGGCATTTGGATATTGGATGACAGCATTGCCCCCGGCACCGATTGTATTGAGGCGCTGTGGCTTAATGACCCGATTTTGGAGCTGGATTTAACACCCAACCGCAACGATTGCCAAAGTGTGGTTAATTTGGCACGTGAGGTTTCGGCGGTGCTGGGTACCGATTTGCACCTGCCGGAAATTGCTTATACCCCCGGCAAGCGCAATATAAGTGACCTGGCAACCTTGCAGGTAAAAGACGACAAGCTGTGTCCGCGTTATCTGGCGCGTATGATAGAAAACCTGCAAATTGCACCTTCTCCGTACTGGATGCAGCACTTTTTGGGGGCCAGTGGTGTACGTTCCATCAACAATGTGGTAGACGTGAGCAACTTTGTTATGCTGGAATACGGCTGCCCGATGCATACCTTTGATTATGATACGCTGGGTGGGCACGGTATTATTGTGCGCCGTGCCAACGAAGGTGAAGTGCTGACCACGCTGGACGAGCAGGAGCGTAAGCTTAACAGCGAAAACCTGCTTATCTGTGATGCCGATGACCGTGCGGTTTGTATTGCCGGCGTTATGGGCGGCCTTAATACCGAAATTACCGCCAATACCAAAAATGTACTGCTGGAGGTTGCCGCCTTTGATCTGGTGTCTATCCGCCGTACATCGCGGGCATTGGGCTTGCAGACCGAGGCAAGCGGCCGCTATGAAAAGGGCGTAAACCCGGCTGTTTTAGACGATGTTTCGCGCCGTACCATTCAGTTGCTGGCCGAGCTTTGCGGCGGCACCCCGGTAGACGGTGTGCTGGATTGCACCGCCTGGGAGGAAAAGCCGATAACCGTAAAACTGCGCCCGGCCAAGGTAAATGCGGTTTTGGGTACATCTTTTACCGAGGACGAAATTATCGGTGCTATAAAATCGCTTAAATTCCCGATCGAAAAAACTGCCGACGGTTATCTGGTGGACATCCCCAACTACCGCCGCGATATCGAGATAGAAGAAGACCTGATAGAGGAAGTTGCCCGCTTGCAGGGCTTTGACAAAATACCGACTACCCTGCCCACCGGTGCTACCACCGAAGGTATGCGTACCCCGGAGCAGCGTTTTGTTGACGATGTAAAGAACGCTATGGTGGCCTTTGGCGGCAACGAGATAATCAACTATGGGTTTATCAGCCCTAAGGAATGGGAACGCCTGGCACTGCCGGAGGACGACAGCCGCCGCGATACCATTAAAATTTTAAACCCGCTTAACGAGGAACAGAGCATTATGCGCACCACTTTGGCGCCCGGTATGCTTAAAACGGCGGCACGCAACCTTAACCGCCGCAATCAGGATTTGCTGCTGTTTGAACAGGGTATGGCCTTTTTGCCCAACGGTGATGAAGAACTGCCCCGTGAGCAAAGCCGTTTGGCGGTGCTGGCCTGCGGGCAAAGCGGTAAGGGCTGGGCAACCCCGGCGGTAGAATATGATTTCTTCCGCTTAAAGGGTATAATCGAGGCGCTGCTGGCCAAGCTTAAAATTGCCGACGTTAGCTTTGCACCGCTTGGCGAGCTTAGCTTTATGCACCCCGGGCGCACGGCGGCGCTGTATGTGGGCGGTGTGTATGCCGGCTATTTGGGAGAAGTTCACCCCAAGGTGCTGGCTAACTATGATATTAAGCCGCGTACTATGCTGGCCGAGCTGGACTTGACGGTGCTGTTTGCCGCAGTAAACGGTGTAGAACAGTATCGTCCGCTGCCCAAATTCCCGGCGGCAGTGCGTGATATTGCTGTGGTGCTGGATAAATCGGTAAGCTTTGCTGACCTTAGTGCTGCAATTTATCAGGCCGGCGGCAAGTATTTAACCGATGTTGCCCTGTTTGACGTTTATGAAAACGCGCTGCTGGGCAAAAACCGCCGCAGTCTGGCGTATAACCTTACCTTCCGCTGTGCCGACAGAACGCTGACGGTAGATGAGGTAAACGAGGCTTTTGATAACATTTTGAACGAAATTAAGGCTTTGGGCGGCGAACTTCGCTCGTAGGGCCTTACAAATATCTGTAAAACAGCAAGGGGCTGGTTTGGCGGCAGATGCAGCCGAACGGCCCTTTTTGCTGAAAAAGGAGGTGCAGCCGTGCCTGATAAACCGGAGGTTTTGGCGCCGGCCGGCAGCCGCGAGGCTTTTTTTGCTGCGGTACACAGTGGCGCCGATGCTATTTATCTGGCGGGGGAGCGTTTTGGCGCCCGTGCCTATGCGGCTAATTTTTCGGTTGATGATTTGACCGTGCTTATGCGTTATGCACATTTGCGGGGCGTTAAGGTGTATGTGGCTGTAAACACCCTGCTTAATGATGACGAGCTGCCGCAGGCGCTGGAATTTTGCGCCGCAGTGTATGCCGCCGGTGCCGATGCTTTGATAGTGCAGGATATGGGGCTGGTGGCCGAGCTGGGCCGCAGGTATCCGCAAATTACCCTAAACGCCAGCACGCAGATGACGCTGCATAATACGGCCGGTGTGCAATGCGCCGAACAGTTTGGCTTTGAACGGGTTATTTTGGCGCGGGAAGTAAGCCTTGCGGATATTAAAGCTATTTGTGCTGCTACGTGCCAGCAGGTAGAGGTGTTTGCCCACGGTGCGCTGTGCATTTGCTTTTCCGGCCAATGTCTGTTCAGCTCTATGGTGGGTGGCCGCAGCGGTAACCGTGGGCGTTGCGCGCAGCCGTGCCGCCTTAAATATGAATTGCAAACCGCCGACGGCAAAGTGCTGGGCAGCGGGCATTTGCTTTCTCCTAAGGATTTAAACACGATAGAAAACCTGCCGGAGCTGACAGCAGCCGGTGTGGCATCGCTGAAGCTGGAAGGACGTATGAAGCGCCCGGAATATGTGGCGGCGGTAACCGCGGCCTATGCGGCGGCGGCAGCAGGCAAGCCTTATAACCGGCGGTCGCTGTGGCAGGCGTTTAACCGCGGCTTTACAACGGCCTATTTAACCGATGAGCCGGGCGCGGATATGATGAGCTACGAGCGGCCCAATAACCGTGGGGTAAAGCTGGGGCGCATTGCCAAAATTACGCCGCAGGAGCTTACTTTAAAGCTGGACGCCCCCCTGCTGCCCGGTGACGGGCTGGAAATTTGGGTGACACGCGGCGGGCGTCGGGGCTTTACCGTGCCGCCTACAGCGCAAATAACAGCCGATGAAGCGATAATACCCCTGCAAAATTTGCCGATAGAACCGCAAAATTGTCGTGTGGGCGACAGGGTGTTTAAAACGCTGGACAGCACTATGCTGCTGCCGCCGGAATATGTTGCGGCGCAGGATAATTTGCCGCTTAATCTGCGTTTTACGGCGCATTTGGGGCAGCAGCCCACCCTGACAGCGGCATACGGCAGCTATACAGTGCAGGCTGTGGCTGATTATACCGTGCCGCAGGCTAATAATCGCCCGGCGGATATGACGTTGCTGCAAAAGCAGCTTGGGCGGTTGGGCGGCAGCGGTTGGTATTTGGCTGACCTTGCCGTTGATATGGACGAAGGTATTATGCTGCCGGCCAGCGTGCTTAATAATCTGCGGCGTGATGCTGTGGCGGCGTTAGAGGATAAAATGCTGCAAAATTGGTATCGGCCGATGTTAAAAGCGGTGCAGCACGGCACGGCTAAAAAGCAGCGCAGTGTTGCGCCCAAGGGCAGGGCACTGCTGGCTGCTCTGGTGGATACCTGTGCTGCGGCCGAAGCTGCTGTGGCTGCCGGTGCCGATGTGGTTTACTGGCAGGCAAGCGGCGGGCGTTGGCAAAAGCAGCCCACTGCCGATGATTTGGCGCGTTTGGCGGCAGTTGGTGTGCCGGTGTATGCGCAGTTGCCCACCATTGCTTTAGAGCGCGAGCTGCCGCTTTGGCAGAAGCGTTTGCAGCAATACCGTGCGGCGGGCTTTGCCGGGGTGCTGGCCAACAACCTGTGGGCCGTAAAGCTGATGCAGCAGGCCGGGTGGGGCAGTTGGCTGGCCGATTTTGGGCTTAACTGCTTTAATGCGGCGGCGGCTTACCGTTTTGTCGGGCTGGGTGCGGCGCGTGTGGCTCTGTCACGGGAGCTAAACAGCGGGCAGTTGGCGGCGGTGGCCGGCAGTGTGCCTACCGAGGTACAGGTTTTTGGTAACCTGGAGCTGATGATAAGCCGACATTGCCCCATTGGTGCGGTTGTGGGGGCTAAAACAGCCGAAAACGCCTGCGCCGGGGCGTGCCGTGGCGGCAGCTTTAAGCTGCGTGATGAAAAAGGCTACAGCTTTCCGGTTTATACGGACGAATTTTGCCGCAGCCATATTTATAACGGGCATCAGCTGTGTCTGGTGGCCGAAGCAGCGGCTTTGGCCAAGCAGCACGCGGCCCTGCGTTTGGATTTGCTGCATTATTCGCCGCAAAATGTGGCCAAAATTGTGGGCATATTTGCCGATGCTATAGAGGGCTGCGGCAGCGACAGCGCGCGGGATGAGCTGGCTAAGCTGGCGTTGGGCGGGCTTACCAAGGGGCATTACTTCCGCGGGGTAGAATAAGTTAAATTATGTGATATTATGTGATAAACGGTTATATAACGGTGATATTATGAAGAATAATAACGCAAAAGGCGAAAATATACAGGATATTTTGGCAGCAGAAGCCGATGCCGCCGCCAAGTACCGCGATAAGCTGGAATTTACCAAAATAGTGGCACGTTTGGCGGATTACGCGGCCTTTGAGCCGAGCCGCGAGCTTTTGCTGGCACTTAAACCGAAAAAAACGGCGGCCGATGCTGCCCGTGCCTTAGACGAAACTGCCGAGGCGGTGGAACTGCTGCGCCTGCACCCTTTGTTTGCGCTGGGGCCCTGCCGGGATATTCGCGAGGGGTTGCGTTTGCTGGAGCTTGGCGGTGTGCTTAATGCCGAACAGCTTTTGGCTTTGGCAGACGATTGTCGGGCATCGCGGCAGACTAAAGACTTTTTTTCGCACATAAAGGGGCATTTTCCGCAGTTATCCGAACAGGCTAAGCGGCTGGGCGTGTTTAAAACGCTGGAAAACGCCGTAGATAAGGCCATTGCTCCCGATGGGCAAATTGCCGATACGGCCAGCGACCGACTGGCGAACATTCGTCACCGTATAAGGATGTATGAACGGCAAATTCAGGAAAAACTGGATAATTTTGTAAAAAACCCTAATACAGCAAAATTTTTGCAGGAGCCTATTGTAACGCTCAGGGCCGGGCGCTTTGTGGTGCCGGTAAAGCAGGAATACCGCGGCAGTGTGGCCGGTGCGGTACACGATGTAAGCAGCAGCGGCGCTACGTTGTTTGTGGAGCCGCTGGCTGTTATGCAGGCTAACAACGAGCTGGCGCGTTTGCATATTGAAGAAGATGACGAAATTAACGCGGTGCTGCGGGCACTTTCGGCGGTGGCTGCCGGTAACCGCGAGGAACTCGAGCATACGATGTGGGGTTTGGCGCGGTTAGATTTTGCTTTTTGTAAGGCCCGCCTGGCTTACGATATGAAGGCCAACCCCTGCACGCTTAACAGTGCCGGGCTTATTCAGCTAAAGGCGGCGCGCCACCCGCTGATAAGTGCCGATACTGTAGTGCCGATAGATCTGAAATTGGAGCCCAAACTGCGTGTTATGGTTATAACCGGGCCTAACACCGGCGGCAAAACGGTGGCCTTAAAAACTGTGGGTTTGCTGGCGCTTATGGCGTTTTCCGGCTTGCAGATACCGGCTGATGAGGGCTCGACCATTTGCTTTTACAGCCGCATATTTGCGGACATTGGCGACGAGCAGAGCATAGAACAGAGCTTGAGTACGTTTTCGGCGCATATGGGCAATATTGTGCAAATACTGTCATCGGTTGACGAAAATTCTCTGGTGCTGTTAGACGAGTTAGGTTCCGGCACCGACCCGACGGAGGGTGCGGCGCTGGCGATGAGTATTTTGGAGCATTTGCACGGCATAAACGCCAAGGTTTTGGCCACCACGCATTACAGCGAGCTTAAAAGCTTTGCGTACAACAAAAACGGCTACATTAACGCCAGCGTAGAATTTAATGTAGAAACCCTAAGGCCGACGTATCGCCTGCTTATGGGCATACCCGGCAAAAGTAACGCCTTTTTGATTGCGGAAAAGCTGGGGCTTGATGCCGGGGTTATTAACCGCGCCAACAGCTTTTTAACGGCTGATGAACAGCAGGTGGCCGACCTTATAAGTGGTCTGGAGGAAAACCGCCTGCAAGCCGAACAGGCCAGCCGCGAAGCCGACCTGCGCTTGGCGCAGGTGGTGGAACAGCAGCGTGTGTTAAAAAATCAGGAAATTGAGCTGGCGAATAAGGAAGCCGAGATAATTACCAAGGCACGTTTGCAGGCAGCCGAAATTGTTAAGGAAAGCCGCCGTGAAGCCGAAGCTCTGTATCAGCAGATGAAGCAGGAGCTGAAAACCGCCGGTGTGCAGGGCAAGGAAGTTCAGTCGGCACGCAGTAAAATGCAAAAGCTGCAAGACAGATTGCAGGCCGATTTGCCGCAAAAGCAGTATAAAGGCGAAGCGCTGACCAAGGTGGAAGTAGGCCAGAGCGTTGACATACCCAAGCTGCGCCAAAGCGGCATAGTGGCCAGCCTGCCCGATGATAAAGGTGAGCTTACCGTGCAGATAGGCGTAATGAAGGTAAAGGTTAAGCTGGCCGACCTGCGTATTGACAAACAGCAGCAAAAGCGCGAACGCACGGTTTATACGCGTCAACTGGTGCAAAATAAATCCCGCAGCATAAGTATGGAAATTGACCTGCACGGTATGACGGTGGACGAAGCCATATACGAGCTTGATAAATATCTGGACGATGCGTTTTTGGCCAACCTGCATCAGGTGCGGGTTATACACGGGCGCGGCACCGGCGCGCTTAAACAGGGCGTGTTGCCCTATTTAAAGAACCATCGTTTGGTTAAGAGCATTGAAAGTGCCCCGTTTAATGAGGGGGGGATAGGGGCTACTATAGTCAACCTTAAATAGACCGGAATTGACCCCAGAAGGGACAATAGCGGCGCATCTACTTTGTCGTCAGGCTCC
>CAZMTO010000027.1:0-21955 GCA_964569265.1 uncultured Peptococcaceae bacterium | reverse complement strand
AAAAAGAACCACCGCCCACACACCTCGAATGTGAACGATGGTTCTTTATTTAATAAAAAATCACTTAAAAACCTCACCGGCTGTCCAATAGAAGCCTTACTTCGGCATAGCAAAGCCCCTCTCGGCAGATTTTTGTAAGCCTTTTTTATATGCTTATTTTACTCGTTGATGGCGGTTACTACGCCGGCGCCTACGGTACGGCCACCCTCACGGATAGCGAAACGCAGACCTTCTTCAATAGCGATAGGCGTAATCAACTCGATGTTCATACGAATGTTATCGCCGGGCATTACCATTTCAACGCCTTCGGGCAGCAGAGCTACACCGGTAACGTCGGTGGTACGGAAGTAGAACTGCGGACGATAGCCATTGAAGAAAGGAGTATGACGGCCACCTTCTTCTTTGGTCAGTACATAAACCTCGCCGCTGAACTTGGTGTGGGGATGAATGGAACCGGGCTTAGCCAGTACCTGACCACGCTCAACTTCCTTGCGGTCAATACCACGCAGCAGTGCGCCGATGTTGTCGCCGGCTTCTGCAAAGTCAAGCAGCTTGCGGAACATTTCTACACCGGTTACTACGGTGTTCTTAGGCTCATCCATCAAACCTACGATAGATACAGCATCGCCAACCTTAACCTGGCCACGCTCTACACGACCGGTTACTACAGTACCACGGCCGGTAATGGTGAATACGTCCTCGATGGGCATCAGGAAGGTCTTGTCGATGTCACGCTCGGGGGTGGGAATGTATGCGTCAACTGCATCCATCAATTCCCAAATCGGTGCGCAGGCTGCACAGTCACGGCTGCCGCAGCCACATTCCAATGCCTTCAGAGCAGAGCCCTTGATGATCGGAATATCGTCGCCCGGGAATTCGTATTCGTTCAGCAGTTCGCGAACTTCCATCTCTACCAGTTCCATCAGCTCGTCGTCGTCAACCTGGTCAGCCTTGTTCAGGAATACTACGATGTAAGGTACACCTACCTGACGGGACAGCAGAATGTGCTCACGGGTCTGGGGCATCGGGCCGTCAGCGGCAGATACTACCAGAATTGCACCGTCCATCTGAGCTGCACCGGTGATCATGTTCTTTACATAGTCGGCGTGGCCGGGGCAGTCTACGTGTGCATAGTGACGAGTTTCGGTCTCGTACTCTACGTGAGAAGTGTTGATCGTGATACCACGAGCTCTTTCTTCCGGAGCAGAGTCGATCTGGTCATAAGCTCTTGCTTCTGCGCCGCCGGCTGCTGCCAAACAACGGGTAATTGCCGCAGTCAGGGTGGTCTTACCATGGTCTACGTGACCAATGGTGCCAATATTTACGTGCGGCTTTTTGCGTTCAAATTTCTGTTTTGCCATTTTTCTTCCTCCATAAAAAATATCTGTTGTAAAGCTAAAAAAACGGTTTTTTGCCTGCATCTGCATACAGGCATCTACACTGTCTATTTTAATTCATATTTTGGCGCTTGTCAATCTACCGCACCAAATATCCTTAACAAAATTTATACATATTAAAATTTTTAACTAATTTTGCGCTCTATCTGCCAACATAAGCATATTGAATTGCCGCTTGCCAAGGCGTATAATGGGGTACATAAAGGGGGCTTTTTTATGAATAGGCGCAAACTGTTAAGCCTTGTTGTGGGGCCGCTGCTTTTTGCCGGGGCAGTGCTGCTGTTTCCCGGTGGGTTCAGCTTTGCCGCCAGGGCTGCTATTGGTATGCTGCTGTGGATGTGCTGCTGGTGGGTTATGCTGCCGGTGCCGGTGGCGGTAACGGCCTTTTTGCCGATATTGCTGAATGCCTTTTTTGATTTGGTACCTATGAGTACCGTAACGGGCAAATTTTTCAGCGAAATAACCATTTTGCTGCTGGGTGCCGACCTGTTATCGCTCTCTTGGGAAAAATGCGGCCTTGATAAACGCCTTGCCATGCGGGCGCTGTGCCTTATAGGCCCCAAGCTTAAACAGCAGGTGGCCATATGGTTTTTGCTGGCCACGGCGCTTTCGGCTTTGCTGCCCAACGCGGTGGTTTGCGCCATTATGATACCCATTGCCATATCTATGCTTAAATTTGTCGGCGAGGGCGATATACCCAACAACCGCATTGCCGCGGTAATTATGGTGGCCATAACCTGGGGCAGCGGCATTGGCGGCCTGGGCACCCCCCTGGGCGGCGCTATGAATCTGGTGGCGGTAGATTATTTTGAGCAGCTTACCGGGCAGGAATACGCCTATGCCTCGTGGATAATACACCTGCTGCCCTTTTTGCTGCTGATGGTAACCGTAAACCTGCTGCTGTTGTTTGGCATACGTCTGGGGCGCACCACCCTGCCCGGCAGCCGCCACTTTTTTGAAGCCGAATACGCCAAGCTGCCCCCTATGAACCGCGATGAACGCCTTAGCCTGTGCTTTTTTGCAGTTGCCACACTGCTGGCCTTTGTGCGCCCGCTGTATGCGCAGTGGCTGCCCGGCTTAAAGCCTGCCTATGTATTTTTGCTGCTGGGTATGATCACCATTATGTGTCCGTCTTGCAAGGCAGACCGTAAAACCCTGCTAAGCTGGGCCGAAGCGGAAAAAGGCGTGCTCTGGGGGCTGCTGTTCATATTTGCGGGCGGCACGGCCTTGGGCGCAGTTATAACCGATACCGGTGCCGCCGATGCCATTGCCCACATTGTCGAAAACTTTGAGCTGGCCGGTGGGCTGCTTACCATATTTGTGTTTACCGCCTTTACCGTTATGCTGGCCGAAACCGCCAGTAACACCGCAGCCGCCGCCATTGCCCTGCCCATAGTTATAAGCGTGTGCCAGGCCGGCGGTCTAAACCCCATACCCTACATATACATTTGCGCCGCCGCCTTTAACACCTCGTATATGCTGCCAACCTCCATACGCGCCATACCCATTGGCCATGGTCTGTCTCCGGCATTTTTGTTCCGCCACGGGCTAAAGCAAACCGTTAGCGGCATTGCCATTATAACGCTGCTGGGCTGGCTGTTTGTGCAGTATTGGGCATATTTTTCGGTAGTATAAAACACAAAAAAAATTTAACGCCGACAACCGTTTTTCGCGGTCATCGGCGTTTTTTTATTTTACTGATTTTTGTCGTATGCAACGACGATTTAAGAATACACCGCTGAGCCGGGCAGACAACGAACCTAAAAATGCAGCACAACTTGCATAGGTTGTTCAATCAAGGCTGAATAAACAGTTGTCTTGTCCCATCCACCGCCCTATATACCTTAGCAGGCAGCCTTGCGAGAAATTATATGACGCCGCAGATGGTGTGCTATTAAAGCGCAGGGAGAGCTGCACCAATAATCTCATTAATATCCCTAACCCCATTAGCCTCGCACCACTTGTCCAGTCCGTCAATTATCTTCAGTGCCGCCAGCGGGTCAGTCATAGTAGCGGCACCAATAGCCACAGCGTTGGCACCGGCCATCATAAATTGCAGGGCATCCTCAGCCGTCATAATGCCGCCCATACCAATTATCGGTATTTTTACTGCCTGCGCCACCTGATACACCATTCTTACGGCTATAGGGCGTATGGCCGGGCCGGATAACCCACCGGTAACGTTGCCCAACAGGGGCTTGCGCCGGTTAATGTCTATAACCATAGCCAAAAAAGTGTTCACCAGCGATACCGCATCGGCACCGGCAGCTTCCACCGCGCGGGCAATTTCGGCAATATCCGTAACATTAGGCGATAACTTTACCACTACCGGCAGCTTGGTTTCGCGGCGCACTGCCTCTACCACCGCAGCCGCCGTTTTGGGGTGCGCACCGTGCGCCATACCGCCGGCCTTTACATTGGGGCACGATATATTTACCTCTAAGCCGGCCAAACCGGGGGTGCCGTCTACACGGCTGGCAATTTCGGCATAGTCAGCCGGTTCCCCGCCCGAAATATTCATCAGCACGGCAAGGTTATGCCCGCATACCCACGGCAGAGAATCCGCCAAAACAGCATCAAGGCCGGGGTTTTGCAGCCCCACGCAGTTAAGCAGACCGCTGGGGGTTTCGGCTATACGCGGTGTATTGTTGCCCATACGGGGCGCCAAGGTGGTGCCCTTTACCATTATGCCGCCCAATTTATCTATCGAAAATATCTCGTTAAGCTCTTTGCCGAAGCCACAGGTGCCGCTGGCCAAAAATACCGGGTTTTTAGCCTTTATACCGGCAAATTCTACCGCTAAATCAGTCATTAAAAAACACCTCTTTTCCGTCGAATACCGGGCCGTCGTAGCATACGCGCTTTTTGCTAATGGTACCATCGGCCGCCTTATGATCTACCACACAGCCCACACAAATGCCAAAGCCGCAGCCCATTCTTTCTTCTAAAGATACCTGACAGGGCACCCCGGCCATTTTGGCAATTTGCGCCACACCGCGCATAAGCGGCATAGGCCCGCAGCAATATATCATATCAAAGGGGTATTCCTGCAACATATCCAGCAGGCCCTTGCTGGGGTAACCCGCTGTTCCCATCGACCCATCATCGGTGTAAATATCCAGCGGAACATCCTGCCGCATAAGCCTGTCCATCGCCAAAATACGGTCAGATGTCTGCGCACCCAAACGCACCTCGGTATAAACATTGCGGCGTTTAAGCTCTTTTACCAGCGGGTACAGCGGCGCAATACCAATACCACCGCCGATAACCAGCGCACGGCCACCATCCTGCACAGTAAAGCCGTTGCCCAAAGGTGCCGTAAGCGGCAGCATATCGCCGGGCTTAGCGGTTGCCAGCAGGCCGGTGCCCGCCCCGTGAACCTCAAACAAAATGCTTATACTGCCTTTTTCTTCGTTAACGTCAAAAATACCCATAGGCCGCCCCAAAAAAGGCTGGCCCACACGGTTGGGTCTTATCATTACAAACTGCCCGGGCTTAGCCTTGGCCGCCACCCCCGGTGCCAACAGTTCCAGCTCAAAAATACCATCGGCCACCGCAAAAATATCCAGCACCTTGGCATCAATAGCTTCTATTCCTTTAATCAAGCATACCACCACCCAATAATTTAGTTAATATCATAATATCATAAAACCGCGCCAAAGCAAACCGCTTTTTGCAAAAAGGCAAAAAAATCTCCGTACCCTTAAACCAGGAGTACGGAGATATGAACCCAAAATTACTTCCACTTGCGCTTTCTGGCAGCTTCAGATTTTTTCTTTCTTCTGACGCTGGGCTTCTCATAGTGTTCATGCTTACGGATCTCACTCATAACGCCGGAACGCTGACAAGTACGCTTAAACCTACGCAAAGCACTGTCAAGGGATTCATTTTTTCCAACTTTGACTTCGCTCACAAATTTCCCTCCCCTCGCAATCAACAGGCTGTGCAGTTGAAGACTTGCAGGATCTAAACATCCTCGCAAAAATATGATATACGCCGCAAGCGGCATACTTCTAACTAAACAATTACTAATGTATTATATAAAATTTTTGCCGTTTAGTCAACAGTTTATTGCGTAATTTTTTACGATTGTCAGCAAATATCACCCAACTGTTCGCCGCCAAGCAGATGATAATGCAAATGTGCAACCTCCTGACCGGAATTTTTGCCGCTGTTGGTAATAACGCGAAAGCCGCTTTCCAGTATACCTTCCTGCTTGGCAATCAACGTTGCCAGTATCTGAATTTTGGCCAACAGTGCCGCATCCTTGGGGGTAGCCTCGGCCAGGCTGGCAATATGCCGTTTGGGTATTATTAAAATGTGCGTTTTGGCCTTGGGGGCAATATCCCTAAACGCCAAAATATCATCATCTTCATAAACCTTGGTGCTGGGGATTTCGCCCGCAGCAATTTTGCAGAATAAACAGTCCGTCATTGTTATCGCTCCTTATCTTTTGTTTTTATTTTAAGGTTTTTGTCCATAGCCGCCGCTACCTGACCAAAACCTCATCACCGTCATTAAGCCCTATAGCCACAGCGCTCACCATTTCACCGGGGTTAGCCTTTATGCCGGGCGCAAACACCGGCAGATAATTGGCCGTGTAGCCGCTAAGCCCAACAAGGCCGCCGCGCTCTACCTCGCGCTCTGCCAAAAAATCTATCCTGCTGCCGATAAACCCACTGCGGTAAGCCCGTCTGCCGGCCGCCACCACATGGGCAATTTCGGCTGCCCTACGGTTTTTTTCAGCATTTTTTACCTGACCGGGCAAATCGGCCGCAGGGGTGCCTGCCCGCCGCGAATACGGAAAAATATGGGCATCTGCCAGCGCCAGCTTACCTATGTTAGCCAAACCCTCGGCAAACAGCTCATCGGTTTCTCCGGGAAACCCGGCAATAATATCGGTGGTTATTGCCGCCGTGGGTATCGCCGCCCGTATCTGCGCCACCAAATCAAAGTAAAACGCCATATCATAGGTGCGGCCCATAGCCTGCAACACAGTATCGGCAGCCGCTTGCAGCGGTATATGAAAATGCGGGCAAATAACCTTGCTTGCGGCCACCTGCGCTATCAACTGCGGGGTTATTTCGTGCGGCTCCACCGACCCTAAACGCAGACGTTGCAGGCCGGGTATGGCAGCAGCTTCGGCCACCAAATCGGCAAAAGCGTGCCCTTCGCCCAAATCAGTGCCGTAAGCCCCGGTATGTATGCCCGTAAGCACCACCTCGCCGTAGCCGTCACGCACCAGCTCGGCAATTTCCGCCAAAACAGCAGCTTTGGGGCGGCTGCGTACCGGGCCGCGCACATACGGCACAATACAATACGTACAAAACTGATTACAGCCATCTTCTATTTTAACAAAGGCCCGTGTTCTGTCGGTGCGGCTGTTAAGGTTGCCAATCTCGCGATAAGCCGTAACCTCTCGCGCCGGCAACACCTGCCGCCGCTGCGCCACCCTGCCGGCAGCCAGCTTTTGCGCCGCTCCGGCCTCGGCCAGCTTAAACATCTCGTCTTTTTCGTTGGCCCCCAGCAGCAAATCAACACCGCTTATCGCCGCCGCCTCATCGGGCTTCATCTGCACATAGCAGCCGGTAGCCGCAATAAACGTGCCGGGGTTGGCCGCCACCGCCCGCCGCAGCAGATTACGGCTCTTTTTTTCGGCAATTTGCGTAACGGTACAGGTATTTATCACCGTTACCTCGGCAGGCTCACCAAAAGGCACCTGCTGCCAACCGTGTTCGGCAAACACATTGGCAATGGCTGCGCTTTCCTCCTGATTCACCTTGCAGCCCAGCGTATATATAGCAAAACGCTTATTTTCCGGATTTTCTGTCATTTAATAACCGCCTCGTTAGTCTTACAGTTTAATCAATTATCTAAAAATGGGGTGCTTGTGTCAAAGCAGATACAGTGCTTATGTCCACTACAATAGCCAGAAAGGCATAAGTGCCGTAGATTTGGGTGAGTACGACCGCAAATGCGATTTAGGCATACTTATCGTACGACGCTGAGCATCAAGGGCGACGATCCCCAAGATGTGATGCTTATGTCCTACAATAGCCAGAAAGGCATAAGTGCCGCAGATTTGGGTGAGTACGACCGCAGATGCGATTTAGGCGTACTTATCGTACGCCGCTGAGCATCAAGGGCGACGATCCCAAAGATGTGGTGCTTATGTCCTTTCTGAGCCAAGATCCCCCCAGGCATACATCACTATCGTAACCCCCACTATCGCCGCAGTTTCCGTGCGTAAAATACGCTTGCCCAAAGTCACCAGCCGCGCCCCGGCAGCCTCTGCCAAAGCCGCTTCCTCCGCCGTCAGTCCGCCCTCCGGCCCAATTATTAACGCTGCCGCTTTAGGCGCAGGCTCACGCATTGCAGCAGCCATAGTAACGCCCACACCATCGCCGTCAGCTTCTTCCCACGGCATAATAATGCGGCAATCTGCCGGCAGGGCAGCTATCGCCGCCGACATACTCATAGGCTGCGTAATTTGCGGCAGCTTGGTACGCCCGCATTGCTTGGCCGCTGCATCGGCAATTTTTTGCCAACGTGCCTGCTTAGCCGCCGCTTTATCCGCCGCCAGCCGCACAACACTGCGTTCGCAGGCCACCGGTATAATTTTGTCTACACCCAGCTCCACGGCCTTTTGTATCACAATTTCCATACGCTCACCCTTGGCCAGCCCCTGCAACAGTATCAGTTCCAGTGCAGATTCGGTGTAGGCTTGCAGTTCGCTGTTTAAACGCACCGTAACCGTTTCTCCTACGGTTAAAATTTCGGCAGAAAAAACCCGGTTGGCACTAACCACCGTAATTTCGTCACCGGCACGCGCCCTAAGCACCCGGCTTAAATGGCGGCTGTCCACCGCCGATAAACTCGGTTCGTCTCCCAAAGTATACGCCTGCTCTAAAAAAAATCGCATAACTGCGCCCTCCTGCTGCCCAATATCAACACTTAATTTTAGCACGAACCGCCCCCATATGCAAGCCCGGCCAATTTATAAGCAGACGCAACAAGAGGTAGCCTGTCGGCTACCTCTTGTTGCTGTGATAGTGTATAGTTGTGTGAGCTTTTCTGATTTAACAACCCCGGGTGTAGGGGCTGCGCAAAGGGCACGTTTACCACTTGCCCCTGCTAACATAGTTATTATAAACCATCTTTCCACATTTAGCAAGCCTTTTTGCGGAATTTTTTAACACTTTATTACATTTTTAACGCAGCCTGCCTGCAACAGGCGCCAAAAAGGTCACATTATCTTCGGCCGGGCAAAATATCGGCGGCCGCTCTGCGGTTTATTCTTCGGCCTGCTGAGCTGCCTTCTTTTTCTTCTGCCCTTTATAGCTTATGTGCGTCTGTGCCGGTTTGTTACTCTTTTTGGCCTTACGCGGGCGCACATCTTCAACAGTTTTAATACGTTCCGGCGGCTGATCCTTAATCATATACTTAAAGTTACGAACAATCAGCACAAAGCCCTGTACCATCAAATACAGCGACAAAATAATTACGGATTTTTCCCACCAGCCGGTTAAAAACGTTAAATACCCTGCCAAACCGGTGCCCCAAACCACCGAACCTACAGCCAATGCACCCAAACCAATGCCAATACGCTTTTTAGCCTGCGCACGCGGCTTCCAGTAGTTTTCACCGGTAATTATGCGCTGATACGATGCTTTGATACAAAAACCTAAAATGCACCACATAAACACCAGCAGCAGCAGCAGGCAAACCTTCCACAGGCTGTGATTATCAAAATCCATCGCTACAACATCGGGGTACAGCCCCGGTACAAAAAATGTTGCCGGCACCAGCAGCAAATATATTATGTAGCCAATCGCCAGCGGCCAGCAGCTTTTATCATACTTAAACATACCAACAAGGCTTTTTATACCCACCATAACGCCATAAGCAAATACGGCAGCCAAGCCAATAATAACAGCTTTCATAAAAACAACACCTCAAAAATCAAAATTCAACTTTTATATATTCTCTGTCGGGTGGCGCTTTTCCTCTAAACCTGACGAAAAATCTTTTTGCAAAATAGCACAACAATTTTACGTTTTGCCATTCCATTATTGATGATTATATGATATAATTATCAATACCAGATGATATGTTTATCAAAATCATCAACGGCACCCGGTCTGCATACCAATTTAACAAAAGATTGTAAACCGGATATCAACTTAGGATTGGGGAAAGAAAAAATGTTAAAAATTATTACCGACAGTTGTTCAGATCTTACGCCGGAACTGCTTGCCGAACACAATATCGGCGTGGTTTCGCTGCACTTGCAGGTAGACGGCGAAAATTACACCCCCGGCGAAGATATTGATGCTCATAAAGCGCTTGACCTTATTGCCAACGCTAAAGAAATGCCCAAAACCTCGCAGCCCTCGCCTTACGCTTATCAGCAGGCCTTTGATACCGCCGAGGAGGACGAAATTTTGTGCCTTACGGTGTCCTCTCACGTATCCGGCAGCTTCAATTCGGCTAATTTGGCTGCTAAAAACACCAACAAAAAAGTCACCGTACACGATACTTTAGAAGGCGCACTGGGGCAGGGTTTTCAGGTTTTGCTGGCCGCCGTTATGAACGAACACGGCCACAGCTTAGAAGAAATTAAGCAGGCACTGGCTGATTTTTATGAAAAATCGAGCGTGGTGGTTACCTTAGAAAAATACGATAACGCCATAAAAAGCGGCCGTATGAACAAATACGCCGGCAAAATCATCGAAAAGCTTAACATCCGCGGCATTATAGAAGTTCTGGACGGCAAGGTTACCGTAGTAGATAAAGCCCGCGGCGCTGATAAAACCTTCCAGAAGATTGTTGAGCGAATATCCGGCAAGGCAGACGATTTTTCGCAGATGATAATCGGTATTTCCGACTTTCAGAATAAAGAGCTGGCCGATAAATACCACGAAACTCTGGAGCGCCTGCTGCACCCGGCACAAATTTTGCGCGCACCTTTAAACCCCACCATCGGCGTTTATACCGATAAAGGCGCAGTAGCCATAAGCATAACGCCCACCCCCTTTGTTACCGCCTAAAATTTAATTTAACACACAAAAGCCCCGCTGCCAAACCTGGCAGCAGGGCTTTTTTATTTTTTTGCAAACTATAGGCAGTTGCCCCTGTAAAATGCTATGCAAATAAACCATCGCGCGCCGTAGGGTGCAAATGTGCGCCAGATACGCGAAGTGGTTTGATTTTGACGAGCAAGCTGCACTGATAGTGCGCGTCGCGAGCAAAACCAAACCACGACAAAGTAGATGGTGTGCAGTTGCCCCTACGGAAGTTCGTAACGGGTCTGCATAACCGTCGCCCCATCCTCCACCATATAAAACAGCTCATAATACTTAAGGCAGTCGGTGTGGCGCCACGGGCGGTAATATTCCACATCACCAAGCTGTGCTTCACTCACCGTGTTGGCAATAATTTCCGCAGAACGGCTTATATCCACCGGCTTGCCAACGTAGTCATCATCTTCAACCGCCACTATATCGGCATACTGCATATAATCAACCGCCTGAGTGGAATATACCTCAACATCCGCCACAGCGGTTTCCTCAGGGATAATCACGTCATCCGGGCGTTTGCTATTCGGGGTCATCTGTAGCTGAGAATTTTTAGGCGTATATTCAATAATTTTAGACAACTGATATTTGTTATACTGATTGCCCAAAACCTCGCTGCCATAAAAACCACGCAGCATTTTAATGGTTTCGGTCATCTGGGGGTAAACCTTTGCCGAATGATACCAGTAATCCGTCCAGTTTTCGTCGTATTCGCCCAAATCATCTACGACACGTGTATAGTCCTGATAAATACCCAAATTAAGGCAGCCCAGCGGTGCAGTTGTTAAACACTCTTTAGCTGTAAGCTTGGCAAATTCACTACGGTAGGTTTCCCACAGTTGACGCACCTTGGCATCGTCCTGCTCTCGTATGGGGCCAAAATCATAACCGTAAATTGCTGTATAATCCTCCAGATAATCCAAACGTACCGTCAAATTCTCCGGAATTTCCAGCGACCCGGTCAGTCTTGTGCGTATTTCCTCGCTGTCATACAGGGCGGTATAAGCATCAAGGTTACCCACAATACCGCCGTAGCTCATATAACGCACTTTGTAGCCGCCGTTCTTCATCTTAAAGCATACACGGCTGTAATTGGTGTCATTATAATCATAGTAGCCATAATAATCATCATAATCATCGCTGCCCTGCTGATGAAATTCACCAAAGCCCAGCGGCTCACTGGTCAAAATTGCTATCATCGCCGCTACGTTATCAGGGTTTTGGATAGTAAGTGCATTACCACCATAATAGTAATACAGCGGGTTAAGGCAGTAATAATTATCGGCATTATCAACATAACCGTCTTGCAGGCGATAATTAAACAAATTCATACCTTCCAGCGCACCGGGGTTTACAATAACCGCCTCTACCTTATCGGCTTCCGGTTGCCAATCTTCGTAGCCGCAAACATCCATACCATAAGCACCGATAACCAACGCCACCAGCACCAGAGAAAGTACAACACCACGCAGGTTCTTCTTTATAGCGCGAAAATCGCGTGCAATGGCAATTTCTATAGTCTGTGCTGCAAAAGCGGTAAAAAACAGCAAACCAAACGCCAGCCAAACAAGGCTGCGGTCACCGGCCAAATACATAACCACCGCGCCCAATGTGCCCGCCAACACCACATAGGGATACTTAAACAGCGGCTTTTGCCAGCCAAACGCCAGGGTAGCGCCGGCACATTCCGATTGACGCTTTTTGTAGAGCTGCAAGCCAACCAGCACTGCACCCACCAAAATAATGGCGCCCAGCACAATATCCTGCCAGCATACCGTAATTAACGAATCATTGAACATCATCACCATATAACGTTCAATAACCGAAAGCCTTAACAGCAGCATTTCCATCGAGCCCAAATCGGCATAATCGGTTAAAAACGTGCTGCCCAGCAGCAACAGCATTGCCGATATAATAGGACACAGTGCATAAACCGAAAACAATATCTTTAACGAGCCGCCCAAATTGCCGCTAAGCAGCATTGCCAAAGTAGCAAGAGCAAACATTATCATATAGGCAAAAATGTGCATTGCCATAGCCAGCAGATAATCGGCCATATCAATGTAGGGCAAAAGCCCGCTGCCTGCCAACAGGGGCAGGGCCAATACGTGCGCCGCCAAATACGGCAGCAAAAATATCAGCAAACCGGCCAGCAAATTGGCTGCATAAAACTTTTCCCGCCGTACCGGCAAGCTATGGTAAAAATCTACCTGTCGGCGGTTATGCAGATACTTAAACAGCACAAACGCCGCCAAAATCGCGCCTGCCGCTATAATCATAGCGCTGCCTATATTAAACATCACAAAAACATCGTCAGCAAGGCTATCTAAATGTTGATTTCTATAATAAGGGTGCGATGCCATATTGCTCCAAACCAGAGCCACCGCAACCGGCATATTCAGCAAAAAGCCTATAGCCGCCAGCACCAGCAGCCACAAGTTGCGCTTTATAATTTTGCCCGTAAGCCCCACAAGGTTTATACCGTTTGCACCCACAGTGGGCTGCTCTAACTTAGATAAAGAGCTTTTTAAGGTCATAGCCGGCCACCTCCGTTTCCATAATAAAGAATTCCTCCAGGGTAAGCGGCAAAACTTCCATAAACACAGGGTTGGCCCGGCTTACCTTGGCTGCAATTTCTTCCTGCGTGCCGCGGGCAATTATGGTTAACAACTGGCCGCGGTTTTCTCTAACCACTATGTTAAGCCCCAGTGCATCAATGTCGGCACCCTCAGGCAGCACACACTGCACCTTGCCGGCACCCAGCTTCATATCATCCAGATCTTTTTCCAGCAGCACGCCGCCCTTGTGCAGCAAACCAACGTGGTCGCAAATATCCTCTAATTCCCGCAGGTTATGCGATGCAATTACCGGCGTTAAACCTCGGTCGGCAACTTCGGCAGCAAACAGACTTTTTACGGTGTTACGCATAACCGGGTCAAGGCCGTCAAAGGTTTCGTCACACAAAATATAATCGGTGTTGGCGGCCAAACCCAAAATAACCGAAAGCTGCTTCTTCATACCTTTACTAAAGGTGCTTATTTTACGCTGCAAGGGCAGGTCAAAGCCGCTCATCAGCGCCGTAAAGCGCCCCATATCAAATTTACCGTAAATACCGGCATAATAGCGGGCAACCTCCAGCGGCGTAGCATTAGCAAAAAAATACTGCTCGTCAGAAATATAATAAACCCGCTGCTTTACCGCCATATTTTCCCAAACAGGCTCACCCTCTACCGTAAGCTCGCCGCTGTCCGGGCGGTAAATACCGGCCAGCAACCTAAGCAGAGTACTTTTGCCGGCGCCGTTGGTGCCAACCAGCCCAAAAATTGCCCCTTTATTTATGTTTAACGTAATGTCGTTAAGGGCCAAAACGTCATTAAATCTTTTGCTCACATTCGATGTCACTATCATTCTTCGGTACCCCCCTCATCGTATGCCATAGCAGCGTCCACCAAAAAATCGGCGCGCCCCACACCGGCCCTTTTCGCCCGCTCGGCAATTTTACACAGCTCCTCGCGGTTTTTCTCGCGGTTTAAATCTCGCAATGCCTGCTGCCCCGATGCCAAAAAGCTGCCACGCCCCGGCACCGAATACACCACGCCTTTTTTCTCCAATTCGCCGTAAGCACGCTGTATAGTGTTGGGGTTTATGGCCAGCTCTACCGCCAGGCTGCGCACCGACGGCAACTGTTCGTCCGGTTTTATCAGGCCCTTCAGCGCCAGTTCTTCTATGCGCTCCATCAACTGCTGGTATAGCGGCCGTCTGTCCTTATAATCTATTGTAATCACAGATATCTGCCTCCTTTCTGCCAAATTTGCCAAAATCGGCTCACAAAAACTCATACAACTATTCACTGCCACATTTAACATCATACACAAAATTCACCACCTTTTTCGGCGGTATAAAAAAACCGCCCTTATACGGCGGTCTGTTTTTGGCTATGCACACATAAAACCAAAAAAAGCCCACACAACCACATCACACAAACAGGCTTATGCACCCCCAAACACCTGGGGCATACCCGGCAGGCAAACCTTATCACATATCACACACATCACATAAAAGCCACACAACGGCCCCACGGCCACACTACACATTTTTAGGCCCCGCACCTGCCGGGTAAGTGCCCACACAACCTACACAACACATAAACTATCACACACTGTACGCCTATGCCTTAACTGTACTAATATGTTTAACTGTATTAGTTCACTTAATACACTTGGTACACTTGTAATATATCACCTTGCGGCGCCGTTGTCAATAGGGTACAGTAAATTTTTTACAAAAAAATAACCGCCCCGGTATACCCGGCCCAACGGTTATTTCTATTATTTAAATTTGCTATTTAAATTTGCCGGCAGTGCTGCCGTTTTTACTGTGCCAGCGGCAGCGTAACAATAAACGATGCTCCCTTGCCTGCACCCTCGCTGTACACGCTTATATCCGCGCTCAGCAGGTCAACTATCTTTTTTACCATGGCCAGCCCCAGGCCGTTGCCCTCGGTTTTATGCGATGTATCCGCCTGATAGAATTTTTCAAACACCAGTGCCTGTTCGGCCGGCTCAATACCAATGCCATAGTCGCGCACAGTAACCACCGCCACGTTATCCAGCTTTTCAAGGCTAACCTCCAGCCGTCCGCCCTGCGGGCTGAATTTTATGGCGTTACCCAGCAGATTAAGCCACACCTGCATCAACAGCTCGTCGCTGCCGGTATATTTTATTTCGTCCAGATCCAAGTCCAGCTCAATGTCTTTTTGCTGCCAATCCTGCTGCAACAGCAGCAACGCCTGACGCAAATGCTCATCCAGCATAAAATCGGTTTGGGTAACCTGCACATCACCGTGATCAAGCTTAGAAAGCTCTAAAATGTTGCCGCACAGGCCGGATAACCGCTTGGCTGAGCTGTACACCATACCGGCATACATTCGCCGCTCCTCGTCGGTAACATCTTCGTTTTGCAGCAGCGCCGCGCACCCCTGTATAGATGCCAGCGGCGTTTTAAGCTCGTGTGATACGTTGGCAATAAAATCATCACGCAGCATTTCTACATTGCTCAGAGATTTTATCATACTGTTGATGGCATCGGCCAAAACGCCCAGCTCCATAGTATCATCAGTACTTATGCGTACATCAAAATTACCGCGGCCAACCTCCTCCAGCGCGTTTAACACCTGGCGCATTGGCTGCATTACCATACGGTTTATACAATACGACACTACAAGGCTAAGCATAGCACCGCCCAGCAAAACCGACATTGTTATTACAAACATAGCATTTTGCGGGCTGCTTATAATACCGTGAGAATCGGCCAGATACAGCAGACACAGCAAAATAAGCAGCAGAGAAAAGCTAAGCCCAAATATCATCAGCATAATGCGCAAAAACAGGCCAAACTTAAACACTATGCTGCCGCGCTTAAACCGTTGCACTATCTGTTGGTATCTTTGGCGGCGCGGGCTCACTTTATCACCGCCTTGTAGCCCAGCCCCCGCACCGTTACTATCTCAAAATCGGCAAGCTGTTTAAAGCGGTCACGCAGGCGGTTTATGTGTACATCTACCGTGCGCTCGTCCGTTGTCGAATCCATACCCCAAATTTCATCTAACAGTTGCTGGCGCGTAAAAATTTTGCCGGGATACGACAACAGCTTAAACAGCAGATAAAATTCCTTCTGCGGCAAATTCATCTCACCCAGCGGCGATTTTACCAGCAATGCGTCCCAGTCTAACATAACCTCGCCCACCTGCAACCTGTGTTCGTTGGCAATTTGCGCCCGGCGCAGCAGTGCCCGCACCCGCAATATCATTTCGTTTATATCTATGGGCTTTACCATATAATCGTCTACACCGGCCAAAAAACCTTTTTGCTTGTCGGCATAGCTGTCCTTTACCGTAACCATTAAAATAGGCATATTATAATTGCTTTGGCGCAGCAGGCGCGTAAGCTCTATGCCGTCGGTGTTGGGCATCATCAAATCCGATATTATCAAATCTGCCTGTTCATTTTCCAAAATTTCCAGCGCTTCATCGCCGTCCTCGGCCAGCAGGGGCCTATAACCGTTATGCTGCAAAACACTGCCCATCATACGGAGCAGGTCAGCGTCATCTTCTACCACCATAATATTAAACATATGCGTACCTCCTTGTTTTACATAGTATAAACCGCCAAGGTAAACTTATTGTAAATATTTTAACATATACACGGCCAACTTGCCAACTGCTGTTTTTTATGTTACCATATTGTAGTATTACTTATTTTTTACAAGGCAGGTGCTTATTATGACAATCTTCAGGCCGGCCACCGCTGCCGACATACCGGCTATTGCCGCCATATACAACAAAATTTTAACTGATGCCGAAAAGCTTGCCGCGGTAGGCTGGCAGCCCGGCATTTACCCCACTGCCGACACCGCAGCCCTGGGCGTTGCACAGGGTGATATGTACGTGCAGTGCGACGATAACGGCAAAGTGCTGGCCGCTGCCCGCATAAACCACACGCAGGAAGATTTGTACGCCGGAGCCCCCTGGCGTGATACCGCTGCCGCCGCCCACCCGCAGGATGTTTTGGTTATACACACGCTGGTGGCAGACCACACTGCCCGCATACCCGGCCTTGGCAAGGCGTTTATTGCCTTTTACGAGGCTGAAGCCAAACGCCGCGGCTGCCGTTACCTGCGGCTTGATACCAACAAAATAAACACCCCCGCCCGCAGCTTTTATCAGGCGCTGGGCTTCCACGAGGTCGGTATTGTTAAGGGTGACTTTCACGGGCTGGCCGCCATCAATTTGGTATTGATAGAAAAGGCCCTGTAGGTGGCCCTTATGAAGAAGCTTATTGCCATTTTGTCTGCGGTGTTGCTTTGTGCGGCTTTTGTCTGGTTTATCGGCTCCGGTTTTACCGTTAACAGCAGCGTTTACATCACCGACGATTTTACGGTTACCCCTAACGGTGACGCCATTACCTTTACGGTAGGCACTACATCATCTATGGGGTTTGTCCGCGCTTATAAAGATGAAGGCGGCGGCAGTCAACCGCATTATTTAAAGTTTTACGCGGCGTGGGGCGGCTTTAACAGCGCACTGGGTGCCAAAAGCACCTATACCCTGCCTTTAGCCCCCACCGACAACGCCATTTACATCTACCGCGGCAATGCAGGCTACACCCCGGCCCTGCAAAAAGCCGCCGACGGTCAATGGCACACCGTTAAATAGCAACACAAAAGCCACCCTGCAACAGGGTGGCTTATTTTTTAGCTATAAATTACGGCACACATATTGCGGCACTTTTACGCGCAGCTACCTTTTGCGCCCAACAAACAGGGTGCCTGCCGGTTCACCGCGCACAATATCATACAAAGCCTCCGGCCGCTGGCCATTAGTTATAGTGGTGGCAATACCCTGCGCCGTTGCCAGCGTAGCAGCCTGCAATTTGGTGCGCATACCGCCGGTACCGCGGCGGCTGCCGGCGCCGCCTGCCAAAGCTACCACGCCATCGTTAATTTCTTCAATGCGCTCTATCAGCCTGGCATCGGGGTGCAGGCGCGGGTCAGCATCGTACAGGCCGTCAATATCCGACAATATTACCAATCTTTCGGCACGGGTAAGCACCGCTACCACCGCCGACAGCATATCGTTATCACCAAACAACCGCTCCTGCGATTCAATTTCGGTGTAGCTTACCGAATCGTTTTCGTTTACCACCGGTATAACGCCCAACTCCAGCAGGGCATTAAAAGTATTGGTCAGGTTATCTTTCTTTTCTTCCTGCTCAATATCCTCGGCGTTCAACAAAATCTGGGCAATCGTCTTATCGTAATCGTTAAAAAATTTGTCATACAAATACATAATGCTGCATTGACCAACCGCAGCAGCCGCCTGTTTAAGCCGCATTTCGCTGGGCTTTTCCTTCATCCCCAATTTGTTGGAGCCAACTGCAATAGCGCCGGACGACACCAGAATAACCTCGTAGCCCATATTATGTATATCAGAAAGCACCATGGCCAGCTTGTCAAAAGCACGCAGGTTGCTTTTGCGCTGTTCATTAGTAAGCGTAGACGTGCCCACCTTTACCACAATGCGGTTTTTTACCAGTTCCATTTGTGTTTTATCCCCCTTAATATCGGTAAATATTCCGTCAAGCAACATTCTACCACAAACCCAAGCCAAATAAAAGCCCAAATTTTTACATAAAAACTGCACCCCGCAGCCTTTGAATTTTTGCAAAAATTGTGTTAAAATATAAGTGTATTAAATATACCACGAGAGTGCATACAGTGCGGCCCTGCCGACGGCAGACGGGCAGAGCCAACTATGTTTTTACTTATCATCTCTCTGAAAAACGGCGTTTGTTCTGGCCGGGCAGCCGCCAAGGGAGGTGATACGCGTGAAGCGTGTAAAAGCAGCTTGTATTATGCAGACTCTGGTTTTTGCCCAAAAGCCGGATTGCTCACTAAGCCTTAGGCAGCAGTTGCAGGTTAACCGCGATGAAGCCGCGCGTTACAAGCAGGCGTTAGATACCAACCATACACGGTATCAAATTACCGAAGAAACCGAGCAGGCAGATGGGTCAGTGCTTATGCGGGTAAAAAAGCAGTATAACGATAAAACCGACGTAAGCGAATATTTTGACTAAACACCAAAGCCGCCCGAATTTTTGGGCGGCTTTATGTTTGCTTTTTTTGCTTTTTAAGATGATTTTGACAATAAATTTTGACATAAGAAAGGATTTTTTATGAGCGATATATACGATGTTGAAAAATTAAAGCTGCGCATACAGCAACGCTACCGCACCAACCCCAACATATGCATAAACGTTGCCCTAACGCAACCCAAGCTTAACCTGCAAAATGTTAACGCCAAAATAACCGGTGCGTTTTCTCACATCTTCCAGATAGAAGAAACAACCTCCGGCCGTCCCCAACGTCACACGCTGCAATACGCCGATGTTGCCCTGCACCACATAGACATTTTAGACCTTTAACCGGCACCCTGCGCCCGCCTTCTTGGCGGGCTTTTTTTATAGCAGCAGCGCCTTTTTCGGCGCATCCGCCCTATATTGCACCGTCACGGCCTCGCCAACCTCCGGCACACGCCCACCGGGCGCAAGCCATTTTTTTATAAAATACTCCTGCCCATCAGCCATATAACGCACCTTAACCGTATGCGCAAACTGCGCCCCGTCAAGGGCATTTTGCCGCAGGGGTTTGGTGTTCACCTTAATCCAGCTATGGCACTTTACGGCCACCACCGTGCCGCTCACCTTTTTATCCATAAAATTCGCCTCATTTTAAACGCCTTAAGCGCCGATTATTACCGCACAACATCAGGTGCTTTATTATCAAATTTGCGCCGCAGTGCTGTTTCTGTCGGCAAAATCGTCAGCAATATAATAACACAGTCAATCATAGCAACTATGCCGCCCATTATGCCCACAGTGCCATCATCGGCACCATACACCGGCAGCATCGCCACCACCGACGGAATCAACAGCGCGCAGCCCCAGCGCCACCAACGCCGACCGCAGTCCTCATTAGCAAACCGCCACGCCTCCCGGCTTGCCACCGAACGCCGCGAACGATAACCCACAGCACCGGGCTTGCCGTTTGCACAATGCTTCCACATCAACCGCCCGCCAAACATCATCGCCAGTGGGCATATAAGCACACACACCAGCATATACCACCAAAAAAACATCTGCAACCAACCTGCCTATCAAGGTTCAACTCGCCTGCAAGTATGCTTATATTGTATACTTTTCCTTAACCAATCATCAAGAAACGCAAGCTGCTCCTCTGTATGAAACCAATGCTCGCCCTCCTGCATAATCACCAATGATGAGCCGGTGTCCTTTGCAAATTTCGATATTGTTTCATAAGCCGTCAGATTATCTTTTCCTGCGTATAAAATATCCGTGGGGGTGTTCCAAACAATAGGATTTTCCCTGACATAACAGAGATAATTCCAGGAAAGCGTTTCTCCCAAAGCTGTCTTAATTTCATTGCGCTCCCGTAACTCCGCCTCCGTCACACCTGCCCACATCATCATATCCAAAATCAACTGTTCCATATTTACAATCGGAGATATGAAAAATGCTCTTTCCAATGCCTTGCCCGCCAAAGCATTCATTGAAAAATACGCACCAATACTGTTCGCCATAAGCAAAACGGAATTGTAACTCTTGCATAAAGCTTCATATCCCTGCAAGATTTCCTCTTTTGTTTCCCACGGCGTTGTGCCTTTATAATCCAAACCATACAAATCATAGGCACTGCAAATCTCTTTATAACGATCGGCTTCTTCAGCACTGCCACCCTTGCCGTGTATGTATAATAACGCCTTTTTCACAGTAAACACCTCACAAATATGAAATTTACTTTATTTCCACATTTTCAACTTTAACCTTAAACATAATAAAATGCTCCCTGCCAACTTCGCCAAACCGTTGTTGCAAAACAGGCCATTCCTCAATCATTCTCTCTTTCAAGGCTTTATCATCGCACTCAGTCGCTATCCCTGTAATTCTAATCCATTCACGCGACGCGGCTTTCTTTGCAACAATTTTTATATGACCATTTTCACGCATTTGCTTATGTGCATTATTCAGATCATTAGTTGATAGATACAAATCACCGTCAACCTCCATCACCGCTCCAAACGGGCGACCATCTGGATAATCACCATTCATAGTCAACACAAAAAATGTACCGCACTCTTTCAAAAATTCATAAGCTCTGCTCATAAAATCACATCCTCACTCAATACTATCATTATAGCACAACAAATTTCTTTCGCAACCCCCGTTTGCCCTCTTTCCACTTTCCTCATATCTCTATCTAGTCTTACCTGCACCACCAACTATTTCCCCTGTTTCATCACAGCAAACCATATCTCGCCCCACAAAACAAAAAAGCCACCCCATAGCGTACTTTGCTAAAGGGTGGCTTAAAAATAAGCAAAAAAAAATCTGGCGGCGTCCTACTCTCCCAGGGAAAACCCAAGTACCATCGGCGCTAAGGAGCTTAACTTCTGTGTTCGGAATGGGAACAGGTGTGACCTCCTCGCTATAGCCACCAGAAACTATTTAACTTTCTCATCGCCAGATCTCTGACAACTGCATAATCATCTTCCTTCGAGCATTCAAAAGCCTGACTTAAAGCTTAAAGTTTACAGGTCAAGCCCTCGACTAATTAGTACTGGTCCGCTGAAGCCATTGCTGACCTTACACTCCCAGCCTATCAACCAGATCGTCTTTCTGGTGTCTTACTAGCTTACGCTATGGGAAATCTCATCTCGAGGTTGGCTTCGCACTTAGATGCTTTCAGCGCTTATCCTTCCCGAACTTAGCTACCCAGCTATACCATTGGCACAATAACTGGTACACCATAGGTTCGTCCATCCCGGTCCTCTCGTACTAGGGACAGCTCCTCTCAAATTTCCTACGCCTGCGACGGATAGGGACCGAACTGTCTCACGACGTTCTG
>CAZMTO010000026.1:0-22227 GCA_964569265.1 uncultured Peptococcaceae bacterium | reverse complement strand
GGTTTCTCTGCCGGTGTTGCCCACCACCCCCGGTGCAATGGCAGCCACCGGGCTAATTTCGGCAGCAAGCTCGGCGCGGTAAAAATGGCGTGTGGGCTGAATATGGCTTATTACCTTGGGGCCAATGGCATCGGCAGTGGTTTTAAAATTGCCCAGCCCCACCAGCAGCAGCGGTTGCGGGGCACTTGGCTTGGGGGGCGGCAGCAGGCTGCGTATAACACCGGCTATGGCTGCACTGGCCGGCCCGATAAGTTGGCTGGGGATAGCCGTGTGGATATTCGGCAGCTCTATGGTGGTGTAGGTGCCGATATCACGGCCCATAATATTGGCGCCGTTTTGGTTTAAAATTTTAATAGTTACAATTTTGCCGCCGCAAAAAGCTTCTTCGCTGTGGCTTACGCCGCTAAGCTCGGTATCGGCGTCACCCTTTAGCAGGCTGTGTGCTTCGGTGGCCATATCCAGCATACGGGCGGTTTGTTGCAGATAGTTGCTTGGGTTTGGCATAGTTCCTCCTTAAATTAAGCTAACATATATAGTAAAATGCAATTTTTTGCAGGAAATTTTTTTGTTGGCTCGAATTATAAAATAAATAAGGTGTTATGTAGATATTTTTAGCAGACCGATATGGATTTATGCCGTTGTGGGGGTGATTTGATGGAAATTAGATGTGCATTGTGCGGCAAAAAAATGGAGATAAACAAAATGGATAAAAATTTTGAGGCCGTGCGCAAAGGAGAAAACCCGGTAATTATTTGTGAAATGTGCCAGCGTGCTGCGCGTTATGAAGCTAAAAAGCAGGTGGAACAGCTTTAATAAACGCCACGGTTGCTGTAAACGGTGAGAAAAAACAAAATTCCGCCGAAAAATAACAGCGGAATTTTGCCTGTTTGGGAGAGGAAGATTATCCGCTACGGATAATCTTTTCTTATTTTGGGCAGTTGATGTTGTTTTATGCGCGTAGGCGGGCGCAAATTTTTGTATTTTACAAATGTACCACAGGTATGTTATACTATTAGGTAGTATTTACGCCAAATTTGTAAGGAGCAATAATATGCGTATAATATCCGGTGAGGCGCGCGGTAAAAACATAAGTGCGCCGGCAGGTACCAAAACCCGGCCCACCACCGAACGTGTAAGAGAAGCGATTTTTAGTGCGCTTAACCCGTTTTTGCAGGATGCTGTGGTGTTGGATGCTTTTGCCGGCAGCGGTGCCTTGGGTTTAGAAGCTGTGTCACGTGGGGCTAAAAGTGCCGTTTTTTGTGATGCCGACCGTCAGGCGATAAATGTTATCCGCAAAAACATAGCAGCCTGTAAATTTGAGGCTAAAACGCGCGTTTTGGTTGGCGATACCGTAAAAAATATGGCCAGGCTGGGTGGCTTTGATGTTGTGCTGTTAGACCCGCCGTATAACCGGGGCTTTATTGCCGCCGTGGAGCCACTGCTGCTAAAAGAAGGCTTTTTGCAGCCGGACGCCATTGTGATGCTGGAAACTGCCGCCAAGCAGCCGGAGCTGTTTGCCGATGAGCGCTGGCAACTTTATAAGCACAAGGTTTACGGTGATACTGCGGTGTATTACTTTGGTTTAAATTAACTTAAAAATAACTTAAATATAAAACAGACGGAAAAATAAATACATTTTTAGGGGGCTATTATGATGGATTTTGAAAGAAACGACAGCTTGAGTGAAGACAATATCAATTCTATTTTGCGTGAGCTTACCGAATATATTGACAACAGTTCGCGCGTGCCGCTTACTAACAAGGTGATGGTAGAGGGCAACTACATTTTGGAGATTGTCGATAAAATAAATGCCAAGCTGCCGGAAGAAATGCGTCAGGCTAAGCAGGTGCTGGAACAAAGCGATAAAATTTTGGACAGCATTAAGGCGCAGGGGCAAAGTATGCTGGACAATGCACGTTCGGAGGCAGAGCGCATTGTGCAGGAAACCGAGATAGTTAAGATGGCACAGCAGGAGGCTGAAAAAATAGTACAGGAAGCAACCGAGTACGGTGAAAATCTGGTGAAGAATTATAACGAACAGGCCAACCAGATGATCAACGATGCCGAAGCCTATGTGGACAGCCTGCTAAGACACCTGGAAGGCAACCTGGATAAGGTTACGGCAGCCGTTAAAAGCACCCGTGCCGATTTTGATGCTAACCGTGTGCCGGTAGAAGGCGAAGAAGCCGAATAATAACAGCCGGGCGTTAGTGTTTGCGTTGCAGCAGCCACAGGGCGGCGCATTTGGCAAAGGCCAGCAGAGTAAGCGCCAACAGCAGCAGGGCCGCCGGTATAAGCAGGGCGGCAGGCGTGCTTAGCCACATTGGCAGGCCGGCAGGGCTAAAGGCAGCGCTGCTTAGGGTTATGCGGTTTTTAAGCAGCAGCAGTATGGTTGGTGCCAAAATTGCGTGGGCTAAACGGCAGGGCAGATAGTACTTTAGGCTTAAATCGGTGGCGGTGCATACACCGGCAATTTGTATATGGATAGAAAGCCCGCTCCAGCCTAAAATTACGGCAGTCGCCAGCAGCTTATCAAACAGAGCAAGGTTGGTGTCGGCCAGCGTTTGTATGCCCAGTGTCATTTCAAACAGGCCGTCGGCCAGGGCCGGCAGAGCAGCAACCGGCAGTTGCAGCAGTGCGCACAGCGGGGCAAGTGCGCCCAATAGCAGGCGGTTTAGGCCAAAATGTTTAAGCATAGTTATAAACAGGCTGAAAACGAGCATAAAAGCGCCTATCATACCGATATTGGTAAGTGCTTTAAGTGAGCTTTCCTTCAGCAGGCGGCTAAGCGGCTGGGTTGGCGCGGTTTTTAAAGCCTGTATGCCCTGTTGCCACAATGCCCGTGGGTGTATTATCGGCTGATGTGCCGCGGGTGGTGCAGCAAAGCGCAGCAGCAGGCCAAACAGCAGGTTTATGGGGTACTGCACGGCAGCCAGCCAAAAACCTGCGGCAGGCTCCTGCAAAAGAGAGCTTACGGTTATAAGCAGGTAAAGCGGGCCGGTGTTGTTGCAAAAGGCCAGCGTACGGTTACCCTGATTTTGGCTGATAATGCCCTGTGCGCGCAGGTTGGCCGCAACCGTGCCGCCGGTGGGAGAGCCGGAGAAAAAGCCCAGCAGCAGGCCAATGGCGGCGCTGCCCGGCAGGCGGAACAGCGGCTGCATAATTGGGGTTAGCCAAATGCCCAACAGGCGTATAAGCCCAATGCGTGTGCAAATTTCGCTGAGGATAAAAAACGGCAGCAATGCCGGCAAAACGTTGTTCCACCAGCTATTTAAGGCTTGTTGCGCCGAGCTTAGGGCGGCGGCGGGGTTTTGCAGCATGGCGGTTAGGGTGGCCAGCGTTATAATAATATAAAAAATGTTCATATGGTATTATATAAGAACATTTGTAAAAAAATACCTTTTAAAAATACCTCATTCAGGAGGCAAAAATTATGTTGATTTTAGTATTGAATTCCGGCAGCTCGTCGCTTAAATACCAGCTTTTTGATACCGTGACGGAAAAGGCATGGGTAAAAGGTGTGGTAGAAAAGATAGGCTTGCCGGATTCTTTTGTGGAGCATACCGTATACCATGATATGGAAACCGCGCTGGGGCTTGAGCATCGCAAAAAAAAGGATACCATAGAGCGGCCGATGCAAAACCACGACGAAGCTTTGGAGATGGTTATAGCACTGCTTACGCACCCTAACTGGGGCGTTATAAAAGACCTCAGTGAAATACGTGCGGTGGGGCACCGTATTGTACATGGCGGCGACAGCTTTAGTGAGGCGGTGGAAATTACACCGGAGGTATTGCAGCAGTTAGAGTTGCTTAATGAATTGGCACCCCTGCACAATCCGCCGGCTATAACCGGGGTAAAGGCGTGCCTGCATAAAATGCCGCAGGTGCCCAATGTTGCGGTGTTTGATACGGCGTTTCATCAGACGATGCCGCCGGAATCGTATATGTACCCAATAAGCTACGATATGTACGAAAAATACGGTATTAGGCGCTATGGGTTCCACGGTACATCGCACCGTTTTGTGTGCAACCAGATAATTGACCTGCTGGACAAGCCCAAAGACGATACTAAAATTATTACCTGCCATTTGGGCAACGGCAGCAGCCTGACGGCCATAAAGGGCGGCAAGGTGGTTGATACTTCTATGGGGTTTACCCCGCTGGAGGGTTTGATGATGGGTACACGCTGCGGCACCATAGACCCCAGCATTGTAACCTTTTTGATGAAAAAAGAGGGCTGGACGGAAGATGAGGTCGGCAGCTATCTTAATAAAAAATGCGGCATATTGGGTGTATCTGGTATAAGCAGCGATATGCGCGATGTAAAAAAAGCCAAAAGCAACGGGCACAAGCGGGCAACTCTGGCAGTAGATATGCTGTACCGGCAGATAATTAAGCTTATCGGCGGGTATGCCCTGCTGATGGAGGGGCTTGATGCGCTGGTGTTTACTGCCGGTATGGGAGAAAACGATGCCGAGCTGCGTAAAAACATTTGCGCACGCCTGCAATGCATTGGTGTGGATGTTGATTTGGCCGTAAACAGTTCGGACGAGGATTTTAAGGAAATATCTACACCGCAATCTAAGGTGCGGGTGTTTGTGGTACATACCAACGAAGAATTGATGATAGCGCGCGACACCCGCGAGGTGGTGCTGCATAATAACCTGCTGTAGCGGGCAATTTGTATTAAAAAAATAAATAACCATATTTGGTTATTTACTATTGACAAGCGGGAAGGATTAGGTTATAATACCAATTATGCAAATCAATGTTACAAAAATTAAAAGTACGGCCGAAACTAAAGACCGTGTGGTGTTAACCGAGCAGGTAAACGCTGCAGATTACGGCTACGAGGAGCTGGTGTTGGTTTCTCCGCTGGATTTTAAAGGCGAGATTGAACATACCGCACCTTATTTTAGGCTTAATGGGCAGCTTGCTGCCGAGCTTAAGCTGATGTGCAGCCGTTGCCTTGGTGAATTTGTTTTGGCGCTGGATGTGCCGATAAGCGAGGTTTATACCAACAAGGCCGAAGCTATGCCGGAGCCGGAAGATGACGAGGCTGACGAGATAGGCTTTTTTGAGGGTGACGAAATAGACATTGCGCCCGCCCTGTTAAAAGCACTGTTTTTAGAACTGCCGATGCGCCCGCTTTGCCGGGAGGCTTGCAAGGGTATTTGCCCGGAATGTGGCGCCGACCTTAATAAGGGTGATTGCAGTTGCTGTGTAGATAATGTTGATTTTAGGTTAGAAAAGCTGAAAACGCTTTTTGCGCAAATGAACAATGATGAGGAGGTGTAACAATGGGTGTACCGAAGAATAAAACTTCTAAAGCTAACCGCCGTATGAACCGTGCCGGCCGTTATGCCGATTTTGCTGCCAAGGGTCTTTCTCTGTGCCCGCAGTGCGGTGAAATGAAGCTGCCTCACCATGCTTGCCCCCAGTGCGGCTACTACAAGGGTCGTCCGGTAAAGGCTGCCAAGGCAGAAGAAGCAAAGGCTGAATAATTACAGCTTGTTGATTACAGACACAAAGCTCCCGCCCGATTTGTGGCAGGGAGTTTTTTTGTGGTAAAAAATAGGGCTAAGCTAAATAAAATCAGCGATACTTTTGGTGAATTTGGCCCAAAGTGCATTGTAAAGTAAAAAAACTTGTGGTAGAATATCAGTTGGAGCAGTGGGCTGCTGCTAAATTTTTATTATAGTGTATATAAATTGCCAAACGGCAAACAGTGTATAGTAGGCAAAGGGCTGTTGTGTGGCAGCCAAAGGAGGATATTATATGAATTTTACCGGCGAGCGCAGCAGGTATGTGGTTGGAACTTGGATGGCAGCGTTTTTGCTGGCTTTGGCAGTGCTTTTGGGTGTTATACAGGGGCACACGGTTTACGGTGTTACGGTAAATGCCGAACAGGCGGCTGATAATATACCGCTGGCACCCTACAGCAGCACCGATAAAGACTACGGTGCAGTGGTGCTTATGTATCATCATATTGTAAGCGATGAAGAAATGGCTACCGGCGTGCATAAAGGCAATAATGCTGTAATATCAATTTCTCAGTTTGAACGGGAAATGGCGTATCTGGCCGAAAATAACTACCGCACCTATACAATGTCGGAGGCGGCCGGTATGTTGTATAATTCGCTGCCGTTTCCGTCTAAATCGGTTATTATTACTTTTGATGATGGGTATGCCAGCAATTATGATTTTGCTTACCCGGTGTTAAAGGAAAATAACTTAAAGGCTACCATTGCCGCGGTTGTTATATCTACCGAGCAGGCCGAAAACGGCGGTGCTGCCAAACAGAACCTGCCGCACCTTACGTTTGCTCAAATGCGGGAGATGCAGCAGAGCAGCCTGATAGAGATAGGCAGCCACAGCTATAACGGGCACGGTATGGTAAGCACAGGCGCTAACGGGGCGCAGGGCAAGTTTTTTGTGTCGCGGGAATATTTAAGCGCACAGGGCCGTAAGGAAACCGAAGCGGAATTTATTGAGCGTATTACGCAGGACTTGAGACTTTCTAAGGCGGTGCTGGAATATGAGCTTGGCCGCCCGGTGTGCTATTTTGCTTATCCGTATGGGGCCACAGGCAGTGCTGTTACCACGGCTTTAAAGCAAAACGATTTTTTAGTGGCAGTTACCACCAACAAGGGTGATATTGATAAAAACAGTGACCCGCTTAAGCTTAACCGCCGTAATGTAGATCAGGGCATAAGCCTGGAAAAATTTGCGTCTTTGTTGAGTTAGGTTGATGCAAGGCTAAGCAAAGCCGATGCAGGGTTAGCGGTTTAGGTGTTAGGCAACAAAGGAGGAAGAATTTTGGCAATTAGAATTGCGGTTGATGCAATGGGCGGTGATTTGGCGCCGGACGCTTTGGTGCAGGGCGCAATTAAGGCGGCTGAACAGTACCCCAATGTGCAGTTGATTTTGGTGGGGCAGGCAGATAAGCTGCCGCCGGAAGATAAACTGCCGACCAATGTGACGGTGGAAGCTGCCGCCACGGTTATGGCTATGGATGAATCGGTGGAAAACCTGCGTAAAAAGCGTGACAGTTCTATTTGGGTGGCCACCAAACTGGTAAAAGACGGCCGGGCCGATGCCGTAATATCGGCAGGCAGCACCGGTGCGCAAATGGCTGCTGCCCTGTTGCTGTTGGGGCGCATACCCGGTATTACCCGCCCGGCTATTTGTACGGTGTTCCCTACGGTAAAAAACGGTTCGGTGCTGTTGGATATTGGTGCTAACCTGGAGCTGGAGCCGCAGCAGTATTTGCAGTTTGCTTTGTTGGGCAAGCTGGCTGCCGAGGCACTTTTGGGACGGGAAAACCCGACTATTGGCCTGCTTAATAACGGGACGGAAGAAAACAAAGGCCCGGATAAGCTGGTGGAGGCACACAAGCTGTTAAAGCAATCGTCGTTGAATTTTGTGGGTAACTACGAGGCCAGAGGGCTGATGAGCGGCAACGTAGATGTTATTGTTACCGACGGCTTTACCGGCAATGCGGTGCTTAAAACGTCAGAAGGGCTGGGCAAAACACTGTTGGGTATTTTAAAGCAGGAGCTTACAGCATCGGCCAGCCGTAAGTTGGGCGCAGCACTGGTAATGCCCGGTTTAAATCGTCTTAAAGATATGATGGATTATAAGCAGTACGGCGGTGCGCCGCTGTTGGGCGTAAACGGCCTTAGCCTTGTTTGCCACGGCAGTTCGGACGCTGAAACTATATTTAATGCCGTAAAAAAGACGGTGGACTTGACCGAATGTAATTTTGTGGAGCGTTTGCAGACACAGGCCGCTGAATTTTTTAAGACGGATGAAGACGAATAATTAAGCGCAGCAGCACTTTTGCGAACATACATTACTAAAAAGAACTAAGGGGGATTTTAAATGGATACTTTAGAAACTATGCGTAAAGCAATAAAAAAGGAATTGGGACGTGATTTTGATGGCATTACCGATGCTACCAGCTTTGAAGATATGGCTATGGATTCTTTAGAGGTGGTGCAGATGGTGATGGCTATTGAAGAAGCTTTTGATATTGAGATTGCCGACGAAGACGTTGACAACCTTAAGACCATTGGCGACTTAGTAGATTATATTGAAGAAAAAAGCAAATAAATAATTAAGGTGTATAGCAGTGGATACGATACAGTATAACAAAAAACGGCACGAACGTATAGGCGAGCTGGCCCAAAGGCTTAAGTGGCATGGCAAGATGGACTTGCTGGAGCAGGCACTTACGCACCCTACCTATTTTGAGGGGCACCGCCCGGAGGGTGAATATGATAACCAGCGATTGGAATTTTTAGGCGATTCTATTTTGGGGTTTATTGTGGCGCGGGAACTGTTTAAGCGCAACCCCGATGCCGACGAGGGTTATTTAAGCAAAACCCGCGCAGCGCTGGTGTGTGAAGGTTCTTTGGCGGATTTGGCGCGCGAGCTGAAGCTTGACGAGTATATTGTGATGGGCAAGGGCAGCCTTAAAAACGGCGAGCAGCACCGAAATTCTATTTTGGCAGATGCCTTTGAGGCGGTTATCGGTGCTATGTATTTGTCGCAGGGGCTGCCGGCGGTAGAGGACTTTTTGCTGGTGCGCTTTACCGAGGAGCTGGAGGCTAAAATTGCCGACCGCTACGAAGATTACAAGGGGCATATTCAAATGCTGGTGCAAACGCTGGAAGAACGCAAGGTGTCGTATCCGTTGATATCGTTTGAGGGGCCGCCGCATATGCGCACGTTTAATGTGGCGCTGGTGTATTGCGGCCAAACCCTGGCCACCGGCAGCGGGGCTACTAAAAAAGAAGCTGAGCAAAAGGCGGCGCGTGAGGCATGGCAGCGCCGGGAGGAGTGGCTGCCCGGGTATTTACCCGATGCCGAATGACTCAAAGCCTGCGCCGGAGAAACCCCGGTGCGGAGTGCAAAATTTTGCCCGCGGGAGCGGCGATAAAAGCCGGCAGCGGGCAGTTAGCTGCACAAAAAATAAAAACTATTAAAAGTAAACGTAACAGTAAGAACGCAATAATAGAAAGAGGTGGAAAATGTCTGTGGCTAAAAGGCATATTCTGCCTTTTTTTATACCCCATTTGGGCTGCCCTAATCAGTGCATATTTTGTGACCAAAGACGGATATCCGGGCAAAAAAAAGCGCCCCAGCCGACAGATCTGCTGGCTGCCTTGCAGGCGATACCGTCCGGACAACAGCCGGAGCTGGCGTTTTATGGCGGCAGCTTTACCGCGATAGATGAAAGCGTGCAGCAGGCATTTTTATCGGTGGCGGCAAAGGCCCGGCAACAGGGGCAAATAAGCGGCATAAGGGTATCTACCCGGCCGGACGCAATAGATGAAGATATATTGGCCCGCCTGCGGCAATACGGTGTTGGCACGGTGGAGCTTGGTGTACAGTCGATGACGGACGAGGTGCTGACAAAAGCCAAGCGCGGCCACACTGCCGAAGATGCTTTGCGGGCGCTGAAGCTGTTAAAAGAATGGGGATTTATTGGCGGGGTGCAGCTTATGCCGGGGCTGCCGGGAGAAACTGCCGAAAGTGCAATGGCCGGGGCGGCGAGAATTTTGCGCCTGCGGCCTGATATGCTGAGAATTTACCCGACGGTGGTGGTGGCCGGTACTGATTTAGCGGTGGCATATTTGGCAGGTGAATATAAACCGCTGACACTTGCTGCTGCGGTGGATATAAGCCTGAAGATAAAGCTGCTGGCTGAGCATTGGGGGGTAACGGTTATACGCACCGGCTTGCAGCCTGCCGAAGAATTGGCTAATGAGGTGTTGGCCGGGCCGTATCATCCGGCGTTTGGTGCCTATGTTTTGGCGGCGCTGTGGCGTGCCAAGCTGCAAATGGCGCTGACAGAGCTGCCCGATGCCAGAGAATGTTTTGTCAATAAGCGTGATATTTCGGCGGTGGTTGGGGATAAACGGTGCAATATGGCATTTTACCCGCCTAGGCTGCGTATACGCGGCGCTGAGCTTGCTGCCGGGGCGCTGTGCCTTAGTGACGGTGCCGGCCGCAAATATTTGCTGGAGGATGCGGAATTTAGGCAGCGGTTTATGGTTGCCTTTTGGGGTAAAGATGTGCTAAAATAGTTAAGAATGGGTTTTATGCCCCAAAATCAGCTTTTAGGAGTTTGTATGTATTTAAAAAGTATTGAGCTTGCCGGGTTTAAGTCGTTTAACGAGCGTACCACGCTAAAGTTAGAGGACGGAATATCCTGTATTGTGGGGCCTAACGGCAGCGGTAAATCTAACATAGCAGATGCGGTGCGCTGGGTTTTGGGCGAACAAAGTGCCAAGGTGCTGCGCGGCCATAAGATGGAAGATGTTATTTTTGCCGGCACCGATAAGCTGAAATCTCTGGGTATGGCCGAGGTAATTTTAAATATTGATAATTCGGACGGCGCTTTGGCGGTGGAATTCAGCGATGTTGCCGTTTGCCGCAGGGCCTACCGTAACGGCGACAGTGAATACCTGCTTAATGGGCGGCAATGCCGTTTGACGGACATTAAAGAGCTGTTTATGGACAGTGGTATCAGCAATAATTCGCTGGCGCTTATCGGTCAGGGGCGTATTCAGCAGGTGGTGGATATGCGGGCCGAGGAGCGGCGCACCCTGTTGGAGGAGGCTGCGGGCATTGTAAAGTATCGCACCAGAAAACGCACGGCGGAACGCAAATTGGCGGATACCGAACAGAATTTGGCCCGTATTTGGGACATTATAAGCGAACTGAACACCCGTTTGGCACCGCTTAAAGAGCAGAGTGACAAAGCTACGGAGTTTTTGGACTTAAAGGCGCAGGCTGATAACAGCGAAATAAATTTGCTGTTGCAAAATATGGCCGAAAATCGTCAGAAATTAGCGGCAACGGTAAGTGATTTGGCACAAAAACGTGATGCTCCGGCTAAAGCATCGGCAGAGCAGACAACGGCAGAAAGCAACCTGTTGCAGGCGCGTTTAAGCAACGACCGGCTGGAGGAAGAATTGTCGGTAGCGCGGCAGCAGATGTTTGATTTAAAAACGGCGCGTGAACAGGCCAAAGCCGAAAGTGACCTGTTGCGGGAGCGTATGGCGGCGGCAGAACAAAATATGGAGCGGCTTCAGGCGGAGCTGGATTTGCTGCTTAGCCGTGATGACGGTTTTGTGGCGCAGGTAAACCGCTTGAATGAGGAAAAAGAGCAGGCGGCGCAGGCTTTGGCGGCTATAAAAGCCGATTTGAGCCGGCAGGAAGAAACTTTTGCGGCGCTTAAAGAGCATTTGGAGGAGCTGGCAGCCGAACAGGAGGAAGTGCGTCAGGAGATTTTTGACAGCACCAGCCAGTTGGCTAACACCAAAAATGAGTTGGTGTTTTTGGCGCGTTCGCAGGAGGAAACCCGCCAGACAGCCGGGCAAATGCAGCAAAGTATTGCCGATATTGAACAGGATAATTTGGATTTTGACGGCCAAATAGCCGATATGCAGGCCGAAATTGATGATTTGCAGGCCAAACGGCAGCGCAGTAAGCAAGAGCTTGCCGCTTTAAATGATGAGCTTGCGGAGCTTCAGCAGAAAATAGTTAAGGAAAACGAACAGAGCGTGGCAGACCGCCTGAAGCTTAACAGTGAGGAATCGCGGCTTAAGGTGTTGTCGGAAATGGCCGATAACAAAAGCGGCTTTTACCCCGGTGTACGTTCGATAATAAGAGCGGCAGAACAGCGGGCGGCCGGTGTAAACGGCGTGTTGGGCGTGGTGTTAGACCTGATAGAGTCGGACGTAAAATACAGCCAGGCGTTAGAAGCCGCAGCCGGGGCTAACCTGCAAAACATTGTGGTAGAGGATGACCGGGCGGCGCGCGACTGTGTGGCCTATTTAAAGCGAGAACAGTTAGGCCGGGCAACTTTTTTGCCGCTGGCATCTTTAAGGGCTAAGGAAAACCGCGAGCTTGAAACTGCTTTGCAGGAAAAGGGCGTTATTGGCCGCTGTGCCGATGTTGTGCGCTGTGATGCTAAGGTGCAAAAGGCCATTGACTTTTTGTTTGCCAATATTTTGCTGGTGGATGATTTGGATACTGCTACCCGTGTGGCTCGTGAACACCGCCAGCAACTGCGTATAGTGACACTGGCCGGTGATATTATTGCACCGGGTGGTTCGATAACCGGCGGCAGCAGGCAAAAAAACAGCGGTGACCTGCTGCAAAAGAAGAATCAACTGGCAGAGTTGAAAAAAAGTGTAAAACGTTTGGCCGCTAATTTGGCGACCAAGCAACAGCAGTTGCAGCAGCTAAATAACATACGCACCGATTTGGAGCAAAAGCGCAGTATGCTGCTGGCTGATGAGCGCACTAACGAAATTGCCTATATGGGCAAAATTAAGGATATTGGCCACCTGCGTGACGGACGAGCCGACAAAGATGCACAGTTGGCGCGTTTGCACCGTGATTTGCAGGAAAACGCCCGTGAGCAGGAGCGTTTGATAAAGCGGCAGGCAGAGTTGAGCGATGAAGTGGCTAACTGGGATGTGCTGAGCCGACAAGCCAACGAAAAACTGGCAGCTACACAGTTGGCCTGGGAGCAGGCCGGTGCCAAGGTGGAAGAAGCACGCAAAAGCCTGGAGCAGGGGCGCCTTGGTGAGTTGACGCAGCGTACCGCTTACAATAATTTGGTGGCCGAGGTTGACCGCCTTACCAGTGCCAAAAGCAGTCTGTTTGAAGAACAGGCGCAAAAGCAGCAGGCTAAGGAAAATCTGGCGGTGCAGGCGGCTAAGCTGGCTGCCGAATTGGAGCAGAAACAGGCAGCAGAGCAGGCTTATCTGGTGAAAATTACGGCGGCAGAAGATGCGCTGAGCGGGCTTGGTAACGAAAGTGCCGCTGTTAAGCAGCAAATGGCCGATTTGGAAAAGCAGTCAGCGGAATATGCCAGATGCGGGCTTAGCCTGACCGGTGAAATACATCAGTTGGAGGTGCGTGAAGCACGCTTGCAGACTGAGGACGAGGCTGAATGTGGCAAACTTTTGGAAAACTTTGGTATGACCTACGATGAAGCCCTGCCTTATATGAACACTGCGGTATCGCGGCAGGAGCTGGCACGCCGGGTAAAAGGCTTAAAAGGGCGCATTGCCGAACTTGGTAATGTTAACATAGAAGCCATAGACGAATATAAGCAGGTGCGCGAGCGTTTTGAGTTTTTGTCGGCGCAGCGCGAAGACCTGCTGGCTGCACACGAGCAGCTTAAAAATGTAATAAAAGAAATGAACACCATTATGAGCAAGCGCTTTAAGGAAACCTTTGAGCAGGTGAACGGCAATTTCGGGCAAACCTTTAATCAACTGTTTGGTGGCGGTACGGCGGCGCTGGTGCTGGTTGAACCGGATAATGTGCTGGAAAGCGGTGTGGATATGCTGGTGCAGCCGCCCGGCAAGCGCCTGATAAACTACAACTTATTGTCCGGCGGTGAAAAATCGTTGATTGGTGTGGCGTTGGTGTTGGCGATTTTTCAGGTAAAGCCCAGCCCGTTTTGCATTTTAGACGAGGTGGATGCGGCGCTGGATGAAGCCAATGTGGAGCGTTTTGCCGAATATATTAAGATGTTTAAGCAAAAAACGCAGTTTGTGGTGGTAACACACCGCCAGGGCACTATGGAGGCTGCCGACCGTCTGTGGGGCGTTACTATGGAGAAAAACGGCATATCGCGGCTGGTATCGGTAAAGCTAAGCGATAATATGGACGAATATATTTCTTAAAAAAGCGGCAGCTTGATTAAATTAGACTGAGAGGGTATAATATGGGCTTTTTTGATAAACTTAAACAGGGGCTTACCAAAACCCGTGACGAATTTAACAGCAAAATGAGCGCAGTATTTTCTATGGGGCGCAAAATAGACGACGATTTTTATGAAGAGCTTGAGGAAACGCTTATTCAGGCTGATGTGGGCGTGCAGACGGCCATAGAGCTGGTAGAAAAGCTGCGTGAGCGGGAAAAACGCGAGCATATACGTGATGTTGCGGTGCTGCGCACAGCCTTGCAGGAGGAAATAATCAAGATTTTGCAGGGCAGCGAAGAAGGCGAGGATAAAACGCGCTTTAGGCTTAAGGGCGGCCGCCTGAACATTATTTTGGTGGTGGGTGTAAACGGCGCCGGCAAAACCACTACCATTGGCAAAATGGCGGCTTATTATAATTCTATTGGGCATAATGTGCTGTTGGCTGCGGCTGATACTTTTAGGGCAGCGGCTATTGAGCAGCTTTGTACGTGGGGTGAGCGCGCCGGTGTAGACGTTATACGTCAGGCAAGTGGGTCTGACCCGGGGGCAGTGGTGTTTGATGCCTGTCGGGCAGCAACGGCCCGCGGTGCTAACATTTTAATTGTTGATACAGCCGGGCGTTTGCAAAACAAAGCCCATTTGATGGAGGAGCTTTCTAAGATAAACCGCATTATAGAGCGTGAGGCACCGGGGGCTAATGTTGAGGTGCTGCTGGTGCTTGATGCCGGCACCGGGCAAAACGCTATCAGCCAGGCCAAGCTGTTTGGCGAAGCTGTGCCGCTTACCGGTATTATTTTGACCAAGCTGGACGGTACTGCCAAGGGCGGTGTGGTTATCGGCATAACCAACGAGCTTAATTTGCCGGTTAAGATGATTGGTGTGGGCGAAGCTGTGGATGATCTGCGGGAATTTTCGGCAACGGATTTTGCGGCGGCGCTTTTTGCCGAGGATAATACCGAAGCCAGCAATTATGAGGTTGTTGAGGATATTTAACGGGGTGATGTTATGCAAAATACCCAAATTGACAAAGCTATGCCCTGGAACCCGTGGCACGGCTGCAAAAAAGTAAGCCCGGGCTGCAAAAACTGCTTTGTTTATAAAATGGACAAGCGCTACGGCCGCGATACTACCGTTATAACCAAGGGCAAAACCACCTACGAATTAAAAGATAAGGACTGCCCGCGCGGTTCTTTGGTAAAGCTGTGTTTTTCGTCGGATTTTTTTATTGAGGAAGCCGATGCCTGGCGTGCCGGCTGCTGGGACTTTATAAGACGCCGCACCGATTGTGTTTTTGTTACCACTACCAAACGGCCGGAGCGTATAAAGGCTTGCCTGCCGCCGGATTGGGGTGATGGCTGGGAGCATTTTTATCTTAGTATTTCTATTGAAAACCAGGAAATGGCCGATAAACGCCTGCCGCATTTTTTGGCAGCGCCCTTAATGCACCGAGAAGTGTTTTGTTCGCCGCTGGTGGCACCGATAAGCCTTGGCAAATACCTTGATACCGGGTTGATAAAATGTGTTAATGTCGGTGGCGAAATGGCACCCAAGGCCGATGTAAGGCCGATTAAATATGAATGGGTAAAGGCGCTGTTTATTGAAGCCAAAGAGCGGGGTATAGAGTTTTATTTTCATCAATGCGGTTCTATGTTTTTAAAAGACGGCGTTAACATAGGTAAGTGGAATTTAAAAGAGCAGATAAAGCGTGCGGAGGAAATTCAGCACGAGCTTGAAGAACTTTATGGCCGGGGTTAATTATTAGAGCTTAGGGGGCATATGTATGCTGGGTTTGATTGCCGGTACAGGCTTTTATGATTGGGAAGCGTTAAAAGATCAGCAGGAAACCAAGGTGCAAACACCTTACGGAGAAGCGGTTGTGTTTGTGGGCCGGGTAGAAGGGCAAAACGGCAGCAAGACGGTGGCATTTTTGCCGCGCCATGCCAAAAACCACACTATTCCGCCGCATATGATAAATTATCGTGCTAATATTTGGGCGTTAAAGCAGTTGGGCGTAGATAAAATTGTGGCGGTAAATGCGGTGGGTTCTTTGCTTAAAGAGGTTGCACCCGGCAGTGTTGTGCTGGTGGACGATTTTATTGACTTTACCTTTGGGCGTGAGCATACTTATTTTACCGGCGGCGAGGCCGGTTTGCAGCATACCGATATGACAAATTGCTACGACCGTGAATGGCAGCAAACCCTTGGCGCAGCGGCTGCGGCTGCCGGGGTGGATATTGTGCCGAACGGTGTATATGTGTGCGTGCAGGGGCCGCGCTTTGAAAGCCGGGCAGAAATACGCGCTTATGCCATGCTGGGCGGTACGGTGTCGGGGATGACGGGTGTGCCGGAGGTGACGCTGGCCAACGAGCTGGGCTTAAAATACGGTTCTCTGGCGTTGGTGACGAATTTTTGTTGCGGCCTTGCAGATGCTGTAAGCGATGACGAGGTGCGGAGCGTAATGCAGGGTAATACCGCAAAGCTGACGAAAATTCTGATAAAATTGATTGATTTAATATAGTTTTTGCTTAATAATGCAAATAAAACCACTGATGCCGCCTGCCCGGTGTCAGTGTTTTTTTTGTGCGGTGATATTTTTGCCGGCTGCATCATATATTTAAATTAGTTTTTGGCAGTTGATTTTAAATAAAGCGGGTGAAAATATGACTGAGATGTTGAATAAAAATTTGACGGAAAATGTTGTGTTGATAGGTATGATGGGTGTTGGCAAAACGGCGTTGGGCCGCCAGCTTGCCGAAGCTTTGAATTATGATTTTGTGGATTTGGATGCGGCGCTTGAGGAGGTATGCGGCCTTAAACTGCACGAAATTTACCGCAAATATGGCAAAATAAGATATTATGCCGAAGAAACCCTGCTGCTGAAAAAGCAGCTTGGTAGCTGCCGGCTGGTGATTGCTGCCGGTGGTGCAATGCTGCCCAACAGCGAACAGTTGGCTTTGTGGCAGGCGTTGGGGCGCACTGTTTGGCTTAGTGCCCAGCCGGAGACTATGCTGCGCCGAATAAAACGCAAGCATAATATGGTGTTTTTGGCACCGCACACCACAGCCGAAGCCGCAGCCCGGCAAATTGCCGACAGGGCGGCTGTTTATGCAGAAGCAGCCGAATTAAGGGTGGATTTGGATAAATTGGGGATAGAAGCCGCCGCTGCCGAAATCTGTGAATTTATGCAGACTGTAGGTAAGTAGGCAGTAAAATTAAGCTTGATTTTGCGCAAGGGCTTGACAATCTGTATAACAAAATATACAATATATATGTAGTTGTAAAAATATAAATATTTTTATGGCTTTTAGAATAGATTTTACATTTGGCATTTTTTGGTGCCGTATGCAGGCATTCGCCCGTGGTTTGGCTTAATTTATAGAGTCTTTAATATAACAAGTGATTGCAGATTTTTATATATTGGGTTTGGTAGCGGCTGTTTTGGGTAAATAAATAGCCCGGCGTTTGTTGCGCGTGATATTTTTGCGGCTGTGTGGCAGGTTTTTGCCGCCGGGTGCAGGGGTGTCATATATTTAAAATGTAAATTTATTCTAAAAGCTCGGATGCTTCCGGGCTTGTTTTTATGTTTGGCTAATAAAAAAACAACAAAATTAAGGAGGTGAAATTAATTGGGTGGCAAAGAGATTTTGTATTTGCTGGTAGGCTTGGCGGTTGGTATTGCTGCCGGTTACTTTATAGGCAGCGTTATTTACCGTAAGCTGTCGGAAGCTAAGCTGGGTTCGGCTAAGGAAAATGCCGATAAAATGTTGGACGATGCTGCTAAGGCTGCGGAATCTAAAAAGAAGGAAGCCCTGCTGGAGGCTAAAGACGAAATTTTTAAGATGCGCAATGATGCCGAAAAGGACTTGAAATCGCGTCGACATGAGCTTAACCAGATGGAACAGCGTTTGCTGCAAAAAGAAGATTCTCTGGACAAAAAGATGGACAGCATTGAAAAGAAAGAGAGCTTTTTGCGCAGCAAAGATGCCGAACTGGAGCAGATGCGCGATAAAATGCAGACTTTGGAGCAGGAACAACTGGCTGAGCTGGAAAGAATATCCGGTTTAACCTGTGAGCAGGCCAAAGAACAGCTTTTGGCAGACTTGAACAAGGATGTTCAGGTGGATATGGCGGCGATGATACGCGAGATGGAAGCTAAAGCTAAAGAAGAAGGCGAAACCAAAGCACGGGAAATTATCACGCAGGCTATTCAGCGTGTGGCGGCTGACCACGTGGCTGAAAATACTGTTTCGGTGGTAGCACTGCCTAACGATGAAATGAAGGGACGCATTATCGGCCGAGAAGGTCGCAATATTCGTACGCTGGAAAATTTAACCGGCATTGATTTGATTATTGACGATACGCCGGAGGCTGTTATTTTGTCCGGCTTTGACCCTGTACGCCGCGAAATTGCCCGCCTGGCTTTGGGCAAGCTGATTGTTGACGGGCGTATACACCCGGCTCGTATTGAAGAAATGGTGGAAAAAGCCAAAAAAGAAGTTGAGCAGAAGATTAAGCAGGAGGGCGAACAGGCCGCGCTTGATACTAATGTTCACGGCTTGCACCCCGAAATTATTAAGCTGCTTGGGCGTTTGCACTACCGTACCAGTTATGGGCAAAATGTGTTAAAACATTCTATCGAGGTATCGCATTTGGCCGGTATTATGGCTGCGGAAATTGGCGTAGATGTAACTTTGGCCAAGCGTGCCGGCTTGCTGCACGATATCGGCAAGGCCATTGACCACGAGGTTGAGGGCCCGCACGTGGAAATCGGTGCGGATATTGCGAAAAAATATCACGAAAGCAAGGCTGTGGTACACTGCATTTTGGCGCACCACGGTGATGTCGAGGTAGAATCGATTGAGGCGGCGTTGGTTCAGGCTGCCGATGCTATTTCGGCGGCACGTCCGGGTGCCCGTCGTGATACGCTGGAATCGTACATCAAGCGTATGGAAAAACTTGAGGGCATTGCTAAGGACTTTGACGGTGTAGAAAGCGCTTATGCTATTCAGGCCGGCAGAGAACTGCGTATTATGCTGAAGCCGGAAAAGGTTTCGGAAAACCGCGCCGAGGTAATGGTTAGAGAGATTGCCAAGCGCATTGAAGAAGAACTGGATTATCCCGGCCAGATAAAAATTGTGCTGATTCGTGAAACACGTGTTACCGATTATGCCAAATAAGCGGCAACAGCAATAATTAAACCAAATACAGGGCTGTATTCTTACAGATTGGAATACAGCCCTGATTTTTTTTGCAGAAAAAATATTGTATGCAATGGCATAAAGGCCGATTGCCGCTGGAAAAGCCTTGCCAAATACAAATTTTGGGTATATAATTGTATTTAGTAGACTAAAATGGAGGTTTGTTATGGATTGGATAATTGTTGGTTGCTTTGTGTTTTATCTTGGCCTGTTGGTGGCGGTAAGTTTGTATTCTGCCAATAAGTCGTCTACCATGGCTGAGTACATATTGGGCGGCCGTGGGCTGGGTAAATGGTCAACGGCACTGTCTGCACAGGCATCGGATATGAGCGGCTGGCTGCTGATGGGTCTGCCGGGTGCGCTTTATGTTGGCGGCTTGTGTGAAGCCTGGATTGCGATTGGTTTGGGCTTGGGCACGTATCTTAACTGGAAGTTTGTGGCGTATCGTTTGCGTATTTTCTCCGAATCTCTGGATAATGCGCTGACCATGCCGGAATTTTTGAGTAATCGTTTTCACGATAACAGCAACGTGCTGAAAACAGTTACGGCGGTGTTTATTACTATTTTCTTCCTTATTTACACTGCATCGGCCATTGTAGCAGGTGCCAAGCTGTTTTCTACCGTATTTGATATGCCTTATTTTTTGGCGCTGTTTATCGGCTGGCTGCTTATTTTGATATTTACCTTTGTGGGCGGCTTTTTGGCTGTATGCTGGACAGACGCTATTCAGGGTTCGCTGATGTTTGTGGCTATGGTGGTGGTGCCGGTTACGATGTTTGTTATGCTGGGTGCCAACTGGAGCGAAATTGTTCCTCTGCTGGAGGGCGGCGGTGAATCGTACTTAAAGCTGTCGGGTAGCACTGAAGGTATGGATTGGAAGTCGGTGGCATCGAACCTGGCGTGGGGCCTTGGCTATTTTGGTATGCCACACATTATTGTACGCTTTATGGCAATTAAAGACCCTCAGGAGCTGAAGTATTCTCGTTGGATCGGCGTTTTTTGGGTAGCTGTTACCTTAAGTATGGCTATCTGCCTTGGCATTATCGGGCGTGCGGTTGTGGCACATTATAACCTGCCCTTTACCGATGCCGATGCCGAATCTATCTTTTTGGTGGCTATTGATTATATCTTTCCCAGCATTATTGCCGGCTTTTTGCTGGCTGCCGTGCTGTCGGCCACTATGTCTACGGCCGACAGTCAGTTGCTGGTAAGTGCTTCTTCTATCGCCAACGATTTGGTTAAGCCCTTTAAGCCGGACATTACTGAAAAGCAGTTGATGCTGGTAAGCCGCGGTGCGGTGCTGGGTGTAGCTCTGCTGGCGCTGTGCATTGGCATAGACCCGAACAACAGCATTATGGATCTGGTATCGGATGGCTGGGCCGGTTTAGGCGGTGCATTTTCTGCCGTTATGTTGTTCTCACTGTTCTGGCGTAAAACCAGCTTTAAGGGTGCAGTAACCGGTATTGTGGTTGGTGGTTCCACCGTTATTTTGTGGCTGATCTTTGGTGATAACACCGGTATTTACGCACTTTTGCCGGGCTTTATCCTGTCGGCGCTGTCTATTGTGGTGGTAAGCCTTATTTGGCCGGATAAAGAATCGGAAGCTTTGTTTGACAAGGCTGTATCTAATCTGTAATAAAAACGCAAAAAAAATAAACCGTCGCCGGGGTTGTGCCCTGACGACGGTTTTGCTGTTTATTGGGTTTGCAATTTAAGCGATATGTGCTAAAATAGGGTTAGTCAATATGTGTGATGGCGGCAAATTCGGCGTGACAAGCCTGTTGCAGGTCGGCAGGGGCTAAAGTCATCTGCATACCCAGCTTGCCGGCGCTTACGGTTATTTTGGCAAGGCTTTGGGCATCGGCGTGGATAACGGTGCGAAAAGCTTTTTTCATCCCGACGGGAGAACAGCCGCCCTTTACATAGCCTGTGGTGGGGGTAATGTCTTTGGCGTGTATCATAGTTACCGATTTTTCACCAACGGCAGCAGCGGCTTTTTTCAGGTCAAGCTCTTTATCAGCCGGAATAACAAACACATAGTTGGCACGGCTGGCGCCCACTGTTATCAGAGTTTTATAAACTTCGTCACAGGTTTTGCCGATAGCCGCAGCCACACTTACGCCGTCCATAAAGCTTTCGCAGTCGTAAGATGTACATTCGTAGGCTATATGCAGGGTGTCAAGCTCGCGCAGGGCATTGGTTTTGCTGATTTTTTTATTTTTAGCCATAATTATTGCTCCTTTTACAATTTATAAATATAAGTTACAAAATCAATATATTACAAAAAATATATTACAAAATTTTTACGGAGATTGCAACGGTGTTAACACAAAATTTTTCAACAGAATTAACTATAGGCAGCAGCCTTGAATTGACAATAACCGGCTATGCACACGATGGCCGCGGTGTAGCGCGCTTTGGCGGGCGGGTATTTTTTGTAGAAGGTGCGCTGCGCGGTGAGCTGGTACAGGCCGAAATTACCGGGTATCGCAAAAAAATATATTATGCCAAGCTGCAAAGGGTAATAAAGGCGGCAGTTGGCCGCATTGAACCGCTGTGCCCGGCGTTTGGCGGCTGCGGTGGCTGTCAGATGCAGCATATGACATATGATGAGGAGCTTAGTTTTAAACAGGGGCAGGTGCAGGCGGCATTAAGCCGCATTGGCGGGCTGGGCACAGATTTGCCGCTTAGGCTGATACAGGGTGCTAACGAGCTGTATCATTACCGCAACAAAGCGGTGTACCACGTTGCGCATACGGCTGACGGTGCGGTGCTGTGCTTTTGGGATGAAGGTTCACACCGCCCGGCGGCCTGCTGCTGTTCTCTGCTGTTTGCCGATGATATGGCGGCAGTGGCAGAATGGTTGCAGGGTGCAGGTATACCGCCTAATGTTAGTGATGTTATGCTGCGAAGATCGGACAGCAGCGGCGAGATGATGTTGGCGTTTAAGCTGGCCGATGAAAACCGCCGTGCTGTGTTGCCGTTGCTGAAGCGGGTGCAGCAGGCTTACCCGGCTGTTAAGGTTTTGGCCACGCAAACTCCGGCCGGTTGGCAGGTACATTCTTTGGGGGAATATATAACCGATGCTTTGGCCGGTACGCAGTATCAAATTTCTCCGCCGGCCTTTTTTCAGGTAAATAACAGGCAAACGCAAAAGCTGCTGGCTGTGGTGGCTGGGCTTTTGGGCGATGATTGCCGCGTTTTGATAGATGCATATTGCGGTATTGGCACCATTGGGCTGTATATGGCGGCCAAAATGCCGCAGTTAAAACATCTGGTGGGTATAGAA
>CAZMTO010000025.1:0-23108 GCA_964569265.1 uncultured Peptococcaceae bacterium | reverse complement strand
GTCTGGCGATAAAGCCAGAGGTTCAACATCGGCAATTTATTGCCTCTATAGCTGCAACAAAGCCGCCTTCACAGCTTCATCAACTGCATTATGAAAGCCGTAATAGCCGGATAGTATCACCCTGCGCGCCGTCATAGCTTTTCATCCTCGGCCAGTTGGGCTATCTCCTGGATTCTGCGGTATGCCCAGCCACCGGCATATTTTACAAACAACACCAACGCCACACCGATAACCAGCCCCAGCGCCAAACCATTGGCGGTACGCAGCAGCGATACCAGCACCGGCGTATGCAAATGTTCAAAGGTATTTACCAGACTAACCTGCCCAATGGCACCCAGCAGCACCAGGGGCCACAGCTTTTGCCGATAACCGAAATACAGCATTGCCAGCATTATCGGGTGAGCAAACATAAATTCTTTGGTGCGGGGTCTAACCACCAGCACCTTGTCCAAAAAGGCGCGGAAGGCTCTTTCCATATCCGACACACCTACCGAACTGTTGCCGCTGCGCAGCATATAAATAAGCAGCAGGCCGGCCGCCACACAGCCCAGCAGCACCAAACCGACAGTAACCTGCTTTTGCATAAGCCGCCAAAAGCCCACCAGCAGGTATTTTACGCCACCGTGGTCATTAGCCAGCCTGTACAGCAGATAAATCATCAACAGCAGCAGAGGCACCAACTGCCCCAGCTTTACGCCGCTAAAGGTGTTCATACCCGACATAAACGCTTTGTCAGACAACGTGCCTACCACCAGCGCCGCGCCGCACAGCGATATCAATGTCATAGCACACAGCGACAACACCGCCGCCGGCAAGCTGCGTCCGTCCTCTTTTACCACCGTTGATACGCCCAAAAACGGGAATATAATTACCGCTGCCAGGCCCAACAGCTTTTGCAGCCAAAAAATCTTACCTATAGCCAACAGGCCGCCGCCCGCCAAAAGCCCAAGCGTAGCCAATATCCACGCGGTTTTTTTCAGGTCAAAGCTTTGCAGCAGCAGCACACCGCCGGCCCAAACCGCCAGCAGCACCGCCGCCAGCACGCCCCGGTTAACCTGCATATCCGGCACCACCGTCAGGCGGTTGGTGTCAACACCCTTGGCCGCAATGGCATTATGCACGGCACCAACATAGCTTGCCGCTTCGTCCAGGCTTTGGGTGGGGCGCAGGCGCAGCATTAAAACACCCATACTGCGTTCGCTGGCCGCCAACGCAAAGCGCTCCTGCAAACGCGTGTCAGAAAGCTTGGTCAGCTCCGATTCTGACACCGGATGCACACGCACCAGATTATAGTTCATATCCTTGGCAAAGGTCTGCAAGCCTGTCTGGCTGTAAAATTCAATATACATAGTGGGCAGGTTTTGTGCCTGCAACACCCCGGCCATACATTTCGAAACCTCTGCCCAATCATTTTGGGTAACGCCGGGCAGCTCGGTATCATTAAAGCCGGCCGCCAAAATGTTCATATCAGCCAAACCGTCAAACACAAAATTCAGCGATTCTTCGTCTACCTTGGGGAAGTTGCGCACCTGCACCACCACACCCAAGCCCCACTTGGCCAGCAGTGCCATATCTTCATCATTAAAGCCAATGCCCAGCGCAATAAGATCGGTATAGGGGTAGGTGGTTTCTACCGCATAAAGCGTGGTTGCGCCGGTGCTAAAGGTATGCAGGCTGTTTTGCGCCGATGTTTTATGCCCCAGATGATCAAACACCCGCTGCTGCATTTCTTCATCATACAACAGCACATAATTATGATTTTTGTCCAACACAAATTCATCAGCCGTCTGCCATCCGCCGCTGCGCATATCGTTTAAAAGCTGCGCCCCGGTAGATATTTGCAGATAACCGCCGGTCTGCCAGTCTAACAACGTAGGCTCCTTGTATACCACGCCGGAAAACAAATCGCTGTCCTCACCAAGCAAATAACCCAGTGCTTCGTCTGCCGTATAACCGTTACGGGCCGCAACATCCTTTAGCTGTGCCCATTCCAAAGACAGCAGCGTAGAGCGGTTATCGGCCTCCTGCGCGGCACGGTTTACCCCCACTGCCGCCAACGATGCCGCCACACCCACCGCTATCAGCAGGTACAGCAGCCAACGGCTCCAATTTTGTTTTATGTTATTCAAACGCCAAACCTCCGCCTAAAAATTACAGCATATTTGCCAGTCGAGAAAGCATTACCACAGCTTCAGTCCAACTGGTGTTATCCAGCGGTGCAAAATTGCCGCCGTCTTTACCGGCTATAAGTGCCGAATTTACACACATAGCCGCGCTGCCCTTGGCCCATTCGGCAACCTTGGCAGCATCGGGCATAGCATTAAGCTTGGTAGCCTCCACCGATGCAATTATCTGCGAATGATTAAGCGCACGCGCAAACATTACGGCCATTTCCTGGCGGGTAATGCTGGCGTTAGGGTCAAAAGTGGTGCTGTCACGGCCGGCAACCAAACCGGCGTTGGCAGCCGCCAAAATTTCCTTGTAATAAGTATCGGTAGCCTTTACATCTTTAAAGGGGTTGCCACCGGTCACCGTCTGCGGAACATTAAGCAAACGTGCAATATAAGCAGCAAATTCGGCACGGGTTATCGGCGCCGAAAAGTTTCTGCCGGTAAGGTTGCTGCTAACCACAGCCTGCTGCTGCATAGCCGCCACACTGGCAGCCGCCCACGCGGGCACTCCCTTGGTGTTTACCGTACCGTCAAGACCAGGGGTAGTTGCCTGCGCTGCAAACACGGTTTTGGTGTTATCAGCATTGGTCTGGCCGGCCATCATATAAGCGCCGCAAACATAAGGAGTTTTTACGGTAACGGTTTTAGCGGCAGTATCTACCTTAGAAGCCAACAGCACGTTAGTTATCTTGGTGCTGTCCAGCTTGCGGTCCATATCGGCCCAAACCAGCGCCAGAGTTTTTTCTGCCGGGCGGGTAGCGGCCCCGCGATATTCTACCGCATAGTCATAAGTAAGCGTCATATCGCTGTTAATGGTATTGATGTAAACATAGCTCTGGTTGCCGCCACGCAGGTAAAATTCTACACTTAAACCGTTGGGAGAAAAGGTAGTGCAGCCCAGCTTGCTGCGCATAGTGGTAGAAAAAGCCTGATTAAGATTAGCAAAGGTGTAATCATCGTTGAGCTCTACCACAAAGCTAAAGTTGGGGGTAGAATTTGCCGCGCGCTTCCATTCGTCAGAATTTACAATAGCCGCAGCCGGAAAGCTTATCTGCATATAATTGGTGGTAATACCAATATTAAGCCCCTTTTGCGCTGCATAGCTCATAGCAGCCTTTTCAATCATTACAAATTTTTCGCTGGATGAAGCCGTCATCTTAATATTGTCGATCTTCACCTTGCCGCTTTCTACCTGCGTTTTGTTCACAATGATAGAATCGTCCTTAAACACCGAAGGCGCCGAGGCATCACTGTTGGCCGCAAATGCCGGGGCACACATAAGCAGCAGCATTATCACCGCCAGCAACTGCGCCGCCAGTTTTTTACCGTTAAATACCGTTTTCATTGTTTTTCCTCCTTAATATTATCAAATATTGTTCGCTCAATTATGCTCTGCCGCAGCAGCACACAACTACAACTTTATACTATTATAATATTTTTTGTATAATTCCTCAACTGTTTTTGTAAAATAATCGGGGTTTTGCCCCTAAGAAAAAACTTGCCCCCGCCTATAGAGCAGAAGCAAGCTTTTGGTTTTGAATATATACAGCGCATAAGCAAGCGCAAATGTGCGCCGGATGCAAGGATCCGACGGCGAGCCGACAAGCGAGACGGCTGACGACACCGCAGACGACGTGCAGTTGTCGCACACAACCGATGATGTACCGTTACGCACACCGCCAACCTGTAAAAGCGCAAATGTGCGCCGGATGCAAGGAGTCCGACGGCGAGCCGACAAGCGAGACGGCTGACGACACCGCAGACGACGTGTAGTTGTCGCTTTTACTGTATGATCCCCTGTTCGATTGCCGTTTTGGCTACATTATACTGTAACAATGCCGTCAAACGCTTGGAATCGTTGCTTACAATGTCAGCCGCTGCCGACTGTACATCGTTTTGCGTATTAAGCCCGTTATCATACTGCAACTGGGTCAGGCGATAAACCTCCTCTAACAGTTGCTGGCTTTCCTCATAAATTTCGTACTGAGATCTTGCCAGACTCAGGTTTTCCAGCATACCTTTAGCGTTAGCGTAGGTTTGGCGCAGGGTGTTGTCGTGCTGAATTTTGGCAGTATCATATGCAATGTCGGCCAGTTTGCCATCGTAGGTGCCGCCCTTGCCGGCCTTGTTATACACATACTGAATTTCGGCAATTTCAAAGGTAGCATTGGCAATTTTTACCGACGGAGCATTGTCTACCATCTCCTGCACCTTAGCATCAACGTCAGCAATCAACAAAGGCTCGTAGGTAAGCTGTGTGGTAGGTGTCCAGTTGGTTTCGGCATCCTGCCCCAGCAAAATGCTCAAAGCGCGTTTGTCCTGCACGGTGGCAGTACGCGCAGCATCTAACGCTGCCTTGGCCGCATTTACCTGAGTTTCGGCCTGCAATTTTTCCAGCTTGGTGGCCATACCCTGCTCAAAGCGCGCATTTACCGATTTCTGCTGATTTTGTGCCTTGGTGTAGGCATACATAGCCGCAGTTTCCGATTTTCCGTCACACAGCACAGTGTAATATTTTTGTATGGCCTGCAATTTGGCCGCCGATTGCTGCAATTCGTAGGCGTTTTCGTAAATTATAAGCTGCTGCTTGTAAAGGTCGGCAGCGTATTCCAACGCCTGCATATTAACGTTGCTGTCCGACAAATACTTGCTCATGCTTTTTACCTGACGCAGGGCACGCTCTTTGTTTATTTTAGCGTCCTCCAGATTATTTTTGGCCTCTAAAACATCGCTGCTGTTAGCCAACGCCAGCTCCATAGCCTCGTTAAGGCTGATGTTTTTTACCTCACCGGTCAGGGTGGCTTCTATAGTAGCCGAACCTGCCGGCTCAACCGCAGCCGATGTACCGGCAGTTGTGGTATCACCGTCTATCGGGGCAGGCAGCATTTTGGCAAAGGCCGCCTGCGGCGCACTAAGCGCCACAATAAGAGCCATACCCGCACAGGCCAGTTTAATTTTTTTCATAACAGTTCCCTCCAAATTGCCGCGCAGAACAGCGGCGTTTTATCTATACAATTTTGCACAATTTTATCTATACACAATTTATCCGCAAATTTTAATTTTTTTGCTTTTAATTTTCTTCTACGGCACGCAAACCGCCGGCTTTTTCGTTTTTACGACGCCCCATCTTGGCCGCAAACTGGTCAAACAGGCTGTAAACCACCGGCACAAACAGCAGGGTCATAAAGGTAGAAAACGCCAAACCGAACATTACTACCGTTGCCAAACCGGCCATCATCTGGCCACCGTCGCTGGCAAAAAAGGCCATCGGCACCATAGAAAGTATCGTGGTCAGCGCCGTCATAAGTACCGGGCGCAAACGCAGGGGTGCAGCCTTCATAATTGCATCGTCTATCGACATACCCTCCGTCCGGCGGAAGTCGTTAATAGAGTCTACCAAAACGATACCGTTGTTAATAACTACACCAATCAGCATCAGCATACCAATCATACCGGTAACGTCCAGAGATCTGCCGGTAATAAACAGACCGACAAACGCGCCAATAAACGCAGTAGGCAGGGTAAAGAAGATGATAAACGGCTGGCTGAAGGATTCGTACAGCGATGCCATAATCATATATACCAGCAGCAGGCCCAACAACATTGCCCAGCCCAGGCTGCCAAACGATTCCATCATCTGCTGGTAGCTGCCCTCGTTGGATATACGGTAGCCATCGGGCAAAATCAGCTCAGCATCCAGCTTATCTTCCAATTCCGCCGTAAACGAATTTAAGTCCTGCCCTACCAGAGAACAGCTTACGCTTACATAACGTTCCTGGTCGGTTCGGTTAATAGAAAGCGGGCCCAAGCCTTCGGTTACCGTTACAACATCGGCCAAACGGTAAACCGCACCGCTGGGCGACATCATACGCTGGTTAAGGATAACGTCCAGATTATCCTGATATTCTTCGGGCACCATAACGTCAATGTCAATTTCGTCGCCGTCTTCCATAGTAAACTGAGAAGCAGTTACGCCGTTAACATAGGTGCTGATAGCACCGGCAACCTGCGGTACAGTCATACCAAGCTGAGAAGCCTTGTTGCCGTTAATCGAAACCTCTAATACCGGCAGAGCATCTTCCATACTGCTTTCTACCTCGCGGGCAGCCGGCATAGTTTCCATAATAGCGCAAACCTTATCCGATATCTCGCGCAGAATATCCAGATCATCACCGTAAATATTAAGGGTAGCACCGCTGCTGCTGCTGGAAGAACTCATACTCATCATATCGCTTACGCTTACGCTTATTTCAGCACCGGCAATATCGCCCAGATTAGTACGCAGCTCGTCTGCCAAATCGTTAATATCCTTGCTGCGTTCCTTTTCACTAACCATAGTAAGCATCATACTGGCGGTGTTTTCTGCCGAACCGCCGGTCATACTCATGGGGCTGCCCCCAACAACGGCCAGCATATTTTCCAAATCATCGCCGCAGGTATCAACAATTATCTGCTGGGCACGGTCGGCATAACGCTGGGTTTCGGCCTTGGCAGTACCGTCCTCCAGGGTAATGCTTACCGTCATAGCACCGCTGGCCTGAGAAGGCATAAATTCCATACCGACAATGCCCACCAGCCCCAGAGAAATTACAAACAGCACGCAAACCACCAGCACCGTGCGTTTGCGGTGATGCATACAATAAGCCAATATTTTGGTGTAGCGCTCACGTATTTTATCAAAGCCGTCGGCAAAGGCATTTTGCGCCTTGCCTATTTTAGCTTTAAGACCACCGCCCTCAGTGCTGTAGCTGGCTTCGGGGTGCAGCAAAACCGAACACAGCATAGGTACCAGTATCAAACCGGTTATTAAGCTGGCCATAAGCGCAAAGCTGATAACCAGCGCCATATCAGTAAACAAAATAGATGCCAGACCGTCGGTAAAGGCTATAGGCAAAAAGATGGCTACAGTAGTTAAGGTAGACGAAATTACCGCCAGCGCCATCTGTTTGGCACCGTAAACCGAAGCATCAAAGGCCGAATAACCGTCGGTACGCAGACGCTGAATATTTTCCAGAATAACGATAGAGCTGTCGATCATCATACCGGCGCCCAACGCCATACCGCCCAAAGTCAGCATATTAAAGGTCATATCGGCAAAGCCCATAAGCATAAAGGTAGCAATAAGCGATACCGGTATGGAAATGGCAATAATAATGGTACTGCGTATGCTGCGCAAGAACAAAAACAGTACAATAACCGACAAAATTACGCCCTGCAACAAGCTGCTTACCAGGTTATCAATCGTATCGTTAATCATATCGGCCTGGTTATAGGCTTCTTCAAAGTGGATGTCACCGGGCAGGGTAGCGCTAAGCTCGGCAATAGCCTGCTGTACATTAGCCGCAGTTTCTACGGTGTTGGCATCGCTCTGCTTGCTGATAGCAAAGTATACCGCCGGGTTGCCGTTTTGATAAACGTTGGCGCTGTCCATACTCTGCACCAGCTTTACCGAAGCAATATCCTTAAGCTTTACCATACCGCCGGTAGGCAGCGTAATATCTACGTTTTCTACATCCGACAGTTTTTCGTACTTACCGATTAAACGTACGGTAAGGTTTTTGCCGCCGTCAACAACCTGACCTGCCGCCATATTGATGTTGTTGGAAGCAATAGCCGCCACAATGCTGTTAAGCGACAGGCTGTAATTTTCCAGCGTTTGCGGGGCAACTACCACGTCAATGGTCTCAACATAACCGCCGCCCACCGTAACCGATGCTACACCGGCCTGACGTTCGAGAACCGGCACAATATCGTTATCCACCGTCTCCTTTAAGTCCGACAAACTGGTGCTGCCGGAGGCCGCCATAACCATTACCGGCATAGAATTCATATTAAGCTTCATAACCATTGGCGTGCCGGCATCGTCGGGCAGGTAGCTTTCTATCATACTCACCTGCTCGCGCAAGTCCTGCATCGCCACATCAAGGTCAGCGCTCCAGCCATATTGCACCATAACCATTGAACTGCCCGTTGATGATACTGATGTTATCGTATCCAGGCCCTCTACCGAAGCCACAGCACTTTCAATGGTTTTGGTCACCATACTTTCAACTTCTTCACTGCCGGCGCCGCTGTAGGTAGTCATAACCAGTGCAACAGGCAGCTCCATATCCGGCATAAGGTCCATACCTAACCCGGTAAAAGACACCATACCCAACACAACTATACATATAAACGCCATTAAAACCGTAACTTTGCGTTTAACGGCTGTTTTAATTATACCCATTTAATTTACCGCCCCCATTGCAAAGTTTTAGTTTTGTTCTTCTTCGCCGTTTTCACCGTCTACAGCGTCAGTATCGGCTTCTGCGTCAGTATCAGCCTCTGCGTCGGCTTCAGTATCAACGTCAGTATAAGTATCATTGTCGCCCGATACTACACGTACCTTGGTGCCATCCTCCAACAGGTAAGCACCGGCGGTAACCACCATATCACCGGCCTTTAAGCCGGAAACTATCTCGATGTTTTCATCATCGCTCATACCGGTTTCTACAGTAACGGCGTGAGCAACATCACCTTGTACCACATACACCGTGTTCGACGAATCTACCGCGCCCTTGGGTATTATCAAAGTATCGCGGCTCTCGTTTTTAACAACATCAACCTCGGCAAACATACCGGCCATAATGGTGTGGTCGGGGTTATCTATGGTAATTTCCACAGGATAAGTAAGGGTTCGGTTAGCAGCCACCGGTATAGCGGTAACCTTGCCGATAAACGGCTCCGAAGATACCGATTCTATGTAAACCGGCAGCTCCTGCCCCATACTCAGGCAAGAAACCAGCGTTTCGGTAACATTAGCGGTAAGCTTTACCTTGCTGATATCTACCACCCGTGCCACATAGCTGCCGCCGGCCATATCACCGGGGTTAACATTAACCTCGGCCACAATGCCGCTGATGGTAGATTTTACGTTGCAGTTATTTATCTGGTCTTGCACCGACTGCACCTGCAAACGCACCGAATCCAGCCCCATAGAGGTTACTGCGCTTTCGGCCTGTTCTAACTGCGCCAGAGAAACTGCACCTTCATTGTACAGTGCCCGGTAACGCTCCAGGTTTTTTACCGCCGTTTGATAGGCGGAATACAACGTGTTATACTGCGACTGCACCAGTGCCAGGCTGGTCTGCAAGTCTACTGTATCTATCTGGCAAAGGCTTTGCCCCTGTGTAACATAATCACCAACGGCCACATTAACGGTGCGTACCACGCCCTGTGCCTTGGGTATAACATAAACATCGTCCGCCGCCGACACATTGCCGCGCACCACTGTTGCGTCAACAATTTCGCCGGTGGTTGCCGCTGCCACCTCTACTGCCGTACCGCGTTCCACTTCAGCGGTGTTGTCGCTGCCGCCGCAGCCACCCAGCAACAGCACGCTGCCCATAAGCATTGCGGCCATAGCTGTTTTAAATCTTCCCTGTAATACCAGCCTGTTCTTCGTCATTTTTCCCTTATCCTTTCTATGTATACAATACTGTTTATGATTATAGTATGCAAATTATATTCCGCATTTGTTAACGTAATGTTAACTATTACGGGCAATTACAGCAAAAGAGAGAGGGTTTGCCCCTCTCTCCCGTTACCGGCAGTTTTATCTGTACAACTATTTGTCGGTTTCATCAATAATAATGTAAGCAGCCTCTAAACCGGTGTCGTTTGAATTTTTATCGGCAGTGTAGCGCACCCGCACCATATCGCCTTCTTCAACGGTATCGCCCGCCTCGCACGATGTTATTGTACCGTCGTCATCGTATTCCACCTTCCAGATAACGGTATCATCGGCAATAATAAACGGCTTACCGCCGGCGGTTTTAATGTCATTTTTTGCTTCGGTAACAACAGCGTTCTTTATCTGCTCGTCTGCCACGGCAACCTCGTAGCCGCGCACACCGTCACCCCTAAAAACATAGGCATAAAGCTTATCTTCCTGCGGGGCAGCACTGTTTTTAGAATCATCCCACAAATATTCGGTTTTATCGCCCCAGAATTTTACCATAATGCCGTCGGCACCGGTGCCTACACTTTCAACAAAACCAAAGCGCTGGTCACTCTGCCCGGCGTAATCACTGATAAGCAGATACTGCACCTTGCCGCCCGCCAGCACATACTGAATGGGCACAGTGTAGTTAGAGGAGCGCAACCCGGCGGCATAGGTGCCGCTTTGCAGCTTTTCTACATCTACCGTTGCTACACCGCCGCCGTTGTTTATGCTTATTACCGCAGCATCGGCAGCAAATTCATAAGCCTTGCCGTTAAGCGTTATTTTGCCGTTTTTTATCACTGCATCATACAAATTGTTGGTTACAACATCTTCGCGGCCAAGGGTAAGCAGCTCATTGTCTTTATCGGCGGTAAACTGCACCAACTGGCCAACCTCCGGTGCTGCGCCGTTGCTGCCGCTGTCCTTCAGGGTCAGCATTTTGCCGCTAACCGTACCCACAGTCACTTTGTCGGCCACAACGCCGGTAACCACACCGTAAGTATCGGTAGCAGCTACAGTATCCTGCTCAGCTATCTGCGGCAGTGGCTGATTAAGCGTCCAGCTTACAATTTCGGCCACAGTACCGCGGCACACAGGTTTGTTGGCAGCAGCCTTGTCAATGTTTGCCCCAAGCTTAGCCGCCAACTCCAGATAGTTATTAGGCCAGGTGCCCTTATCATCAACCTTATAGCCCAAAATACGCAGCATAACCGTGTAAACCTCACTTGTGGTCATGGTATCATTAGGGCGGAAGGTACCCTCGGCGTCTCCCTTCATCAGCCGCATATTTACCGCCTTCTGGATATTTTCCACATACCAGCCGTCCTCTTTAACATCATCAAAAACCACATACTGCAAGGTCATCGGCACATCGCCCAGCTTGCTTTGTGCAGCCAAAACAGCCACCTTGGCAAATTCGGCACGGGTAATGCTGCTGTCCGGCTTAAAGGTGCCGTCCTCGTAGCCGGCCATAATTCCCTTGTCGCTAACCGTGCTTATAGCCTTGCCAGCCTGCGTATTGGCATCAACATCCGGGTAAGCCATAGCCGGCGCCGCCAAAAACGCGGCCATCATAAGTGCCATAACAAACGCTGCAAACTTCTTCATAAAAATACCTCCCCATATCACAAAAACTTACTGCTGTTATAAATACATTGCCCATCGGCAAAATTCTTCAACCATTTTACCGACTTTTTGTCAACTGAGTATTTACTGCGGCAAATTTTTCTCTTTTTTACTGTCATTATCCTTGCGGTCTAAGTTTTGGCGCAAATTAGCCGCCAAACGACGACGCTTGTTGCGCGCCTCTTTTTTTACCAGCAGCATAAATTTGGGCAGGCTCAACATTCGCTTAAAACGCCAAGGCTCCTTTATCAGCCGCCAAAGCCATTCTAACCCCGCCCGCTGAAACGCCACCGGGGCACGTTTAACATTGCCGGATATTACGTCAAAGCAGCCGCCCACGCCGATTACCAGCGGCACCCGCAGCTTATCGCGGTTATCGTCTATCCAAAATTCCTGTCGGGGTGCGCCCAGCGCCACAAACAAAATATCGGGCTTTTTCTCGTTTATCTCGCCTATTATCCACGCCTGTTCTTCCGGCTTAAAATAACCGTCGTGCCAGCCGCAAATATCGGTGCCGTATTTTTCCTGCAAATTTTTGGCGGCAAGCTCGGCCACACCGGGGGCAGCCCCCAGCATATACACCCGCCAGCCGCAGGCCGCGCTCTGCCTGCACAGCTCCGTCATCAGGTCTATGCCCGTAACCCGCGATATTTCCTGCCCGCAAAGCTCGCGTGCCGCAATAACTATGCCGGTGCCGTCGGGCGTTACCAAATCGGCCCGGTTTATAATGTTCATCAGGCGTTCATCGGTTTGCGCCTTATACAAAATTTCGGCATTAAGCGTAACAATATGGTGCAGGGTTTCTTCGTCGGCGCCGGGTTTGCGGCCAACATCAATGTAGGCAGCCATAGCGCACACGGTTTCTATCATATCAAGATCGCTTATTTTGGCCCCTAAAATTTCCAAATCTGCCAAATTACACGCCTCCGTTTCCGTCCTGTTCGGTTGTGGGCGGCTCATCGTTATCCGGCAGCTCAAAGCTGCTCATTTTTTCTACCAAAGCCGCTGTCTGGTTAGGATAATACTGCCAGTAGCTAATGCCGTTAATACGCGCGTCCTGGCCGGGCAGCTTGTCCGAAGCAAAGCTTACCGAGGGGAATTCCTTGTAAATTTCTACCAGCGCCAACAGCTCGTTTATGGTAAAGTCCGTATTTATCGACTGGTTTATTTCGTTCATCAGCTTGGGCAGCTTAAATATGGTGCCGCTGCTCATCACCTGGTCAAGCACTGCATTTAAAAACTTCTGCTGGCGCTCCACCCGCCCGATATCGGCAGTGGGTGTGCCGCGCCAACGTACATATGCCAGCGCCTGTTTGCCGTTAAGCTTTTGCTGGCCGGGTTGCAGGTCAATATTTTCCTCCGGCTTATACATACGCTGTTCCACATTGTAGTCAACGCCGCCCAAAGCATCAATAATAGCGGCAAAACCGTTAAAATCCACCTGCACATAACGGTCTACCTCTACATCCAAAAAGCTTTCAATAGTTTTGCGGGTAAGCGGCTGCCCGCCGTAGGCAAATGCGTGGTTTATTTTGGTGGTACCTTTGCCCTCGGCCAGCTCCACACGGGTATCACGCGGGATAGAAAGCAAATTTACGGCGCCTTCCTCCAAATTTATAAACGCCAGCATAATCGTATCCGATCGCCCGGATTTTTCACCGTCGCGCATATCACAGCCCAGCAGCAAAACCGTCAAAATATTATCATCACCCAGATAATTCTTCATCGCTGCTTCGGCTGCTTCTTTATCGGCATAATAACTTTCTGCCGTAACATAGGGCACATCTATAGGCTGCGGCTGCTGATAAGCACCCCAAAAGCCCAGATAAAAGCCGCCCAAAATCATCAGCACCACCACCGACCAAAACCAAAATTTGGCCTTGCCCGACATAAAACCGTAGTGCCGCTGCCAAAAGCTCTGTTTCTGCCAAAAATCTGTCTGCTCCTCAGCCGGTTCGGCCACCGCCCCAAGGCCGGGTGCCACAATATCCGGCTGTTTGCCGTCCTCCCAAATATCTGCCTGATTATGTTGTTTATCTGTCATATTCTCTCCGCCCTGTAAAACTTATCACAATATCGTCTGTTACCGCCACTTACCTATCACCGGCAAATTAAGCACCTTATATTTTAACACATTATCTCACCAAAGACAATATCCGCCGAAAAATTAGCGCCCTTAGCTGCCCCAGGTAACCACCGCGGCTTTTTCGGCTGCCAGCCAGTTAACGGCAAACCCCAGGTTTTCGCTCACCAAACGTATGGGCACAAACACCCGGTTATTTACAAGCTGCGGCGGTGCATCAATCGGCACGGTAACACCGTCGGCCACCGCATAATAGCTGCCCACACGCATTTGCAGCGTGTGCCCGCCGCGTATGTAGGTAACCCGCTTGTTGTCGTTGTCCCACTTAAATTCGGCAGCAGCAGCCTCACCCAAGGCCCTTAGCGGCACATAGCTGCGCCCTGCCGCCGTCACAAACGGTGCAGCGTCCAGCGCAATTTGGCTGCCGTTTACTTCCATAGTGCTGCGGCCCATCCACAGGCGCACCACCTGCAAAGCAGCAAGCTCATCGCCGACAGCCTCTATATCAGCCGCTATGTCGGCGGTTTGGCGGTTAATATACTGATCCACCCAGCTTTTGGTTACCAGCGGGTCTGCCTTAGTGCCGGGTGCCGCCCCGATTAAACCCACCAACAACAGCACCAGCAACGGCAGCAAAAATATTTTTTTATTGCTAAAACGCAAACAGCCCACCGGCCTTTCTGTTTATTTGCATATGCCTACAGCGCCCGGCTAAAAGCCATACTGTCGCCGTCGGCATATTTATCCATATAGGCCAGAGATTTACCCGTGCCCAGCGCCACACAGGCCACAGGGTCTTCGGCCAAATACACGTGCAGCCCGGTATATTCCGACACCAAACGCGGCAAACCGTCAATCAGGGCACCGCCACCGGTAAGCACCATACCACGGTCAACAATGTCACCGGCCAGCTCCGGCGGGGTATCCTCCAGCACCTTTTTAATAGCGGCGCAAATGGTGCCCAGCAGCTCCTCTATTGCCGCGTAACATTCCACTGCCGAAAACCTGATGCTTTTGGGCAGCCCGGTTAAAAGGTCACGGCCACGCACCGTAGCATAATTTTCACGGTTATGCTCATTAAGATACGCCGTGCCTATTTGTATTTTAATTTCTTCGGCGCAGGGTTCGCCAATAAGCAGGCTGTATTCGCGGCGAATATAGCGCACAATGGCTTCATCAAATTTATCACCGCCCACACGCACCGACGTTTTGTTAACAATACCCCCCAAAGATATTACCGCCACATCGGTTGTACCGCCGCCAACATCGCACACCAAATTGCCGCCGGGGCTGTAAACATCCATACCGGCGCCTATGGCTGCCGCCATCGGTTCTTCTATCAAAAACGCCTCGCGGGCACCGGCGTGCTGCGCCGCCTGTTTAACGGCCCGGCGCTCCACCTCGGTTACCCCGGATGGTATGCAAACCATAATACGCGGCTTTAACAAAAAGTTTTTACCGCACGCCTGCTCAATAAAATAGCTTAACATTTGTTCGGTAACATCATAATCAGCAATAACGCCTTCTCGCAGGGGGCGCACCGCCACAATACCGGCCGGTGTGCGGCCCAGCATTTTTTTAGCGGCCGTACCAATGGCAATAACCTCGTGCGTGCGCTCATCCAACGCCACCACCGTAGGTTCATTAAGCACAATGCCCTTGTTTTTTACATATATAAGGATGTTGGCCGTCCCCAAATCTACCCCAATGTTGGTACCAAAATCAAAAAAAAGATTCTTCCAAAACCCCATAACTTACGCCTCTTATCGCACATCACAAATCACACGTCAAAATTACATAATACTACAACTTTATCCTGTTAATATTCTTTATCCTGCCGCAAATTCCTGCCGGAAATATGGTGCATAAGCCGGGTTTTGGTGCAGCAACACAATTTTTTTGCTCACCCTGCCGCCCCGTGCAGGATTTTGCCCACCCCCGGTGAAATATAATCTGTATTATTTTTGTATTTAAATTTAACAACACCAAGGAGCGGATATGACCGATTTTATCACTAAACAAAATGGCAATATTATTTGGGAAACCTGCCCCCTGTTAGCCGATGACCGCGTGCTGCACGGCTTTACCACCCGCTACGGCGGCGTAAGCACCGGCGCGCAGGCAAGCCTTAATCTTGACCACAAGCAGGACACTAACGAAAACGTGCGGCAAAACCACCTGCTGCTAGCCGACGCAATGGGCTATAACAGCAGCAAAATGGTTTCTACCCACCAAATTCACAGCGATATTATACGCGAGGCCAAGCCTGCCGACGAAGGGCTGCACCTGTTTGGCCCCACCCCCTGGGAATGTGACGCGCTCATCACCAACCAACCCAACCGGCCGCTCATCTGCTATTCTGCCGATTGCATACCGATTTTACTTTGGGCCGCCGATGTGGCCGCTGTAGCCGCCATACACGCCGGGTGGCGCGGTACCATAGCCGATATTGCTGCTAAATGTGTGCGCCGTCTGCACGATACCTACGGTGCCGAACCGTCCAACATACGTGTTGCCATTGGGCCGGGCATTGGCGCCTGTTGCTTTTCTACCCATAATGATGTACCCGATGCCCTGCACAACGCCTTTGGCACCGCTATAAACGCCTGCATAACCCCCGACCCTGCGGAAGCCGGCAAATATCTGGTGGATATTAAGCAGGTTAACGCGCTGCGCCTGCAAGCCGCCGGTGTGCCGCCCCAAAACATCGCCGTTTCTCCGGAATGTACCTGCTGTCTGCATGACAAATATTGGTCTCACCGCTACACCAAGGGCAACCGCGGCGGTCAGGCGGCCATAATAATGCTGCGCTGATTTACCCCACAAAAGCAAAAACCCCGCTATGGATCTACCACAGCGGGGTTTGTTTTTTTGCAATATTGACTGTTTTACACGATACAACTACATTCACTATACCTGTCACAAAAGCTGTTTACATCTCACCTCTCTTATACACCACACAAATCAGGCGCCTAATGGTAGTTTACTACTAATTGTCGCAAAAGTCAACTATTTGATGTTAAAAATATTCCATTAGATGATATTTATTAACTATACTAAAGCAAAAGGAGTATGCTTATGGTTGACTTAGGACATCGTTTGCGAGATTTACGTAAAACCCGCAACTTAACACAACAGCAGGTGGCCGACCGTGTCGGTGTCAGCAAAGCTATGATATCTTCTTACGAGCTGTCAACGCGCCAGCCGTCATATGATATTCTGGTTAAACTGGCCGCCCTGTTTGGCGTATCCTGCGATTACCTTTTGGGTCTTGGGCAGGCTTGCACTATCGACGTATCCGGTTTGTCTGACGATCACATTGCCCTGCTCACTCAGCTTTCTCAGGCATTGCGCAAACAAAATTAAATGCCCCACAAAAGCAAAAACCCCGCCATGGATCTTCCACAGCGGGGTTTGTTTTTAAAGTAAACAGCATGGCACAGCAGATGTGCCGTTATTGCGGTTCAATTATTAAAAAATTGCAAGAATGGTACAGATGCAAGGCGTCAGTCGACGAGTCGCCGGAGGCGTACTAATGGTACGCCGACAAGCGAGAAGACTGACAACACAGCAGATGTGCCGTTATTGCGGTTTTTACTTCAGTTCTACAGAAGCGCCAGCCTCTTCCAGCTTAGCCTTAGCAGCTTCAGCATCGTCCTTGCTAACCTTTTCCTTAACGGTAGAAGGAGCGCCGTCAACCAGCTCCTTGGATTCCTTCAGGCCCAGGCCGGTCAGCTCACGAACAACCTTAATAACGTTAACCTTCTTGTCGCCGGCAGAAGTCAAAACAACGTCGAACTCGGTCTGTTCCTCAACAGCCGGGCCTTCAGCAGCAACAGCAGCGCCAGCAACAGCAACGGGAGCTGCGCTTACACCAAACTTCTCCTCTACAGCTTTAACCAAATCGTTAAGCTCCAATATAGTCATACCTTCAATGGCTTCAATGATTTCTTCAATCTTAGTCATGGTTTGCACCTCTTATCCTTTTTTATTATTTTTTTAGTAAATTTCTGATATTTCAGGGCTTATGCGCCCATATTCCGGCTTATTCAGCAGCCGGAGCTTCCTCAGCAGCAGCTTCTGCCGGAGCAGCCTCTGCTACCAAAGGTTCACCGTTTTCAGCCTTTTCACGCACAGCGTCGATAGCACGAGCAAAGCCGTACAGAGAAGACTGCAAAGAACCCAAAAATCTGCCGAGCAGAACCTCGCGGCTGGGCATTTTTGCCAGTGCCTTAATTTCGTCAGCAGTAACTGCCTTGCCGTCTACCAAACCGGCTTTAATCTCCAGCTTGGTGTGTTTTTCAGCAAATTCAGCCAAAATTTTGCTAACAGCAATCGGGTCGGCAGAATATGCCAAAACGGTCGGGCCTTCCAAATATTCATCCAAATCGGTAATTTCCAGGTTGTTGGCAGCACGCTTAATCAAAGTGTTTTTAGCAACCTTGTAGCCAACCTCGCCTTTGCGCAACTGAGAACGCAGCTCAGTATCTTCGGCAACGGTCAAACCACGGTAATCGGCCAAAACAATAGCAGCGCTTTCTTCAATCCAAGCCTGCAACTGGGCAACCTGTTCTTCCTTACGAATCATCTGCGGTTTCATCTAAAACTTACACCTCCTTAAAATACGCGCCACGCACGCTTGATTTATATCTCAAAATCAATAAAGCTCTCTGCCGAAACAGAGAGCTTTGAATTTTCCGTATTAACAGAACACACAAAACGCTCTACCTCGGCTGGCGGCCCTGCAAACGCAGCACCTTTAGGCAAAATTGCTACCTGCTGTCTATGGCAAAGAGTTATTGAATTTAAGCAAAATTGGGTTGATCAATTAAGCCAGAGGCTTTAAGGTGTTGATCTTAACCGCCGGGCTCATGGTCGAAGATACAGCAATGTTTTTGATGTACTGACCCTTGGCAGCAGCGGGCTTAACCTTGATGATGGTTTCTACCAAAGCGTTGTAGTTGCCAACCAACTGCTCTACAGTAAACGAAGCCTTACCGATACGAGCGTGAACATTGGCAGCCTTATCCAGGCGGTATTCTACTTTGCCGGCCTTAGATTCGTTAATGGCCTTGGTAACATCCATGGTAACCGTACCGGTTTTGGGGTTAGGCATTAAGCCCTTGGGGCCAAGCAAACGACCAATCTTACCAACAACGCCCATCATATCGGGGGTTGCAATGGCAACGTCAAAGTCAAACCAGCCGCCCTGAATTTTAGCAACCAATTCTTCAGCGCCGACAAAATCAGCACCGGCAGCTTCGGCTTCCTTAGCTTTTTCACCCTTGGCAAAAACCAATACTCTGCTGGTAACGCCGGTACCGTTAGGCAGTACCACCGCACCACGAATCTGCTGGTCAGACTGGCGAGGGTCCAAACCCAAGCGAACAGCAACCTCTACAGTTTCGTCAAACTTGGCCGTAGCGTTCTTTTTAACCAGGCCAATTGCTTCTTCTACTTCGTACACTTTATTCAAATCGTAAGATTTTGCAATATCAGCATACTTTTTGCCGTGTTTAGGCATATTTTTTAACCTCCTTTGTGGTGTAGCGGCAGCTTAAAAAGCTTCCTCCCACTTATATCGCGGCACAGCCGCAGTAATTTTTGTAGTTTAAGCGGGCTTATTCAGCCACAACAATACCCATGCTGCGGGCCGTACCTTCTACCATGCTGATGGCAGCTTCTACAGAAGCAGCATTTAAGTCGGGCATTTTCTGTTCGGCAATAGCCTGAACCTGCGCTTTGGTAACAGTGCCGACCTTTTTCTTGTTCGGCTCACCGGACGCAGTAGAAATGCCGGCAGCTTTTTTAAGCAAAACAGCAGCCGGGGGAGTTTTCAGCACAAAGCTGAAGGAACGGTCGTCGTAAACCGAGATCTCAGCAGGGATGATCATACCTGCATCGTTCTTGGTGCGCTCGTTAAACTCCTTACAAAAGCCCATAATGTTGACACCGTGCTGACCCAGTGCAGGGCCAACGGGCGGCGCCGGGTTTGCTTTACCGGCCTCGATCTGCAACTTAATAATTGCCACAACGTTCTTAGCCAATTTGGACACCTCCTCGATAAAAATGTGGTATGGCGAACTTAGCCCCAATGGCCACGTTCTCCCACTAACTCAGGCCAAAGCATAAGCCCCAACCCGAGAAAACCCCTAAATAAATATATATGATGTTATACACATTGCCTTGCGGCAGCTTACTTACAAAATTGCTCAGCGCGGCAGTTTTTCTAACTGTAAATAGCCCAAGTCCACACTGGCCGAACTGCCCAGCATATCCACCTGCACCTTAATGCGGTCTTTTTCCGGGTTTACCTCTACCACCGTGCCGGTAACGCCCGAAAACGAACCGTCAATAACGCGAACCTGCTCGCCAACTTCATAGTCGTAGCGAACATTAGCGTCGGTGTAGCCCATCTGGCGCAAAATCATCTGCACCTCGTGCTCGTCAAGCGGCACCGGCTTAGAACCCGTGCCAACAAAACCGGTAACGCCCGTGGTGTTTCTAACCACATACCACGAATCATCGGTCAACACCATTTCTACCATTACATAACCGGGATATACTTTGCGCTTGATAACTTTTCTTACGCCATCCTTAACCTGAACTTCATCTTCCAGCGGAACAATGATACGAAAGATACAGTCTTCCATATTCATAGTTTCGGTACGGCGCTCCAGGTTCATCTTCACCTTATTTTCGTAGCCGGAATAAGTATGAACAACAAACCACTGTTTTTTATTTTCCGCCATAGCGTCCACCTATCAACCTATGATAAGGCCCAGCATTGCCGAAAATCCGGTGTCAAACAGCCAGATAACGGTACCCAGAACAATGACTACGCCAAACACAACGCCGGTATATTTAACAACCTTCTCTTTGTCCGGCCAGTGAACTTTTTTAAGCTCAATCGAAACGCTCTTAAAAAAACCGGCGGATTTGGGAGCGGGCTTTTTGGCTTTGTCTGCGGCTTTTTTCTCCGCAGCCTTTTTGGCTTCGGCTTTTTTTTCGCTGCTGGTTTTAACCAGCTTAGAATCTATGTCAGCCATTTGCTCACATCCTTAAAAATTTTTAACTTATTTTGTTTCCTTGTGACTGGTATGAGTTTTGCAATGAGGGCAATACTTTTTAATTTCCAGTCTGTCGGGCGTGGTTTTCTTATTTTTCGTCGTAATGTAGTTACGATTTTTGCAATCACCACAAGCCAGAGTAATAGCTACTCGCATAGTGCCACCTCCTAAACCTGCACATCTTACCCAAGTATAATAATGTAATACTTATATATGGTATCACAATTTTTTCTGCATTGCAAGACTTTTAACCAAAAAAATCCTCCCTTTGTCAATTATTTTTTCTATGCCCGATTGCCCACCACAAACATTCCACACTTCAGCTCCCAAACCTTGTCCTTATCAAGCGCCTGCGACATCTCATACCATTTGCCGCTCACCTCATCCTGCATAATATACTTAGGTTTGTTCAGCACCTCTGCATCACCGTTTTGCAATATATAACAGTGTAGGCTGGCTATCGTTACTCCATCTGCACCCACAAAATGGTATATATCCTCACCAAAATAATAATCTTCAACGCTTGAAAAGGAAATAAACTCCGCCTTGGCACCGGCAGGCTCCTCAATTTCCCGTATTTTCGTCCCCTCAAACAAATTCCACAAACCATTTATACCGATATTGCCGCGATAATCAGTCCAAAAAGCCTCAGCCGTCATATGCGTTTCACCGGTCATAATGGCCACTTCTTTGCCATCAATCACCAGCGGCGGCGTTTTAATCCAAATCTTGCTGTTCGCATAGTTCACCTTGTAACCAAACGCCTCTGATATAAAGCGCAAGGGCACCATCGTGCGCCCATTTTTAACATAGCTTGCACCCGCCAGTTCCAATGTCCGGTCATTCACCCTGGCAGTTTTCTCGCCAATCGTCAACGAAATCAGCGTGTCATCCAGCGTCACCCACACTTTGCTCCACGCCAGGTTAACCTCCGCGCCAAACAGCTCGCCCACAAAACGCAGCGGCACATAGCTCACGCCGTTTTTAACCTCCGGCGGCACATCCATATAAACCTGCGGATCTTCCTCTGTCTGCGGCACATCAGTGCCAATCAGCATGTCATCCACATAAAGCTTGCAGGTGGTGGCCGCCCACGCCGCATTGCTCAAACCAAACAACATCACCAAAACCAACACTGTCAGCAAAATTTTACTTCTTACCGTTCCCATCGTCATCGCCGTCATAATAATCATCTCCTTTTTTATTTTTTTTATTTTTTGATTACGGCTCTACTGTATACACACCCCCTGCTTCCAAAACGTGACACTTTTTTACAGAAAATTTTCTTTATTAACCAAAAAAATATGCTAACTTTACATATTTTTTCCGTCAGCTTTTGTGGTGTGGCCATGGGTATGTTTATATCGCAGCCGCAGCAGCAAAATACCGCTAAATTCCGCTTTTGGCAACAAAACGCAGGCCCTGAAAGCCTGCGTTTCTGCTGCATTTTCAACTATCACATTTTTAGTATCGCATTATATTATTTTACTATCACACTACATTATTAAAAATTTCTTCGCCGCCCATACACCACTTGCCGGCCGCCATATAGGCTTCATAGTCCAGCTTGTACCACTTATCGGCGGTTTCATCGTGCATTAAATATTGCGGCAGCTCTTTTTGCTCCTCAGAGTACGGATTGACAACCAGACTGTAATCGGTCAGGGTAAGTATCGCTTTGCCGTCAAGCCCGGCAGCGTCCACAAAGTGGTTTTGCGTGCCCAGATAGTAATAATCGTCCATATCCATCACATACTGCTTGCCGTAATGCTGCGGCGCCGCAACTTCATCGCCCATAGCGGCCAGCAGCGCCTGATAATAACGCTTTACAAAAATATGCCCGCGAACCTCGTCTATCCGGCCACCCATCGTCATATAGCTTTGTATGTGCAGCGCGCCCACCGTTTTGCCGTCAATCATCGGTATCAGCGTATTTATCCACACTTTGCCGGCTTCGTAATTTACATTGCAGCCAAATGCCTCACTGATAAAGCGCAGCGGCACCATAGTGCGGCCGGCCTTGGTGTAGCTTGCCCCCAAAAGCTGACAGCTTTTGCCGTTAAGCACTGCCAGCTTGTGGCCGATTGTCAGGCTTACGGTTGTATCGTCCAGCGCCAGCTTAACCTGCTTATCGGCGTAATCCACCTGCGCACCAAAAAGCTCGCCTATAAAGCGCAGGGGCACATAGCACACCCCGTTTTTAACCTCCGGCTGCACGTCCATATATATCTGAGCTTCGCCGTCGGCGTTAACTGCGTTGGTACCAATCTCCAAACCGTCCACATTAAGCGGGCAGGTATTGGCTGCCCACGCCGCATTGCTCAAACCAAACAACATCACCAAAACCAACACTGTCAGCAAAATTTTACTTCTTACCGTTCCCATCGTCATCGCCGTCATAATAATCATCTCCTTTTTTTATTTTTAATTTTTTATAATTACGGCTCTACTGTATACACACCTCCTGCTTGCCAAAACGTGACACTTTTTTACAGAAAATTTTCTTTATATAAAATTTTCTTTATATAATATAAACCCGCTTACCCGCCAAAATGTAACGCCGTTTTTTAATTTTTTATTTTTTTTGCAAAAATTTTTACCCCGCACCCCATTAAACCATAAAAAGAACCACCGCCCACACACCTCGAATGTGAACGATGGTTCTTTATTTAATA
>CAZMTO010000024.1:0-23199 GCA_964569265.1 uncultured Peptococcaceae bacterium | reverse complement strand
GAAGCTGTGCTGGCGGCTTTGGTGCAGCTTTTGCGGCAAAATATTGCCGATGTTGAACCTGTGGCTTTATCGGCTGACCCGGCAGCGACAGAGCGGCGTTTGGCTGTTAGGGCCATAAACCGCTGGGACAAAGCTGCCCTGAAGCGAGAGCTGGCCGATGCTGCCCTGTTTTGCAGCGGCGGCGGCAGCCTGTTGCAGGATGTTACCAGTGTAAGGTCGGTGTATTATTACACGTCGCAAATAAAGCTGGCGCAAAAAATGGGTGTGCCAACTATGGTGCTGGCGCAGGGGCTGGGGCCGCTTAATACCGGGCTTGGGCGTATGTTGGCGGTATCGGCGCTAAAAAAATGCCGCCTGCTTAGCTGGCGTGATGAAAAATCGGCGCAGTTGGCGGCCAAACTTGGTTTGGCGGCTGTGCCTAATTATACGGTTTGTGACCCTGTGTTGCTGTGGCAGCCCAAGGTTAATGCTCTGCCGAAAAATGGTGCGGTGGCTTTGGCGCTGCGCCCGTGGCCTGGCTTTGACCCGGCAGTGGCAGCGGCTTTGGTGCAAAAGCTGCAAGCCGCCGGAGAAGAAGTGCTGCTGGTGCCGTTTTATTACGGCGACGGCAATGGCGAGGACGAAAAGCTGGCGGCGGAGATAAACAGCCGTCTGGACAGCAATGCTGTGCCGGTGGCGCACGCCGGCAGCCCAGAGGAGGTTTTTGCCCAGCTTGCGGCCTGCAAGTTTGTGGTTGGTATGCGGCTGCACGCTTTAATAATGGCGGCGGCGGCCAATGTGCCGGCAGTAGCGGTAAATTATGACCCTAAAGTGGCAGCTTTTGCGGACAGTATGGGTATAAAAATGCTGGCGGGCGGTGTTGCTTTGGCGGCTGATGAGGCGACGGTCGAAATTTTTGCGCAGTTAAAGCAACCGCCGGATTATCCGCTGGCGGCGGCCCGTGCGGGTTGGCAGCCCCTGTTTGACGAGATGAACCGGCTGCTGGGCTAAGCTGGGGCGGCAGTGTGCCGTTAAAAGCCTTTGACAGAAAATAAGACAAATTAAAAAATGTAGCTTTATAACAGCTTTATAACAAGGAAGAAATATGGCGAAAAATATTTTAAAAGCCACCGGTGTGGTGCTGATAATGAATTTGGTGGTAAAGGTTTTGGGTTTTTTGCGCGAAACCAGCCTTGCCAGTGCCTTTGGCGCGTCGGAGCTTTCTGATGCGTATTTATCGGCGTATACCATACCGTATTTTTTGCAGTCTATTTTGGGTTATGCGCTGGTAACGGCGGTGGTGCCCATTTTGACGAAATATCTGGTGGCGGGCAAGCGGGAAGAAGCCGACTATGTGGCCAGTGCCATCATCAATATGACGGCGCTGATAATGGCGGTTATAACGGTGGTGGGCATTGCTGCCTGTGACCTTTTGGTAAGCCTGCTGGCCCCCGGTTACAGTGCGGAGCAGGCGGCGCTCACCGCTGATTTGGCGCGCATAATGTTTCCGTCGGTAATATTTATGAGCGTGGGTATGGTTATAACCGGCATTTGCAATGCCCATTATCGCTTTGCGGCTTCGGCTTTTGCGCCCGGTATGTCTAATATTATAATTATTGTGGCGCTGCTGTTTTTTAGCGCGGCATATGGCATTTGGGGTGCGGCCTGGGGTACGCTGATATCTTTTGTGGGCTTTATGCTGGTGCAGTTGCCGGTTTTGTGGCAGATAAAGTTTAAGTATACGCTGTGTCTGGACATTAAACACCCGGCGGTTAAACAGATGCTGACCGAGATTGGCCCGATTGTGTTGGGTGTGGCGGTAAACCAGATATATTTTGCCATTAACCGCATTTTTGCCTCGTGGCTGGCAGAAGGTACGATATCGAGCATAAATTATGCCAACAAGCTGATGATGCTGCCGATGGGTATTTTTGTGGCGGCGGTGGCAAACGCCATTTACCCGGCTTTGGCCGAATTTTCTCTTAAAAAAGACCGTAAAAGCCTTGCCAACACGATGAAGGGCGGTTTGGTATCGGTGCTGCTGGTGGCGGCGCCGGCGGCTGTGGGGTTGGCTGTGCTGGCCGAACCTATTGTGCGGCTGCTGTTTGAGCACGGCGAATTTACCCACGATGATACGCTGATGACGGCATGGGCGCTTATCTGCTTTACGGTGGGGCTGGTGCCTATGGCGGCCAATATGATAATTACGCGCGTGTTTTATGCGCTGGAGGATGTGACCACCCCGGTAAAAATCGGCGGGCTTTCTATTCTGCTGGACGTTGTGCTTTCTCTGGTGCTGTTTAAGCTGATGAGCTACGGCGGCGGCGGTTTGGCGCTGGCAAATTCTCTGGCGGCGCTGCTGGGTTGCCTGGCAATGTATTATTACCTTAAATTTAAGGCTCTGCCGGAGCTGGCCACGGCTACTATGCTGCCGTCACTGGTAAAAATTGCCGCTGCTACCGCCGGTATGGGGTTGGCAGTGTGGCTGGCGGCCGGTGTGTTGCCCAATAGTGCCGTTATAAATGTCGGCGGGGGCATAGCAGTTGGCGTGGTGGTTTATGCCGTGCTGGTGCTGATGTTAAGAATACCGGAAACCGAGCTGTTTTTGAACAAATTTCGCAAGGTGCTGCGACGGAGGTAAGTTTAGTAAATGGTTAGATTATTGTGCGCCTGCGCTATAGCCCTGCTGGTGGGGCTGGTTATGACTAATGTGGCCAAGTGGTTGGCGCTTAAACTGGGCGTGGTAGATAAACCGGATGCCCGCAAAGTACACAAGGGGCTTATACCGCGTATGGGCGGTTTGGGCATATACAGCGGTTTTATGGCCGGCGCAGTGTATTATATATGCTCTCACCCTAATTTGGTATTTTCCGGCGAGGTTTTGGGGCTGTTGCTTTCTGCCACCATTGTGTTTATTACCGGCATTGTAGACGATGTAAAGAGTATTCGGCCGACTACCAAGCTGTTGGGGCAGTTGGTGGCGGCGCTGGTGTTTGTGGGCTTTGGCGGCTATGTAAAGTTTTTCAGCAACCCGTTTGGCGGCGACATTATATTTTTAAACCACCTGGGCATACCGGTAACGGTGCTGTGGCTGGTGGGCATAAGCAATGCCGTAAACCTTATAGACGGGCTGGACGGTTTGGCCGGCGGTGTCAGCATACTTTCGGCGTGGACAATGGCGGTAGTATCGCTTTCTCATGGGTATTATATGCCGGCGGCGCTGTTGCTGGTGCTGGCGGCGGCTACACTGGGCTTTTTGCGCTATAACTTTAGCCCTGCATCTATTTTTATGGGTGACAGTGGATCGCTGACGCTGGGCTTTGTGCTGGGTGCCATTGCTATTATGGGCTTTGCCAAGGGTGCCACGGTGGTTACGCTGGTTATACCGGTGTTAATTTTGGCTATACCAATTTTTGACACGTTTTTTGCCATTGTGCGCCGTTTGATAGAGCATAAGCCGGTAATGCAGCCGGATAAAGGCCATTTGCACCACAGGCTGCTGGCGCTGGGGTTATCTCATAAGCAAACCGTGCTGATAATTTATGCCATAACTATGTTTATGGGCTGTATTGCCATATTAACGGCACTGCTGCCAATGTGGATGACGACACTGCTGTTGGTGCTGGCCATAATACTGCTGTTTGCGGGGGCACACCATTTGGGCATTTTGCGCATAGGCGGCAGCAAAAAATAATAAACACAGCGGCAAATAATAACGAAAAATGTCTGTAAAGCGCAAAAACCATATTGAAAAAGCTGTCGGTTTAATGTATAATTATAGGATAGTAAGGCAGGGCATTTTTTTAGTGAGAGTGTAATTTGGCTGTGCCGTTTTAAGGAGGATGTTATTGTGAAGAAACCTAATGCCAATGGCAAAATTTTAATGGTGGTTCTTTTTGCGTTGATTTTTGCTGTAGCCGGCTTTATTGTCGGTAATTTGTCTAAGGCGGCTACCAATTTGCCGGGCAGTGCAGATGACCCGGTAGCTACTCAGAGCTATGTAGAAACTGTTGTGGGCGAACGTTTGGCTACGCTTACTACCCGCATTGAGGAGCTGGAGGCCGAGGTTGCCAGCTTAAAGGGTACGGGTGCAACGGCACAACCCCCCACCACAACTACACCCACCACCCCCAGTACCACTACGCCTAGTACACCTACCACAAGCAACACGACGGATACACTTACGGTAACCGGCAATACGTTGCGTGTACGTGCCGGCGCCGGCACAGGCTACGAGGTTTTGGCATCGCTGAGCAAGGGTGATACGGTTACCAAGCTGGGTACCGAAGGTGATTGGTATCGCATTAAAACGTCGGACGGCACGGTAGGCTATATTTCGTCGGCGTATGCCCAATAAGGTTTTAGGGTAAATTAAATTTGTAATGTTCAGCAGCTGAGAGCAGCGGCTTTGGCCGGTTTAAGCTTTTGGCTGCTGTTTTATAAGGGGGCAAAAATATGGCGGAAAAACACGAACAATGCTGCCCGGTGCAGACTGTTAAAAGCAAGCTGCTGGCAGACGCCGAAATAATGGATATGGCCGTGATGTTTAAAATGCTGGCCGACCCCACGCGCCTGCGCATTATCAACGCGCTTATGTTGTCGGAAATGTGCGTGCAGGATTTAACTGCCGCGCTGGAAATGACTCAGTCGGCGGTATCGCACCAGCTTGCGGCCCTGCGTAACACCCGCCTTATACGGTATCGCCGCGAGGGCAAGCAAATATATTATTCTTTAGATGACGAGCATATCAGTCTGCTGTTTAATCAGTGCCTTATACACGCCCGCGAGGCTGAACAGTAATTGCGGCAAATATCGGCCAAAACCTTGTTTTTACCTGAATAATATGCTAAAATTTAACTGCAATGTTGTGTGATATGTAGTTTATGTTAGTGTACCATTTAGGAAAGAGGGTTTTTTGATGAAGAAAAAACTGCTTACGCTTTCAGTCGCTGCGGTGATGACTGTTAGTATGGCAATGCCTGCTTTGGCCGATGACGCTGTGGTTGGCGGTGCTGCTTTGGGGAATGTGGCAACCGTAACTGCCGGGTCGGTGGAGGCGGTAAAAAATGTATTTACCGATGTGGCGGCGGCCGATTATTTTTATCAGCCGGTGTTGTGGGCGGTAGAAAAGAAGATAACTACCGGTGCTACGCCCACCACCTTTGAACCGCACGAAAATTGCACCAAGGCTCAGATACTGACCTTTTTGTACAGGGCAGCAGGTGAGCCGGCTGTAGGCCAGACCAACCCGTTTAAGGACATTAGCGAGAAGGATTATTTTTATAAGGCGGCGCTGTGGGCAGCCGAAAACAAGCTGGTGGACGGCGAGGAGTTTTTGCCGCAAACCGCCTGCACCCGTGCCGCTGCGGTAGAATATATCTGGAAGCAGGCGGGCAGCAAGCAGGCCAAGGCTTCGGCCGGGTTTACCGATGTTGACGGTGAGGTAGCCAAGGCTGCCGATTGGGCTAAGGAAGCCGGCGTTACCACCGGTGCTACGGCTACCACCTTTGAGCCGCAGAATATTTGCACCCGTGCGCAGATAGCCAGCTTTTTGTATCGGGCATTTGCCGATGCCGATAAGGCAGCAGCAGATGATACCAAGGCCGATACTAAAAAAGAAGATAATAAAACCGGCGGCAGCAGCTCCGGCGGTAGCAGCTCCGGCAGCAGTTCTTCTAAAAAGGACGATACAACCACCGAGGAAACCGGCAAACTGATGGTTTCTCCGGCGTTTATTACGGTAAAGGTTGCCCCGGTGGATACCGGTATTGGCGGTGTGGCCGGCACCTTGCAGCAGGGTCAGGAATTTACCCTGATGTCGGAAAGTAACGGTTGGGCGCTGATAAAGGGCTTTGATACGTCTAACCCGGAAAAAATTGGCTTTGTGCCGCTTAGCTTATTAAACGGCGAAGCTGCCAAAGACGATACCAAGGACGATACCAAAGTCGATGACAGCGCCGATAGCAGCACGGATGACAGCAAAACGGAAGATACCACCGAAAAGGTGATGACGGCTGACACTATGCTTACGGTGTATGTTGCGCCGGTAGACAGCCTGCTGACCGGTGTTGGCGGTATTGCCGGTACCGTGGCAGAGGGGCACGAATTTATAATAATTTCGGAATCTAACGGGTGGGCAACAATAAAGGGTTATGATGATGCTGACCTGAATAAAATTGGCTTTGTGCCGCTTTCCCGTATTCAATAATTTAATAATCGGCAGAAAAATGCTCGCGACGCTGGGTCGGGGCATTTTTTGTTTGCCGATTTTTTTATTTGCCGGTTATAAAAATTGACTGTTTGCCTTAGACAGGTGTATAATAAAAGCAGGTTAAAGCACTGATAGGGGGCGCAGCCGATGAATTTAAGCTGGATACATATAGTAAGCATTGTAGTAACGCTGGCAATAATAATGACGCTGGGGGTGTTGTCGGGCAGGCGGGTTAAAAACGCGGCTGATTTTAATACCGGCGGCAAAAGTGCCGGGGCTTTTTTGGTGGCCGGCACCATAACCGGTACACTTATCGGCGGTACATCTACCATTGGCACTGCCGAAGGTGCGTTTGTGCATGGGTTTTCAGCGTGGTGGTTTACTTTAGGGTCGGCGTTGGGCTGCCTGCTGTTGGCGGCGGTATACGCCAAACCGGTGCGCGGCAGCGATTGTATGACGATTCAGGAGATAATAAGTGTAGAATACGGGCAGGGTGCGCGGCTTATTACGTCGGTGTTAACCAGCATTGGTATTGTGCTTAATATTGTGGCGCAAATTTTGGCAGCTAACGCTTTGCTTAGTGCAATGTTTGGCTTTTCGGCGCCGGTGTGTTCGTTTATAAGCATTGTGATAATGGCGTGCTACGGGTTGTTTGGCGGCATTAAGGGCAGCGGTATGCTGGGGCTGGTAAAGCTTACGCTGCTGTATCTGGTGGCGATAATTTGCGGCCTGCTGGCGCTGCTGCTGCCTGCCGGCGGCTTTGCGGCGTTTGGGGCGGCATTGCCTGCCGAACAGTTTTTTAATATGTTTGCCCGCGGTGCCGGCACCGACCTTGGTGTGGCGCTGAATGTGGCGCTGGGTGTGGTATCTACGCAAACCTACATACAGGCCGTTATGATTGGCAAAAGCAACCGGGCAGCGGTAAAAGGCTGCCTGCTGGCGGCGCTGCTTTGCCCACCGGTGGGTTTTTTCAGCCTGTTGGTGGGGCTTTATATGCGCACTAATTTCCCTGCTATCGAGGCGGCAGAGGCTTTTCCGTCTTTTATATTGCAGTTTTTACCGGCACCGTTGGCCGGGGTGGCACTGGCAACCCTGCTTATTGCCGTTGTCGGCACCGGCAGCGGTATGGCGCTGGGTTTTGGTACCATTGTAAGCAGCGATATTTACAAGCAGTTTATTGACCCTAAAGCAGACGGCAAGCGCCTGTTGGCGGTATCGCGGGGGATAATTTTGCTGGTGCTGGTGTTTTCGGCATTGTTTACGCTGGGCAACTTGGGTACGGCAATTTTAAGCTGGGGTTCTATGTCTATGGGGCTTAGAGCTGTGGTTTTGCTGGCCCCGATGACAACAGCGTTGTTTTGGCCGAAGAAAATTGCCAGCCGGGCAGCTATATTGGCCAGTGTGCTGGGTATTGCGGCAATGCTGGCCGGGCGGTTTGTGCCGCTGGGCTTTGACAGCCTGTTTTTGGGGCTGCTGGTATCGGTGGCGGTGCTGGTGGTATACCCTAAAAAAAAGGGCATTTAGCGTAGAGCAGGGGCTAAAAAACAACGTCTGCGGTAAAAAATCTGCAAAAACCAAAAAAATATGCGTGTAATATATTGACTTATTGACAAATAAGTGGTAAGATATATATCTGATAAAATTGCTTGAAGTAGCGCCTGTTGGTAAAATATCAGCGACAAATGCCGTGATATTTAGACAAAACTGCTTATAAATACAGGTAGCTGCGGCGAAATTGACAAAACCCGCGGGTAAGCGAAATCGTTTTGGGTGTGGGTGGCGTTGAGCGGCAAGGGGTTGGCCCTATGCCTTCGCGTGGCAGGCAAAGTGGCTTTTGGGCGGCTTGCTTTTGGCGTTTTATGTGACACAAGCTGGTTGGCGTTTGCAGGTTATACCGAGGTGTTTTGGCATAAATAATGCAGTTATGGCCGATAAACAACTTAATAGCAGGTGGCGTTTGGTGAACGAAGTTCGTTGCACCAATTTTGTGTTGTCTGAGAATAAGTGTTAAAAACTGTTGGCTTGTGTGTATCTTATTGAGTTGATGTAAGTTTTTGAGGGGTGAAAATTTTGGAAAAAGCCGCAACCAGTACCATTCGAGAAAGAAGGAGCTACGCGCGCGGGCATCAGATTATGGAAATGCCTAACCTGATAGATGTACAGCGTAATTCTTATCAATCCTTTTTGGATACCGGCCTGCACGAAATTTTTGAGGATGTGTTCCCGATTCAGGATTTTACGGGCAGCCTGGTGTTGGAGTATGTTGGCTATTCTCTGGGGAAGCCGAAGTATGCACTGGACGAGTGCGAAGAACGTGATGTTAGCTATGCAGCACCTTTAAAGGTGGGCGTGCGCCTTATTAACAAAGAAACCGGCGAGCTTAAAGAGCAGGAAGTTTTTATGGGTGACTTCCCCCTGATGACGGCTAACGGTACCTTTATTATCAACGGCGCCAAGCGTGTAGTGGTAAGCCAGTTGGTACGTTCTCCGGGTGCTTATTTTAGTGCCGAAATGGATGTTAACGGCGTTAAGCTGTTTGGTTCTACCTTAATACCTAACCGTGGCGCGTGGTTAGAATTTGAAAGTGATTCTAACGGCTATGTTTATGTGCGTATTGACCGTATGCGCAAAATACCGGCCACAATTTTAATACGTGCCCTTGGCTACGAAACCAACGAGGATATTTTAAACCTGTTTGGCGGCCATTGGGCTATTGAAAAAACTCTGGAAAAAGATGTTACCGAAAACGCTAACCAGGCGCTGCTGGAAATTTACCGCCGTCTGCGTCCGGGTGAACCGCCGACGGTGGATTCGGCAAGATCTTTGCTGCACGGCTTCTTTTTTGATCCGAAGCGCTATGATTTGGGCAACGTGGGCCGCTATAAGGTGCAGAAGAAGCTGCACAACGGCATTGGTAAATTTGCTGACGAAAACGGTAACATCTGGAGCGACGAGGAGCAGGCTTATGTTCCCGGCGAGCTGCCGAACGAGCGTATGGCCAACCGTTTTATCCGCCATTTAACCCAGATTGATATTGTAAGCTTTTTGCAGTACTTTTTGGAGGTTATGGACGGCAAGCACGAGCCTGACGATATTGACCATTTGGGCAACCGCCGTTTGCGTTCGGTGGGCGAGCTGCTGCAAAACCAGTTCCGCATTGGTTTGGCACGTATGGAGCGTGTGGTAAAAGAGCGTATGTCGATTCAGGATACTGAGGTAATTACGCCCCAGATGCTGGTAAATATTCGCCCGGTGCAGGCCGCCATTAAAGAGTTCTTTGGGTCTTCTCAGTTGTCGCAGTTTATGGACCAGAACAACCCGCTTTCTGAGCTGACGCACAAGCGCCGTTTGTCGGCATTGGGCCCCGGCGGTTTGTCGAGAGAGCGTGCCGGCTTTGAGGTGCGCGACGTTCACCATTCTCACTATGGCAGAATGTGCCCCATTGAAACGCCTGAAGGCCCGAACATCGGTTTGATCGGTTCTTTGGCTACCTATGCGCGTATCAATGAGTACGGTTTTATTGAAACCCCCTACCGCCGCGTAGAAAATTGCGTTGTTACCGACCAGATAGATTATCTGGTGGCCGACGAAGAAGATAAATACGTTATCGCACAGGCAAACGAGCCGGTGGACGAAAACAACCGCCTGATAAATGCCCGTGTAAGTGCCCGCCACGCCGATGATATTTACGTTACGGCTGCCGAGGACGTTAACTATATGGACGTAAGCGCGCAGCAGTTGATATCGGTTGCTACCGCACTTATTCCCTTTTTGGAACACGATGATGCTAACCGTGCCCTGATGGGCGCTAATATGCAGCGTCAGGCTGTGCCGCTGCTGGTAACCGAAGCACCCTTTGTAGGTACCGGTATGGAAATTAAGGCCGGTTTAGACTCCGGTGTGTGCGAGCTGGCCGGTGGCGACGGTGTTATTACCCGTGTTTGCGGCGATGAAATTATTTTGCAGTTGGATGACGGCACTGTAGAGGTGCATAAGCTGCAAAAGTTTAAGAGATCTAACCAGGGTACCTGTGTAAACCAAAAGCCCATTGTTAAGCTGGGGCAGCGTGTTTACAAGGGTGACCCGATAGCCGACGGCCCTTCTACCGACCACGGTGAACTTTCTCTGGGCAGAAACGCCTTGGTAGCGTTTATGACTTGGGAAGGTTATAACTACGAGGACGCTGTATTGCTTTCGGAAAAGCTGGTAAAAGAAGATATGTATACGTCGATTCATATTGAAGAATATGAATGTGATGCGCGTGACACCAAGCTTGGCCCGGAAGAAATTACCCGTGAAATCCCTAACGTTGGTGACGATATTTTGCGCGATTTGGACGAAAACGGCATTATTCGCATTGGTGCCGAAGTTCGCCCCGGTGATATTCTGGTAGGTAAGGTTACCCCCAAGGGCGAAACCGAGCTTACGGCAGAAGAACGCCTGCTGCGTGCCATCTTTGGTGAAAAGGCCCGCGAAGTGCGTGATACCAGCTTGCGTGTGCCGCATGGTGAAGCCGGTAAAATTGTTGATGTTAAGTTGTTTGATGCTGCCAAGGGCGACGAGCTGCCGCCGGGCGTACATCATCTGGTGCGCATTTATATTGCACAAAAGCGTAAAATCTCGGTTGGTGATAAAATGGCCGGTCGCCACGGTAACAAGGGTGTAGTATCCCGCGTGCTGCCGGAAGAAGATATGCCGTTTTTGCCGGACGGCACCCCGGTACAGATTGTGCTGAACCCCCTGGGCGTACCTTCTCGTATGAATATCGGCCAGATTTTGGAAACTCACTTGGGTATGGCTGCCAAGCGCCTTGGTGTACGTTTGGCTACCCCCGTATTTGATGGCGCCAACGATGACGATATTGCAATGACTTTGGCCGAAGCCGGTATGCGCGAGGATGCTAAAACCATTCTGTATGACGGCCGCACCGGTGAGCCTTTTGACAGCCCGGTAACTGTGGGCTATATGTATTATCTTAAACTGCACCACCTGGTAGACGATAAGATCCACGCACGTTCTACCGGCCCTTACTCTCTGGTAACGCAGCAGCCTTTGGGTGGTAAAGCCCAGTTTGGCGGCCAGCGCTTTGGTGAGATGGAAGTTTGGGCGCTGGAGGCTTACGGCGCAGCTTATACCCTGCAGGAAATTTTGACGGTTAAGTCTGACGATATTACCGGCCGTGTACGTACTTATGAAGCCATTGTTAAGGGCGAAAACGTACCGGAGCCTGGTATTCCGGAATCGTTTAAGGTATTGATGAGAGAGTTGCAGAGCCTTTGCCTTGATGTAAGCATTTTGGATAAGAACAACGAGGTGGTAGACATTAAGGACGACGATGATGCGCCCAATGTGCTGGAAACTGCCCGTGAGCTTGATCTGGAGCTGGGGCTGTCCGGTGAGATGAATACCGCACCGGCAGAAGGTGACCTGCCTGCTGACGCCGAGCTTGACCTTGATGAGGACGAGGATGATTACGGCGAGGAAGTAGATTTTGATTCTTTGAACCCGAGCGAGATAGACGAGTTGGAAAAAGAGCTGGATCAATATAAGGTAGATGCGGAAAATCTGGAGGATCTGGAGCCGTTATCCCCCGACGATTATCAGCTTGACTAGGAAACTGTAAGGCCGCCTGTGGGCGGGCTGTTAACGATATAATTGAGAGGGGGAGTACCCTTGACAGAAGAAAGAGATCTGGATAGGAACTTTGATATGACCGCCGACGAAATCCCGGCAGAGCATCAGCATGGGCTTGATGCTAACCGTTTTGACCGTATGCAGATAAAAATGGCATCGCCGGAACAGATTTTAGAGTGGTCTTACGGCGAGGTTAAAAAGCCGGAAACCATAAACTACCGTACCTTAAAGCCGGAGCGTGACGGTTTGTTCTGCGAGCGCATTTTTGGCCCCACCCGCGACTGGGAATGTCACTGCGGCAAATACAAGCGCATACGCTACAAGGGCGTTGTGTGTGACCGCTGCGGCGTAGAAGTTACCCGCGCCAAGGTTCGCCGCGAACGTATGGGTCATATTCAGTTGGCAGCACCGGTAAGCCATATTTGGTATTTTAAAGGCATACCCAGCCGTATGGGTTTGCTGCTTAATATTTCGCCCCGTGTGCTGGAAAAGGTTTTGTACTTTGTATCGTACATTGTGCTTGACCCCGGCGATACTGATTTGGAATTTAAGCAAGTTTTAAGCGAGCAGGAATACCGCGAGGCGCGTGACCGGTATGGCAACAGCTTTAGAGCCGGTATGGGTGCCGAAAGCATTAAGGAAATTTTGCAGGGCGTTGATCTGGAGGCTTTAAATGCCGAGCTGCGTGCCGAGCTGAAGGAAGTAAGCGGCCAGCGCCGCGTAAAGGCTATACGCCGACTGGAGGTTGTAGAAGCCTTTTTGCAGAGCGGCAACAAGCCGGAATGGATGATTTTGGACGTTGTGCCGGTTATTCCGCCGGAATTACGCCCGATGGTACAGTTGGACGGCGGCAGATTTGCTACGTCTGACCTGAACGATTTGTACCGCCGTGTTATAAACCGTAACAACCGTTTGCGCCGCCTGCTGGATTTGGGCGCACCGGACATTATTGTACGTAATGAAAAGCGTATGTTGCAGGAGGCTGTGGATGCGCTGATAGATAACGGCCGCCGCGGCCGCCCGGTAGTGGGCCCCGGCAACCGCCCGTTAAAGTCGCTGTCGGACTTGTTAAAGGGCAAACAGGGCCGTTTCCGTCAAAACCTGTTGGGCAAGCGTGTTGACTATTCCGGCCGTTCGGTAATTGTAGTTGGGCCGGAGCTTAAAATGCACCAGTGCGGCCTGCCTAAGGAAATGGCTTTAGAGCTGTTTAAGCCGTTTGTTATGAAGCGCCTTGTTCACGACGGTATGGCGCAGAACATTAAAAACGCCAAGCGTATGGTAGAGCGTGTGCGCCCCGAAGTTTGGGACGTTTTGGAGGATGTTATTAAGGAACACCCCGTATTGCTTAACCGCGCACCTACGCTGCACCGCCTGGGTATTCAGGCATTTGAACCTATTTTGGTAGAGGGCCGCGCACTTAAGCTGCACCCGCTGGTATGTACTGCTTATAACGCCGACTTTGACGGTGACCAGATGGCTGTTCACGTGCCGCTGTCGGCTGAGGCACAGACTGAGGCCCGTGTACTGATGTTGTCATCTAACAACATTTTGAACCCCAAGGACGGCCACCCTGTTGCCACACCTACGCAGGATATGGTTTTGGGTTCTTACTACCTGACGATTATCCGCCCGGATAACCAGTATGACCCGCAAAAAGCGCACGTTTACGGCAGCTATAATGAAGCCTACCGTGCTTATATAAACGGCGATTTGGATATGCACGACTGGATTGAAATACCCAAGCCCGAAGAGTGGGATACTATGTGGGTGGATAAAGATACCGAGGTGCCCTTCCCGAAGGATGAACACGGTCGTTATAAGAGACTGCACACCAGCCTTGGCCGCCTGATATTTAACTACGAAATACCGATGAGCCGCAAGATGGGCTTTTATAACGTAGAATGTGGCAAAAAGGTGCTGGGCATTTTGGTAGACCGTTGCTACCGCCGCGAGGGCATTAGCCGTACCGCCGAATTTTTGGACGGTATTAAGGCGCTGGGCTACAAGTATTCTACCCGTGCCGGCATTACCGTTGGTGTTGGCGACATTTTGATCCCGCCGGAAAAGGCCGGTATTATGGCCGCGGCAGAGCAGGAAGTTTTGAATATTGAAGACAACTTTGATATGGGCTTGATAACCGAGGACGAACGCTACCGCAGCGTTATTAAGGTTTGGGAAAATGCCACCGATGACATTACCAGCCACCTGATGGACAGCCTTGACCCGTTTAACCCCATATTTATGATGGCAAATTCCGGTGCGCGCGGTAATACGCAGCAGATGCGTCAGTTGGCCGGCCTGCGTGGTTTGATGGCTGACCCGACCGGCAGAATTATTGACTTGCCGATTAAAGCAAACTTCCGCGAGGGTTTGTCGGTGCTGGAATTCTTTATTTCGGCACACGGCGCACGTAAGGGCTTGGCTGATACAGCATTGCGTACTGCCGACTCCGGTTACCTGACCCGCCGTTTGGTAGACGTTGCACAGGATGTTATTGTACGCGAGGACGATTGCGGCGATACCGAGGGCATTTGGGTAAAAGAGATTAAGGGTATTGAAAAGCTGGTAGAGCGCGTAGAGGGCCGTTACCTTAATCAGGATATTGTAAATGTTGAAACCGGTGAGCTGATAGCTGCCCGCGATACGCTGGTAAATATGGATTTGGCCGAAAAAATTGTGGCTTACTTAAACACCAGACCGGAGGAAGAACGCAAGGTTAACATCCGTTCGGTGCTTACCTGCCACACCCGCCACGGTGTTTGCAGCAAGTGCTACGGCCGCAACCTGGCTACCGGCGGTCACGTAGATATTGGTGAGGCTGTTGGCACTATTGCTGCACAGTCTATTGGTGAGCCCGGTACCCAGTTAACGATGAGAACCTTCCACACCGGTGGTATTGCCGGCGGTGATATTACCCAGGGTTTGCCGCGTGTAGAAGAAATTTTTGAGGCCAGAAAGCCTAAGGGCCAGTGTCTGATTTCCAGAGTGAGCGGCAAGGTAGAGCTGTTTACTACCGATGACAACAAGCGCGGTGTACGTATTTACGATGTGGACACTAACGAGCTTGCGGACGAATATTGGGTACCTTACGGCGCCAAGCTGTGTGTAACCGACGGTCAGGTGATAGAAGCCGGTGCCGAGATAACCGAGGGTTCTATTTACCCCAACGAGCTGCTGGAGGTACGCGGTGTTCAGGGCGTGCAGTTGTATCTGCTGCAAGAGGTACAAAAGGTTTACCGTATGCAGGGCGTTGATATTAACGACAAGCATATTGAGGTAATGGTACGGCAGATGCTGAAGAAGGTTAAGGTGGAAGAAGCCGGTGAAACCAACCTGCTGCCCGGTGTTTATGTAGATAAATTTGAGTTTGCGGCGGCCAATGCCAAAGCCGAGGCCGAGGGCAAAGAGCCTGCTACCTGTTCGGATGTGCTGCTGGGTATTACCAAGGCATCGCTGGCAACCGATTCGTTCCTGTCGGCGGCATCCTTCCAGGAGACAACCAGAGTTTTGACCGATGCGGCCATAAAGGGCAAGCAAGACCCGCTGCTGGGCTTAAAGGAAAACGTTATTATCGGTAAGCTGATACCCGCCGGTACCGGTGTGGCTTCGCGTCAGCACTACGATTTGCATAATGCCAACGAGATTACTATGCCTGAGCTGGCTGAGCTTAAAGACGAGCTGAGCGCCGAAGAAGCTGCTGAGGCAATGCCGTCGGTGTATGCCGAAGTTTTGGAAGCAGCAGCCGATGTTAGCAGTGCTGTAGAAGAATAAAACCGTAAAGCTATGGCAAAAGGGGCAGTTTTAGTTAACTGCCCCTTGCTGTAAACAGGCTGTAAGTATGTGATACGGAGGTTTTGCTATGTTGAAAAAAAAGACTTTACTTGGGCTGTTGCTGGTAATGGCTATGCTTATGCTTTGCGGCTGCGGTGAATTTAAGGATGACGTTGAAAAGATAAATGCCGGCGTAGAGGCGCTTAGCGAGCTGGACAACGGGCATATTGTAGTCACCACGGATGTTGCCGCCGAGGAAGGCAAAATTTGGGCCTATGATGCAGCCTATGTAAACGATTACTACTATAATATTGTAATAAAAACCTTTAATTTTATTGCTGAAAAGTACACCATGACCGGCGAAGAAATGGCCCCGGCTTATTATGTGGTAAATGCGCACAAGTATGATATGGCCACCGGCGCAGAGGATGAGGAATATGATGGCGAAATAGGCGATTTTCCGGATTTACTTTCTTTCTTTTTTGGGGCCGGTTTAAAAAACAGCTATGTTGGCAGTGTGGAATATTTGACCGATGCCGAACACCCGGACTGGACGGGTTATCATGTGGTTAAAAGCGATAAGTATATAGACCGCGTAAACCAGAGCCGTAACAAAAACGATGCTGACGGCATAATGCTTAACAGCTATGTGGATTACTGGCTGGATGCTAACGGCGTGCTGGTTAAGATGGACTATGTAAGCCGTGACACGGTAAGCGAAACCGTTGGCGCTGATGAAAGCGGTGAGGGCGGCGAGGTTGTTGAGGATGTTATTAACCAGCGTTACTTATTTGAGATGGTAAGTTATAATGATGGCAGCATACCGGCAATGTTCCCAGACGCTCAATAGCACACCGTCTACTTTGTCGTGAGCCGATTTTGCTCGCGACACGCACTATCAGTGCAGTTTGCTCGACAAAATCAACTCACTTCGCGTATCCGGCGCACTCTTGAGTGTCTGGTTCCCAGCCGCCGGATTAGCACACCATCTACTTTGTCATGAGCAGATTTTGCTCGCGACACGCACTATCAGTGCAGTTTGCTCGACAAAATCAACCCACTTCGCGTATCCGGCGCACTCTTGAGTGTCTGGTTCCCAGCCGCCGGATTGGCACACCATCTACTTTGTCGTGAGCCGATTTTGCGTAAAAATTACGAAAAAAATTGCGTAAAAAGCAGCGTTTGTCGCTGTTGACAACCGCCGCTAATGGTAATATAATGATTATGGAAAGAGTGCTGCCCGGTAAACGGTTAGCGCCCAATGTTAGTTATTCAAAAAAAATAACCGCCGAGTTGGTAGCTGGGGCGGTTATTTTTTTGTGATTTCATATGTTAGGGCAATTACGCCTGTAAGCATTACTACAAATGCAAATAGGTCTGCGTAAGTTACCATAAAATCACCCTCTTCCATAATGGATGACCGGCGTAAACCGGGCTTGCAAAATGGAGGGGCTAACCGCCTACCGTGTGTGGACAGCACTCTTGGGGCTATTATAGCACCGCTGCCGAAATTTGTAAATAATTTTGCAGGAAAAGCGCTTTTAAGGCCGAATACATACCGCATAGGCAAAAGCCGCAAATATGTATAGGGAGTGTGAAATGTATGAAGAAGATGCGAGGCTTTGTGTGGGTGCTGCTGTTGGCGGCGGCGTTGCTGCTGGGTGGCTGCACTGGGGATGACAACAAGTTTGGTGATGATGCCGACCGACTGTCGGAGATTGTGACGCTTACGGCCAAGGATGTGGCGGCGTTGCAGCCGGGTGATGTGGCGGATATTACCGTTACGCCGGAAATGCGCCTGTGCGTTTGGGAGGCGGCCAATATGGATTTGTGGTTCCATTTGCCGGAATTTACCGAATCTCAGCAGCCGACCGAGGTATGGAACTACTGGTTTTTGGTGATGACCGACAATGTTACCGGGTTGGATGAAAGCGGCCTTTGGGTTACGGACAGCCACAGGTGGCCCAAGGTGCAGGCCGACAGCGAGTATGGCAGCGTTGGTATGCCGATAATAAGCAAGACCGAGGTGGACGAGTTTGTAAAGCGGCATTTTGGTGATGTGGAGCTGAAGCACGAGGACGGCGCACCCAAAATGTATGATTTTGACGGCGAAAATTACTATGGCCTGCTGGACGCCGGTTTTCCGCAGGGGCTGTTTGGTTTGCAGGCTTTAACTGTAGAAAAACGTGAGGACGGCATTGTGGCATACGAGGCCAAGCTGGTAAACTACGAGCAGGGGCCGCCTTATGCTACGCAGACTACAGCGGCTTTGGAAGCCATCTACGGTGACGAACTTGCTGAGCTGAACAGTTATCAGTTGATGACGGATGCGGTGATAAACGGCAAGGCAGACGGCTTTGGTGTAGACGAGGAGCTGACGGTTAAGTTTTATATAGATGAAACCGGCCACGTGGTGTATCTGGCTGTTGACCGTGCATAAAAAATAACCGCCGTGGCGGTTACAAAACAGTTAATCCGACCTATGGTTACGATCACGGGTCGGATTTTTTATTTATATACAAATATACAAGCTTGTTGGCGGGGTGCAGATTACAAAGTAGTTATATTGTTATTTATTTGCTGTTTTTGCCGAAAAAACCGCTTGCAGCCATAGCAAAACCCGCGATGATTAAAAGAAACGAAGCTCACAGTGTTCCTGCATATATCATCTTGAATCCGGCAAGTATCATTATTGCAATGCCTAACAGCTTAAACTGTTCCCGAACATTATCTTTTTCACACGGTCACACTCCTCTTTGATTTGAGGTTTTGCACTTTTTACTTGGCTGTTTTATATGCAGTTGAACAAGCCAATGCCATTATCATAGGGATAACCGCATATCCTGCGCTTACTGTACCTTTATTGATTAGAACATAGCTGCTACCAACAAAAGTCAAGATAACAAAAACAACCGAAAGCATAAATAAAATCTTTTTCACTTGATTGCAGCCCCTTTGTCAAATTGTAAGTTATCTGTGCTTATCTTTTAGAAAACAGCCGGCTACAGCGATTCCAAATCCAAGCACACCAAGAATATATCCAAAGAAGTTGTTTGTTGTCAAAACAATCCCCAAAAGTATTGTCGCAATCCCCAATAACTCAATCTTAATTTCTTTCATATAAGTACCTCCGCTACAAATTCATAATTTGTCTCGTATTTTTTCAAATAAATTATACCATAACAATGTAACAAAATCTATTGGCTATGCAAAAAAACCACCCGAACATTTTTCGTCCGGGCGGTTTGGGCGGCGGGGCAGTTTATCGCTTTTTGTATATCAGCAATTCGGGATTTTCGCCTTTTTCTTCATAAGCAGAGATAATAATAAAATCCATATTTGCAGCAATGCCGAAGCATCTGTTGCCGCCAAACTCACATTCTAACTGCGTGCCAAGGTAGGTGGCGTTATCATTCAGAAGCTTTTCATATTTGCCGTTGGGCAGCCGGTATTCAAGATTGATATACCTGCCCACAAGTGCGTTGAGTTTTTCAACCTTGGGCATACCCTCTATATGCAGGGCATTTATCTCGTCTATAAGGGTTTGCTTAAATTCGTCAAATTTTTCGACCCCGGCCAGATTGCTGTAAGTCTTCCAATAATTCAGGTTGGGCAGCATACCCCTCATATACTCACGAATCTGGTCGGGGGTATAATTATCGTTGGCCATAGTGCCAACGCAAACCTCGATCAAATCGTCCATATTGTGGTACATATACTCACCGTCGGCATAACACCATTTGCAGTATTCTTCATTAAAAAAGCCGTCACTTTCCTTGCTGGTGATGGAATCATCCAGCGGCATACCGCAGCATTGGCAGATAAGCCGGCGCGGAGAGCCGAGCAGGGTGTTGATAGAAACATCAAACAATTTAGAAAGCAGCTTTAGTGTTTCGGTGTTGGGGGTAGTTTCGCCCGTTTCCCAACGAGAAACAGCCTGACGGGTTACATAGACCTTTGCAGCCAATTCATCTTGAGATAAGCCGTTTTTGGTGCGGAGTTCAAAAATAACGTCTTTAGTATCCATAAATTATCATCTCGTAATTATTATACTGTTGGCAGTGGATAAAAACAAGCAACTTGCCGTTGCGAAAAAAAGTTTCGACAATGGGTAAAAAAGATAAGAAATTGTGTTGACATTGGCCGTTGTGATTGGTAAAATAATTAAGTACGCTATTCTGGGAGGTTAATGTCGAGATGGATTTAGAGGACTTGAAGTCTGTAAAAAAATGCGTGGGCATTAAGCAGACGATAAAGGCTTTGGAATCTGGGACAAGTGAGCGTGTGTTGATTGCCGGAGATGCTGACCGGCAACTGACAGCGGAGGTAATTGCTCTGTGCCTTGTAAAAGACGTAGAGATACAAACAGTTGCCACCCGCGCCGAATTGGGCAACGCCTGCGGCATTGACGTTGGAGCGGCCGTGGTGGCCGTGCTGAAGTAGCGCACAAAAAATTTGGCAGATCAGTCAGGAACGGGCTGAAATGCCGGGGTTGCTTTTAAATCTTATTTCATCATCCGTTGGATAGGCTTGTGTGCAAAAACAAAAGCTTGCCAACACAAGTTTATTTATTCGGGGAAGGAGGTGGCGGTTTTGCCTACAATTAATCAGTTAGTTAGAAAAGGTCGCCAGACTTTAGATCAGAAGTCTACCGCGCCGGCATTAAAAGAGTGCCCGCAGAAGAGAGGGGTTTGCACCAGAGTTTATACTACAACTCCGAAAAAGCCTAACTCTGCATTGCGTAAGGTTGCTCGTGTTCGCCTGACCAATAACATCGAAGTTACCGCATATATTCCTGGTATTGGCCACAACCTGCAGGAGCATAGCGTGGTATTGGTACGCGGCGGCCGTGTAAAGGACTTGCCTGGTGTTCGTTATCACGTTGTACGCGGCGCATTGGATGCAGCCGGCGTAGCTAATCGTTTGCAGTCTCGCTCTAAGTACGGCGCTAAGCGTCCGAAGGGCGGCGCCAAGAAGTAATTACCGGGTTTCCGGAGGATAAACAGATCTAAGCTTAAAAGGCTTATTTTAAGGAGGTAACAAGATGCCCAGACGAGGTGGGGTATCTAAGCGCGAAGTTCTGCCGGATCCGGTCTATAACAGCGTAATCTTGACCAAGTTCATCAATCAGATTATGTTAGACGGTAAAAAAGGCGTGGCAGAAAAGATAGTTTATGGCGCTTTTGATATCATTAAAGATAAAACCGGCAAAGACCCGATGGAGGTTTTTGACGAAGCTATGAAAAATGTAATGCCTGTACTCGAAGTTAAGGCTCGCCGTGTTGGTGGTGCTAACTATCAGGTACCGGTTGAGGTTCGCCCGGAGCGTCGTCAGACGCTGGGTATCCGCTGGCTGGTTATGTATACCAGAAAACGCAGCGGCAGATCGATGGAGGAGAAGCTGGCAGCCGAGCTGATGGATGCTGCTAACAACACCGGTGCATCGGTTAAGAAGCGTGAAGATACTCACAAGATGGCGGAATCCAACAGAGCATTTGCTCACTATCGTTGGTAATCCCCAAATTGGTTTTTGGAGGAAACAATGCCTAGACAAAATTCATTGGAAAACACCAGAAACATTGGTATTATGGCCCATATTGACGCCGGTAAAACCACTACCACCGAACGTATTTTGTTCTATACCAACAAAGTACACAAGATCGGTGAAACCCATGATGGCGGCGCTACTATGGACTGGATGGTTCAGGAGCAGGAGCGTGGTATTACCATTACTTCTGCTACTACCACCTGTTTTTGGAAGAATAACCGCATTAACATTATTGATACGCCCGGCCACGTAGACTTTACCGTAGAGGTAGAGCGTTCTCTGCGTGTTTTGGACGGTGCAGTTGCTGTATTCTGTTCGGTTGGCGGTGTAGAGCCGCAGTCGGAGACTGTTTGGCGTCAGGCTGACCGTTACGGCGTACCCCGTATTGCTTATATCAATAAAATGGACCGCACCGGTGCAGACTTTATGCGCGGTGTAAATATGATTAAAGAGAGATTGGGTGCAAACCCGGTTCCGATTCAGTTGCCGATTGGTGCTGAGGACAAGTTTGTTGGTATCGTTGACTTGATTACCATGAAGGCCGAGGTTTATAAAGACGACCTTGGTAAGGAAATTGAGATTACCGACGTGCCGGCAGATATGATGGACGATGCACTGGAATGGCGCGAAAAAATGGTTGAGGCTGCTGCCGAAAGCGACGAAGACCTGATGATGAAGTATCTGGAAGGCGAGGAGCTGACTGAGGACGAAATCAGAATGGGCCTGCGCAAGGGCACCATTGCCGTAAGCCTTACCCCTGTTCTGTGTGGTTCTTCCTTTAAGAACAAGGGTGTTCAGATGCTGCTGGATGCTGTAGTTGATTACTTGCCTTCTCCGGTGGATGTACCCGCTATTACCGGTGTTAACCCCGAAACCGGCGAGGAAGACTGCCGCCCGAGCACTGACGACGGCCCGTTTGCTGCATTGGCATTTAAGGTTATGACCGACCCCTTTGTTGGCAAACTGACCTATTTCCGTATATATTCCGGTACTTTGCAGGCCGGTTCTTATGTATATAACTCTACCAAGGGTAAAAAAGAGCGTGTTGGCCGTTTGTTGCAGATGCACGCAAACTCTCGTGAGGAAGTAAGCGAAGTTCATGCCGGTGATATTGTTGCCGGTATCGGCTTTAAGGATACCACCACCGGTGATAGCCTGTGCGACGAAAACAACGAGATTATTTTGGAATCTATGGAATTCCCTGATCCGGTTATTGACGTTGCCATTGAGCCTAAAACTCAGGCAGCACAGGAAAAAATGGGTATTGCGCTGGCTAAGCTGGCCGAAGAAGACCCGACCTTCCGTGTTCGTACAGATTCGGAAACCGGTCAGACCATTATTGCAGGTATGGGCGAGCTGCATTTGGAAATTATTGTAGACCGCTTGCTGCGTGAATTTAAGATTGAAGCTAACGTTGGCCAGCCCCAGGTTGCTTATAAGGAGACTATCCGTAAAAAGGTTACCGGCGTTGGTAAGCACGTTAAGCAGTCCGGTGGTCATGGTCAGTACGGCCACTGCGTAGTAGAATTTGAGCCCGGCGAGCCTGGGTCCGGCTTTACCTTTGAAAACAAGATCGTTGGCGGTGTTGTACCGAAGGAATTTGTCGGCCCGATTGAAAACGGTATCAAAGAATCTATGCTTTCCGGCTTGCTGGCAGGCTACGAGGTTGTAGATATTAAGGCAACTTTGGTTGACGGTTCTTACCACGATGTAGACTCTTCGGAAATGGCATTTAAGATTGCCGGTTCTCTGGCATTTAAAGATGGCTGCGGCAAAGCAGACCCGGTTATTTTGGAGCCTATGTTTAAGGTAGAAGTAGTTGTACCCGAAGATTATATGGGCGAGGTTATGGGCAATGTAAGCTCTCGCCGCGGCCGTATTGAAGGTATGGAAGGCAGAAACGGTTTGCAGGCTATCCGCGCTATCGTTCCGCTGGCCGAAATGTTTGGTTACGCTACTGACTTGCGCTCTCGTACACAGGGGCGCGGCACTTACACTATGCAGTTCTCGCACTTTGAGGAAGTTCCGAAGAATGTTGCCGAGGCTATTATTGAAA
>CAZMTO010000023.1:0-24730 GCA_964569265.1 uncultured Peptococcaceae bacterium | reverse complement strand
GCAAGAGTGGTGCAGCTACGCGAAGTCAGGCGACGAGTCGACAGAGGCGTACTAAAGTACGCCGACAAGCGAGGAGCCTGACGACAAAGTAGATGCGCCGCTATTGCCCTTCTGGGCTCAGGGCCGCGGCTCCTTAGTCACCATAGTCCCCACACCCTTGCGCGTAAATATCTCCAGCAAAATGCAGTGCATCACCCGGCCGTCCAAAATATGCACACTGCCCACGCCGCTGTTCACAGCCTGCACACAGCAATCAATTTTGGGCAGCATACCGCCGGCAATAACGCCTTCGTCTTTAAGCCCCTGCACCATATCCACCGTAAGGCGCGATATCAGGCTGGTTTTATCTTCGTAGTTACGGAACAACCCCTCAACGTCGGTAAGCAGCACCATTTTTTCGGCTTTAAGGGCTGCCGCCACAGCGCCCGCCGCCAAATCGGCGTTAACATTGTAGCTTTCTCCGGCCATACCGGTTGCCACCGGCGATATTACCGGTATATAACCCTGATCCAACAGAGAATTTAACAGCTCGGTGTTTACGCTTTCCACCTCACCGACAAAACCAAGGTCAATGCCGTCAGGCGTGGGTTTTTTGTGCGCCACCAGCAGGTTAGCATCTGCACCGGATAAGCCAACTGCCTGCCCGCCGTTCTGGTTGATGTATTTTACCACATCGGTGTTTACCTTGCCGGTAAGCACCATTTCTACCACGCGCATAGCACTTTCGTCCGTAACACGCTGGCCATTAATAAATTCGGATTTTATCTCCATTTTATTCAGCATAGCGTTAATGTCGGGGCCGCCGCCGTGTACCACCACCGGGCGCATACCAACCAACTGCATAAGCACCACGTCTTTAAGCACGGCATCTTTAAGCTCCTCGTTTATCATAGCATTGCCGCCATACTTTATAACAACTGTTTTACCGTGAAACTTGCGAATATAGGGCAGCGCTTCTACCAAAATAGCGGCTTTATCAATGGGCGAAATCGCCGCCACCCTTTCTTCAATATCTTTAACCATTGGCTTTATCTCCCTTTAGCTGCGGTAATCCGCATTGATGTTTACATATTCGTGACTTAAATCGCAGCCCCAGGAGGTTGCACCATACTCACCATTGCCCAGGCTCAGCAAAATCTGTATCTCGCGTTCTTTTAAGATTTTGGCGGCCAGCTCCTCGTCAAATTGCTCACCTGCGCCGTCGGTCATCAGCTTTATACTGCCGGCAGCACTTTTTAAGGTTAAATTAACCTCGGCAGTGGCAAAATCTGCACCGGAATACCCCGCAGCACAGATAATGCGCCCCCAGTTGGCATCTTCTCCGTAAAATGCCGCCTTAACCAGAGAGCTGCCTACCACCGCTTTAGCCGCCAAACGGGCGTCCTGCACGGTTTTAGCACCGCTTACCACACATTCCAGCAGCTTGGTGGCACCCTCACCGTCATAAGCCATCATTTTAGCCAGTGCCGCCGCTACCTTAGTCAGGGCCGCCAAAAATTCGGCATAACCGGCACCGTCCGCCTTAACAGGCTCATTGCCGGCAGCACCGTTAGCCAGCACCAGCATACTGTCGTTAGTAGATGTATCACCGTCTACAGTTACCATATTAAAGGTAGCATCGGCAGCCGCTTTAACCGCCTGCTGCAAGGCAGGCTGCTCTATCGCCAAATCAGTAGTAATAAAGCACAGCATAGTTGCCATATTAGGATGTATCATACCGCTGCCCTTGGCCATACCGCCTACAGTAACGGTTTTGCCGGCGTATTCATAGCTAACGGCAAATTCTTTTTTGCAGGTGTCGGTTGTCATAATGGCCTCGGCTGCCGCATTGGCACCCTCTGCCGAAAGCTCGGCAACACATTGGGGTATACCCGCTTTAATAACTGCCATAGGCATATTAACACCAATAACACCGGTGCTGCAAACCAGCACTTCTCCCGCCGGGATATCCAGCGCTTGGGCTACGGCCTGCGCCATAGCCGCAGCATCCCGGGCACCCTGCGCGCCGGTGCAGGCATTGGCATTGCCGCTGTTTACCACAATAGCCTGAGCCTTGCCGCCTGCCACCACGTCACGGTCCCAATTAACGGGAGCTGCCGCAAATTTGTTGGTGGTAAACACACCGCCGCAAACCGCCGGGCCGCCCGCCGTAATTATCGCCAAATCCTTTTTGTTGGGATTATTTTTTACACCGGCATAAACACCGGCAGCTTTAAAGCCCTGTGCCGCGGTTACACCGCCGTCTGTTTGCTTAAAAATTTCCGTCATTATATTTACTCACTTTCTGTGTAGATTTATTTATTTTTACGCCCTGTTTACCTTGGCAGGCGCAGATTTTATAAGTTTTTCAATCAAGACTGAATAAAGAGTTCTATCTATTCCCACCCACCACCCTATTTACGCCGTGCGGCGCGGCTTTTAGGAACATAGTTTTCCAGACAACCTTTGTTAGCATACCAGAAGTGCAAATGTGCGCCATATATAAGCACAACAAAGTAGATGTGCCGCTATTGCCGGTTACGCACTCAAAGTCAAGGAATTGCAAGAGTGGTACAGATACGCGAAGTCAGGCGACGAGTCGCCGGAGGCGTACTAAAGTACGCCGACAAGCGAGGAGACTGACGACAAAGTAGATGTGCCGCTATTGTCAATTCCGGTCAAGGCATTAAGGGTAGCTGACCAATGCCTTCCCATTCCTCAAATCCAAACATAATGTTCATATTTTGAATAGCCTGCCCGGCTGCACCCTTAACAATGTTGTCAATGGCGCTGCTTACCACCAGCAGCCCGGTTGCTTCGTCAGGCTTTACGTTTATATCGCAAAAGTTACTGCCGGCCACCCATTTGGTGTGCGGCCAAACACCCTGCGGCAGCACACGCACAAAATATTCATCTTTATACGCTTCTTCATACAGCGCACGCACCTGCGCTTCGGTAACAGCAGTTTTAAGCTTTACATAAACCGTAGCCAATATACCGCGGCTCATAGGTGTTAAATGCGGCGTAAACAGCACATTGGCAGTTTGTCCGGCCATACGGCTAAGTCCGCCGGCAATTTCCGGCGTATGCCGATGCCCGGCCACACCGTAAGCATTTATACTGTCGTTGGTTTCGCAGTAAATAAGATTTTTTTCGGCTTTTCTGCCGGCGCCCGTAATGCCGGACTTACAATCCGCTATAACCGTTTGGCTCAAATCTGCCAGCCCGGCCTTTAACAGCGGACACAAACCCAACTGCACCGCCGTAGGGTAGCAGCCCGGGTTGCCAATAAGCCGCGCGCCTTTAACTTCATCACGCCAAATTTCCGGCAGGCCATAAACCGCCTCGGGCAAAAGCTCCGGGTGAGGATGTGCAACTTTATACCATTTTTCGTATACGGCACTGTCTTTAAAGCGAAAATCCGCGCCCAGATCAATAACCTTTACCCCCTGCGGCAAAAGCTGTGCCGCCGTTTTAGCCGACGCCCCGGCCGGCAGTGCCAAAAACACCACATCACAGGCCGCCAAAGCTTCTATATCCAAATCGGTAACCGGCAAACCTATTTGCTTATACAGCCACGGAGAAAGCTCCTCGATGGATTTACCCGCATTGCTGTGCCCCATAAGCGCCGTTATTTTTACCTGCGTATGCCGCGCCAGCAAACGTATAAGCTCGCCACCGGCGTAACCGGCTGCCCCAACTATACCGGCTTTTATCACGCCAATCAACTCCCCTCAAAAATCAACAAGGCAAGCGCATTAAATGCTCCCACCTTGAAAATGTCATAAATCAACAGTTGTAACAATTATATGGATATTATATACCCCTGTTTGGCAAATTGCAAGCCCTATTTTGCTATAATATACAAAAACCGTGTATATTTTCTCACGATAAATATACACGGTTCAAAAATCTGCCGGCGGCATCCGCGCAGGCCATAAGCTGTTGCTGCGGCAGGGCATCCGGGTTGGTTTTGGGCACTATCAAATGGTAGGGCAGCTCGGCAGAATAATTTTTAGCCAAATACGCCGCTATCGCACCTATCTGCTGGGGGTCGGTGTTTATACCGGGCAGCAGCGGCGTAGCAACCTCTAAATGCAGCGGTGCATCGGCCAACATTTTTAAGCTGCGCAGCACGGCATCAAACGGCACGCGCATATTTTGCCGGTAAAAAGCAGGGTCAAACGCAAACAAATCAAAGCGCACGGCGTCCATATAACCTATCAGCTCGGTAAGCGGCCGGGGGTTTACAAACCCGGCGGTAGCCAAAATATTGCGCATATCAAACTGCTTTAGCAGCATTGCCGTCTGAAAAACAAATTCATACCACATAAGCGGCTCGCCAAAGGTATAAGCCGCCCCCAGGCAGCCCTTATCCACCAAGCTGCGGCAAATACCCAAAATATCCTGCGGCAAAACCGTGCGCCCGGTACCGGCATTGGTGCCAAGCTTTTCACGGTCGGCGCCGGGCGGTATAAAATTGCAGCCAAAGCTGCCCAGCTTTAACACCGCACCGCCGTGCGCATATTCTGCCAGGGGTACACTTTCTATATAAGCAAACTCCAGCAGAGTAAGCCAATTATGGTTAGCCGCCCACAGCCTGCCGTCTTTATTGTAGCGGGTTTTGCACCAGCCATACGTACCGGGTGCCAGCTCGCAAAAACGCGGGCAAAGGTCACACCCCAAATAACCGTCTGCCAGCTTGTGCCCAAAGGCCGCTTCTCCTTTAGCCGCCTGCGGCTTTGCCGATAAATTTCGCATCAATACTTAAACCTCCTGCCTGTTATATCGACATATTCGGCAAAGTATCGACAAAACCTTTTTTTGCGGCATAATTGCCCGGCGGAAAATTTATCCCCCGCTAAAAACCGCTTACCTCAAGGTCGGCATAATAACCGATAACGCCCAAAAATATGGCATACGCCGCCAACTGCTGATAAGCAGGATCGGCCAAAAGCTTTTCTTCCTCGGCGTTCGACAAAAACCCCGTTTCTACCACTATAGACGGTATAGCCAAACTGTTTACCACATAAATATTATCTATCGGCTTGGCAGCACGGTCGGTATTTTTAAGCACCGCCGCCATACTTTGCTGTATCGCCTCAGAAATCCCCCTGCCCTCATCACTGCCGCGCGCATAAAACACCTGTGCGCCCCGCCAGCGCCCGTCGGCAATGCTGTTAGCCTGCACGGTAATAAACAAATCGGCTTCGGCTTCTTCGGCAATTTGCACCCGTCGCTTAATATCGGCACTTTTACTTTCGGCCAGCGCCACATCTTCGGTACGGGTTTCTATAACACCGGCCCCCACCTGACGCAGCAGTCCGGCCACCCGTCGGCTAATTGCCAAATTAACCGTTTTTTCTTCTACACCGCTAACCCCTATGGCTCCGGGGTCAAAGCCACCGTGCCCGGCATCTATAACAATAACCTTACCCAGCAGGGCCAGCGCCAACGCCTCGCTGTCATCTCCGCCGTAAAGACGCGGCAACTGCACCGCCCCGGCCAGCACCATAACAACCGCCAGTAGCAGCACCGCCACACCCTGCCGCCGCCGTCGCTTAAACGCCTGCCGCACACTAAGTGTTTTTATTTTGCCCATCTTCATACCAACCACCCCAAATGCAAAGCTACTGCCACATTATATGGCAGCAGCGCGCCGGTTATGTTTGGGCCTTGCAGCGGCCTTATATTTTGCTTTTGGCGCAAAAAAACCGGCAGGCCACACCCGCCGGCATTTACACCGCCTACATAAATTTACGCAGCCTTAGCAGGGCATTTTTTTCCAGCCTGCTTACCTGCGCCTGACTTATACCGATTTCCTCAGCTACCTCCATTTGCGTTTTACCGACAAAAAACCGCAGATTTATTATCTTCTGCTCGCGTTTATCCAGTGCAGCCAGCGCCCCGGCAATACTTAGCTGCTCCGTCCAAAGCACATCGCCTTCTTTTTCGTCACGCACCTGGTCCATTACAAATATCGGGTCGCCGCCATCGTTATAAATCGGCTCAAACAAAGATACCGGCTCGGCAATGGCATCTAACGCAAACACCACCTGCGCCGTCGGCAAGCCCAGCTCCCCCGCAACCTCGGCAAGCTTTGGCTCTTTGCCCTGCTCTGCCGCCAGCCTGTCGCGCACGCCAAGTGCCTTATACGCAATGTCACGCACCGATCTGCTTACCCTTATGGTGTTGTTATCGCGCAAATAACGGCGTATTTCGCCAATTATCATCGGCACCGCATAAGTTGAAAAACGCACATTCAGGCTAAGGTCAAAATTATCTATCGCCTTCATCAGGCCAATGCACCCCACCTGAAAAAGATCATCGGGGTTTTCTCCCCGGTTGCCAAAACGCTGCACAATAGATAACACCAGCCGCAAATTACCCTGCACCAAACGGTCGCGTGCCTGTTTGTCACCCTGCTTGGCCGCCGGAAAAATCTCGCGCATTTCATCGTTGGGCAGCACCGGCAGGCTGGCCGTGTTTACACCGCAAATTTCTACCTTACGCATGGTCATCGCCCCTTTTATCAGCTTATATACTGATTATGGCTAAATCCGGTGCCTTATATTCCGCAGACATCTGCCAAAATAAGGTAAAATTCCGCGCTTTTTTGCCGGTTGCCCTTATGGCTGCTCGTGCTTTTTTATCTCTTTTTTCAGGCGGCCAAAAATACGTTTTTCTAACCGCGATATATAAGACTGCGATATCCCCAGCAGGTCGGCAACCTCCTTTTGGGTTTGCGGCTTTTGCCCAAACAGCCCAAACCGCAGCTCCACAATGCGCCGCTCTCTCGCATCAAGGGTGGCTATGGCCTCTCGCAGCACCTTGCGGTCGGTCTCCTCCTCCAGCTCACGACCTATAATATCGCCGTCGGTGCCCAAAACGTCCGATAGCAGCAGTTCGTTGCCGTCCCAGTCAATATTCAGCGGCTCATCAAACGACACCTCACTTTTAAGCTTGCTGCTGCGCCTAAGGGTCATCAAAATTTCATTTTCTATACAACGAGAAGCATAGGTAGCCAGCTTGATTTTTTTGGTGGGGTCAAAGGTATTTACGGCCTTTATCAGCCCAATAGTGCCAATCGAAGCCAAATCCTCCAACCCCAGGCCGGTGTTTTCAAACCGCCGGGCAATAAACACCACCAGCCGCAGGTTATGTTCTATCAGCGCGCTTTTTACCGCCGCATCACCGGCAGCAAGCCGCGTCATCAATTCCTGCTCCTCCTGCGGAGAAAGCGGCGCCGGCAGGGTTTCGCTGCCACCCACATAATAAACACCGCCGGCTTCATCATCGGGCAAACACCGCTTAAAAAACGCCGCCAAAACTCCCCTTATATGTTCGTACAAGCCGTTTGCCCACCATTGCCGTGCCAGATTTTTCATGCGCCCATACTCCTTTCATGTTGTTCAACCTCATACATCTGTTCATACATCTGCCGTTCGCTCTGCATTAAGGGTGCCACCGGCTTTACCTCGGAAAAAACCGCCGCCGGGTCGATCAGCCCCCGTGCATCCGCTATGCCTTTTAGCCTTGCGCCCACCGGCAATATCATCGGCAGCAGCGCCGGGCACAACTTTCTGCCATCTGCCAACCGGTAGCAAATCGCATCCGGCAGCAGTGCCAAACCAAGGCAACCTGCACCGTTTGCACCGGCATAGGGTATAACACTAAGCTGCCCGGCAAAACGCCGTCCCTGCATTTTTAGCAGCAATTCATACGGGCGATACTCCCCGCCGGCCGCCTGTCTTAACAGGCCACTGTCCAGCTCAGCATATAAATCGGCAGGCAGCAGGCTTTTCACCGCCGATAATTCGGCTAACAGCACCGGTCTGCCGCTCATCGGCTCCTTCAGCCTGTTGCCGCTGTCTAAAAAACAGTTAAACCTACAGGTCTTGCCGTCAAACAACACATCTACCGCCACCTGCAAGCCGCTTTGCCTAAACACCTGCCGCATATAGCCCACGCCCAGCAGCGCCACCAGCAGGGCCACCAGCAGCGCCGGCACCAGCCACATAAAGCTAATACCCTGCACAGCCGCACTTGCCAACAAATAACGTGCCGCCAGCGCCGCCCCGCCCATTACAAAGGCCAGCAAATAAAAACACAGCACCAGCCGGGCAAATTTCTTCAGCGGCATACGGCCAAACCCCACCAGCAGCATAACCACCGATACCGCCACCGGCACAGGCATAACATACAGCAACGCCAGCGCCGGGTATAGCAGCCCCACGCCATAAAAAGCCCCCAGCACTGCCGCCATACACAAGCGCAGGCGGCGGCAGGCAAACGCCCCAAACCGCGCCACAGCCGCCAGCAGGGCATAATCCAGCAGCAAATTTATCAGCCATAAAACGTCGGCATAAACTGTATAAACCACCGCCGCACCCCCTTTGCTTAAACCAATTATAACGGCTGCACACAGCAAAAGTTGTCAGTTTGGGTATGCCGCAGGGCTGTTTTTTGCAACAAATTATTGATTATTCTGCGTATTTGCCCCTTTGGGCGGCCGCTTGGGTGCCTTACCCGGATACCTGCCGGACAGCACACCGCCCAGCTTGCCGCTTTCTGCCGCCGTTAAAGCCGCCCAGCCCTCGGTCTGCACCTTATCCCACAAGCCCAGCTCCCGGGCAATTTCCGCCTTGGCCGCTTCCCAACCGTCGGTGCGACGCTTCATCCTGCTTTTGCGGCTGTGCCCGTCATCTGCCTTTATCGGCATAAAAATTCCCCCTTGCCGTTTTATATTTCGCCTGATTATTGTTACAGCTATACCGCTATTTTGCCTAAGCCCACAGCAAATAATGTATCGGGCACAAAAAAATCGCCCTTCTCTTAGCGAAAAAGGCGATATATCAGCAAGCTGCACAGCTTACAGCTCGGCAATCAATTCAATTTCCAGCAGGCTGCCCTTGGGCAATGCTGCCACCTGCACGCAGGAGCGTGCCGGGTACGGTGCCGGAAAGTAAGTTGCATAAATATCATTTACAACAGCAAAATTAGCCAAATCAGTTAAAAACACGGTAGTTTTAACAACTTTGCCAAAATCTGTGCCGGCAGCCGCCAACACCTGGCCAAGGTTTTCAAACACCTGTTTAGCCTGTTCTTCAATGGTATCACCAACCAAATTGCCGGTAGCCGGGTCAATAGGCACCTGCCCGCTGGCAAACAGCATACCGCCGCCGGTTATGCCGGTAAGCGCACCGCCCGTGCAAATAGCCTGAGAATACGGCCCAAGTGCTGCCGGAGCTTTATCAGTTGCAATCTGAGTTTTCATCAAAATTCCTCCTTAAAGGCAAACATACCTTATAAAATATACCTTAGATTATAGCACGCCGCCCCGCGCTTGGCAAGCTTAAACCTTGCGTTTGCCAGGGCGTTTATAACGTCGTTGCTCCTGCGGAAAATGCATAAACCGGTTAGACGTGCGGCAGTCGCGCACCAAAAAGTCCACATAGCGCTTTATGCTGGCTATAAACACCCCCGTAGACATTCTGCCGCCGGCAATGGCTGCCAAACCTTTTTCCCACTTACCGGTAGTTTCCGCCGATTTCAGTTCGGGCGGCACCACCGCTATCAGCTTTTCACCCTTTTCGGTCGGTTGCAGCGCCTTGCCCTGCCGCTTTATGTAGCCCACCGCCAACAGCCGCTCAATAATGGCGGCGCGCGTAGCCGGTGTGCCCAGGCCACTTTCCTTTAGCTGCTCCTTTAGCGCCTCGTCCTCTACAAAACGCCCGGCATTTTCCATCGCCGAAAGCAACCCGGCCTCGGTATACGGCTTAGGCGGTTGCGTCTTTTTCTGCTCAATTTTGGCTTTAGTTAGCTGTGTTGCATCACCCACCGCCAAATTGGGCAGCTCCTGTTCCTCTTTGGCCCCCGCCTTAGATTTTTTTACAGGCTTTTCCTGCTGCTCTGCCTGCTTCAGCCGCTCATAAAGCGCCGTCCACCCGGCTTGCAGCTCCTCCTGCCCCTTAGATGCAAAGCGCTCCCCGGCAGCCTCGGTAAGCACACGGGTTTGGGCAAAGCGGTGCGCCGGGTAAAACACCGCCAAAAAACGCAGCGCCACCAACCTAAACACCCGCCATTCATCGTCGGTCAGGTTATCCACCCTAAGCCGCCCCTCGGTTGGTATAATAGCGTGGTGGTCGGTAACCTTGCTGTTGTCGATAACCCTTTTGCCGGGGCGCGGCAGGCTGCCCGCCTGCATAAACGGTGCGGTATCCTCGGCAAATTGCGGCAGCGCCGCCAGATTTTTTACCCGCCCGGCCAACCGCGGCAGCAAATCATCACTTAAATAGCGGCTGTCGGTACGGGGATAAGTAAGCAGCTTGCGCGTTTCGTACAGGCTTTGCGCCAAATCCAACGTTTTTTGCGCCGAAAACCCATAGCGCTTGTTGCAATCGCGCTGCAACTCCGTCAAATCATACAGCAACGGCGGCGGCTGACTTTTTTCCTCGCGCTTCACCTCAACAACACGCCCGGCAGCACCCTTAACCTTGGCCTGCAACGCCGCTGCCTGCTCCTTATCTTTAATACGGCTTTCACCCGCAGCATTTTGCCACAAGCCCCAGTAGGCCGCCTCGCCCGCAGCAAAATCCGCCCGCAGTTCAAAATATTCCTCCGGCACAAAGGCCGCAATTTCCGCCGCCCGGTTAACAATTATCGCCAGGGTGGGCGTTTGCACCCGCCCTATAGAAAGCAGCGCATCATACTTTAACGTATAAGCGCGGCTGGCATTTATGCCCACCAACCAGTCCGCCTCCGACCGGCACCGCGCCGAATCGTACAGCTTATCGTAATCGGCACCGGGGCGCAGGGCGGCAAACCCGTCTTTTATCGCCTTATCCGTCATCGACGATACCCACAGCCGTTTAAACGGCTTTTTGCAACCGGCCAACCGGTAAATATACCTAAAAATCAGCTCACCCTCGCGCCCGGAGTCAGTGGCACAGATAAGCTCATCAACATCGCGGCTGTTCATCAGGCGTTTTAGCACAGCAAACTGGCTTTTAGCGCCCGGCGCCGCCACCAGACGCATCTGCTCCGGCATAATCGGCAGCGTATCAAAGGCCCAGCGCTTTAAAGCGGGGTCGTAATCTTCGGGGGCAGCAAGCTGCGCCAAATGGCCCACCGCCCAGCTCACAATGTATTCGTCACCGTCCAAATACCCCTCGGCGCGGGCAGCACAGCCCAGCACCCGCGCAATGTCGCGCCCCACCGAAGGTTTTTCTGCCACAACCAAAATTTTGCCCAAAGCCCTGCCCCCTTTTTTTTGCGCCATTTACCCTATATTACCATACTTGCCACGCAAACACAAACAAAAAAAGCGCTTTAGTAGGCAGGTATTGCCAACAAAGCGCATATATGCTACAATTAAGAACGAAAAAGACGGCAAGGTTGTCCACTACCTTTAAAGGTGGTGATGCTCTTGGTTACATACTCAGATTTGTTTCAATTCTGTCTGGTAATTATCAGCATTATCGAACTTGTATTGCTTTTTTGCAATATTACCGATAAAAAAAGCAACCGCTAAACCATAGCGGCAAGCGGCGCTCTCTTCAAGACATAAAATCTTACAGGGACGACTGCCACTGCAATGGCTCGCCGTCTTTTTTATTATAATAGCTTTTACTTCTTATGTCAATACAAACAAAAAAACACCGCGAGCCTAAACCCGCGGTGTTTTAATTTACTGATCCGTAAACGGTTTGCCGGGCAATTACTTGCTCAACTTGCCTTACAGAGTGTAATCGTTGTATTCGTCAACGATGATCAGGTCAGCATAGCCGTCCTTATCCATTACAACAACGTTTACATAAGCACCCTTAGAAATGCTGTCCAGATCGCCCAGTTCGAAGTAACCGGTGGAGCTGTTCATTACATATACGATGGTGTCAGCGTCAGTCATGATGGAATCAACAGACTCGGTCTTGTTAGAAGTGATCGGATCCTTAACGGTGGAATCAAATGCGTAAACATCCTGAGCCTTATCCAGAACGATCAGGCCGTCGGTGTAACCGGTAACTTCTACAGCAGCTGCCTTCTTCTCAGCAATAGCCAACTTAACAGTCAGCTTGTCGCCGGACTTGGTGTAAACGATCAAGTCGTGGTTGGTAGCAGCGCCAGCTACTTCGTATACGTTCTCGTCGCCATCCAGCATAATAGCGTCATCATAATCAGCGTTGCTGAATACGTCGCCGTCAACTACGCCGTAGTTGTAGTTGCTGGTGCCGGCAGTGGTGTAAGCCAGAACCTTAACAGCACCGTTGGTGTTGGTAAAGTAGTTAGCATAAGCAGTAACCTTGGTGTCGGTCAGGTCGCCAGGGGTAAAGTCGCCGCCGCCCAACAGGCTAGCACGGGTTACTACAGAAGGATCGATATCGTCGTCGTCTTCGTCAACTTCAAAGATTACAACGTTGGAAGCCAAAGTTACAGTGTTAGCGCCTACCAGGTAGGAGTTATTCTTAACTTCGATTTCGCCGTCAGCGTCAAGCAGCTGGCCGTCATATGCAGCAGTCCAGTTCTTGATTTCGCCGTCTTTGGTCAGCTTGTACTGTACCAACTGGCCCAACTGAGCTTCTTTCATCTCGTCGTAGCCGTTGTCCAGATCGTAGCTATAGGTAACAGTCTTGCCCTCTTCGGTAAAGATGCTTACCTTCTGGTTGGTCTTGTTAGAACCGAAACCATTGGTGGTCTTGTCGCCGCCTACAACAATACCGTACAGCTTGGTGCCGGTGCTGGTAGCGTCAACAACGATAGCGGATACAGAGTTGTCCTTGTTCAGGATGAAGGATACTTCGTTGCCATAGATATCTTCGATAGCAGCGTCAGCAGCTTCGTACTCTTTGTCCAGAGTCTTCATTTCGTCAGCAACATAGGTCTTGCCAGCAACGGTGATCTTGTCAACCTGCTTGCCGGTCAACTGAGCCTTGGTCAAGGAACCAGCAGCTTCGTCAACCTTTACGTACAGATCGTCAGCAATCTCCATTACAGCATCGCCAACAGTCAGGTCAGCAGCGTCGATGAAACCATCTTCGGTGTAAACCAGAATGTCGTTAGCCAGAGATACGGACTTGGTCAAAGAACCGGTCAGCTTCATGGTAGAAGAGTTGATGCTCTTTACGTAAGCAGCCTTCTCGGTGAATTCAACGTCAGACTTAACATCATAAACCTGATCGTCGTCGTTGAAGTACAGGATGTAGTTGCTGTTCTTGTCCTTCAAAGCGGTGATGGTAGTATCAGCGTCAAAGCCGGGAGCAACAGTGTACTTGGTCTTGTTTACAGCTACCTTGCCATCGGTGTAGGTGGGTTTGGTAGTGGTGGTCTTGGTGTAAGACTCAACTTCGATGAAGCGAGCATACAGTTTGTCGTTATCCTTTACGTAGTAAACGTTGCCCTGATGACCTGCCAGAACAAACAGAGAACCGCCGTTGTAGGATACACGGGTGTCGCCGTCGATGATCATAGCGGTCTTGCCGGCAGTCCAGTTCAGGGTCTGCTTAGCAAAGTCGCGAACTTCATCAACCTTAGCGAAGGAGCCTACTTCTACATAAGCACCCTTAAAGGAATCTTCCAACAGGGGCAGCTCGGTAGAACCGCTCTTGGTGTTCTGCTTCAGAACGAATTCGTTGGTGTCTTTGTCGTAAGTAACCAGGTTGGTGTCCAGGGTAGCATCCAACATAACAACAACGTCTGCACGCTTAGCAGGTGCAGCTGCTACTACAGCAACATCGTCCAAAATCTCGCACTTGTTAGCCTGGGTAACGTAGTTAACCGGCCAAGTACCAGTCAGGTTGTCGTTGTAGCCCAGCAGACGCAGCAGAACGGTGATAACTTCCTGGTTGGTGATGGTGTCGTTAGGACGGAAGTTGCCGTTGCCGTCACCCAGGAAAATGCCCAAAGATTCGGAAGCATTTACCCAACCGGTGTACCAACCTTCTTTAACGTCTTTAAAGCTGGATTTGTTGTTTTGCAACATATCTGCGGTGTCTTTTGCACCTGCAGCGGTTACAGCAATTTTAGCAAACTCAGCACGAGTGATGTTCTGAGCAGGACCAAAAGTGCCGTCGTCGTAACCGTTAATAATGCCCAATGCAACAGTCTTAGCAATAGAGTCCTGAACGTTTACAGGCTGATCTGCAATATCGCTGAAGTTTGCTGCATAAGCGCTGGCAGAGAATGCAAATGCCATTACTGCTGCCAAAAGAACTGCGAGTTTCTTCATTGTTCTTGTTTCCTCCTTGTAGGTATTTTTTTAATATCGGCCTTAGCTTTGCCGAAAATCCCCAGAGTTTTTCAGCGCTATCACACGCCCCGTAAAAACTCTTCACCATAAATACACAAGCCGGCAACAAAAACTTGCACCCATTTGCAAACTTTTTTAAAAAATTTAAAAAAACTTTTGCAGTGGGCAAATTATGCTTACCGTAACCATTTTTTCAGCGGCCTGCTTACCCCGAGGTCGTCAACAAGCCAATGCCTGCCCGCCTTGCCGATAGACGAACCGATGCCCTAAGCACCCGGGGGTTTTGCCCCCGCACACTAACTGTTGGCGTTTTTGCAAAGATACCAAACTGCCAAAATTATGGCTGCATATTGCCGGTGTGGCTTTTCTGCCAAAACTTCACCCAATATCATTCCTATATTACTATAAAATTCGCAAAAACGCAAGCCCTTTTCTGCTTTTTCGACAACAATTTATGCCAAATAAATTGACGCATAAACAAAAAAAGACTTGCCACAAAGGCAAGTCTTCTGGTGGAGGGAGATGGATTCGAACCATCGAAGTCGTAGACAACAGATTTACAGTCTGCCCCCTTTGGCCACTCGGGAACCCCTCCATATTAAATTAGGGTTGGAGCCGGAGATGGGACTCGAACCCGCAACCTGCTGATTACAAATCAGCTGCTCTGCCAATTGAGCTACTCCGGCAAGTCCTACTCAAAGCTATTTGCTATTATAACAATTTTTTATCAGCCTGTCAAGCATTTTTTTCATATAATATTTTATAAATAATTTGCGGAGGTTTTTGCCTATGCCCACCTACCATCTTATATCGCCGGCGCAGGCCACACAGCAGCAAGCCGCCGGTGCCCTCCTTATTGATGTTCGCACCCCGGCAGAATTTGCTGCCGGGCATTTGCCGGGTGCCACCAACATACCGCTTAACACGCTGTCTGCCCAAATAAGCCGCTTTGCCGCCCCAAACCGCCCACTTTTGCTGTATTGCAGCAGCGGGCAGCGCAGTCGTTCAGCCGCCCTTATACTTACGCGCCTTGGCTACCGCCGCCTTTATGTCATCCAATAAAAAGCGTAAAAAAGCGGCCGCCCTGCGGCAGCCGCCCATATTTACTTACCCAAATAAGCCTTTTTAATACGCTCGTCCTTCATCAAAACCTTGCCGGGGCCGCTCATGGTTATCTGGCCGGTTTCCAGCACATAACCGATATCAGCGGTTTGCAGTGCCATATTAGCATTCTGCTCAATCAACAGCACCGTCATACCCTGCTTGTTAATTTCTTTAATGATGTCAAAAATGCCCTGAACAATAATCGGTGCCAAACCCAAAGAAGGCTCGTCCATCATAACCACCTTGGGGCGGCTCATCAGCGCACGGCCAACAGCCAACATCTGCTGCTCACCGCCGGAAAGCGTACCGGCTGCCTGCCAGCTACGTTCCTCTAACCGCGGAAAAAGGTCGTATATCCACCGAATATCTTCATCTAAATTATCTTTACGCAAATATGCGCCAATCTTCAGGTTTTCCAACACCGTCATATCCGGGAACACGCGACGCCCCTCCGGCACCAGCGTAATACCCATATTTACAATGCGATCGGTCGGCTTGCCCACCAGTTCTTCACCGTTATAGGTAATAGAACCGCTTTTAGGTTTAAGCAAACCGGCAATAGCTTTCAGCGTGGTAGATTTACCGGCACCGTTAGCACCAATAAGGGTAACGATATTACCGTCCGGCACTTCAAACGAAATATCACGAACAGCCTCAATACCGCCGTAATTTACCGACAAATGCTCAATCTTCAACATTGTCTACCACCCCCAAATAAGCATCAATTACCTTCGGGTCATTACCAACCTCGTCCGGTGTGCCCTGAGAGATCAGCTTGCCAAAGTCCAAAACATATACTCTGTCCGATATCCCCATAACCAAATCCATATGGTGTTCAATCATAAACACCGAAAGATTATAGCGCTTTTTAATATCAGCAATAAAATCGGTCAGCTCCAAGGTTTCCTGCGGGTTCATACCGGCTGCCGGCTCGTCCAGCAGCAGCAACTGCGGGTCAGTAGCCAAGGCGCGGGCAATCTCCAGCCGGCGCTGAATACCGTAAGGCAGGCTGCCGGCAATATCGTCCTTTAAATGCGCCATATTCTGAATCTCCAGCAGCTCCATAGCTTCTTCGCGCATACGTTTTTCTTCCTTATAATTAAGACGGAACGTAGCCGAAAATATGTTCTGCTTGGCGCGCATATGCTTAGCAATCAAAACGTTTTCAAACACCGTAAGCTGAGAAAACAAACGGATGTTCTGAAAAGTACGTGCAATACCCAGCTTGGTAATCTGGTCAGGCGATTTGGTAATAGACTTGGTATAAAGGCCCATATTTTCGCCTTTGTATTCCTTGGCCATTTTACCCTGCGGGTGGTTTTCAAACAAAACCTCATCGTTAAACAGCACGCGGCCGTTGGTAGGCTCGTACACACCGGTAATAACGTTAAACGCCGTGGTTTTACCGGCACCGTTAGGGCCAATAAGTGCCACAATTTCTCCCTTGCCAACGTTTAAAGAAAGATTGTTGACTGCCACTACGCCGCCAAACTGCATGGTAATATTTTCAACCTGCAAAATGTTCTCACTCATTGGGCGTCACCTCTTTCTGTTTTTTACGATGAAAGAATTGATATATTCGTTCAATAGAAAATTCCTTATCACCCATTATGCCCTTGCGATAGAACAATACAATAAACATAATGATGATGGAGAATACTACCATACGGAAGCCCGGACGCAGGAAGGGTACCTGCCAATCACCCAGATACTGGGTGGCATCCAAAAAGCGCAGCCACCATTCCGAGCTGGCAATAAACAGGAAGGATGCAATTACCGAACCGGTTACCGAACCGATACCGCCGATAACCACTATCAGCAAAATTTCGTAAGTCATAGCCGAAGTAAACGCCTTAGCCTGTACAACCATCTGGAACATAGCCAGCAGCGCACCGCCTATGCCGGCAAAAAATGCCGAAGTCACCAAAGCCATTTCCTTATGAACAAACAGGTTTATGCCCATTGCCTCTGCGGCAATTTCGTCATCACGTATAGCCTTAAACGCCCGCCCGTAAGACGAGTTAATAAGCAGACAGATTACTAAAATACACAAACCGGATACCACAAACGGGAACATTACCGACTGAAACGCCGGGAAGTTACGCAATACGTTAGAACCGTTGGTAACAGCGCCAAAACCGTCAAACTGAATAAGCGCACGGATAATTTCGGCAAAACCAAGGGTAGCAATAGCCAAATAGTCACCCTTTAAGCGCAACACCGGCAACCCGATAAGAAACGCCGCAAAGCCTGCTACCACACCGGCCAAAATCAGCGCCACCGGCATTGGCAGGGCAAAGTTAATAATACCGCCGTCATAATACTGATAAACCGACGCACGCATTTCCACCGGAATGGTTAAAATTGCATACGTATAAGCACCAATCAGCATAAAGCCCGCGTGGCCCAGAGAAAACAGACCGGTAAAACCGTTAAGCAGGTTAAGCGATACAGCAATAAGCGAATAGATGGCACCCTTTTTAAGCACCGTTAAAATAATAGAGCCGGAAGAAATGTTCTGCTCTATAAGCCAAACCCCACAATAAATAGCAATTATCAACAGGGCGGCAATAGAATATTTTACTTTTTTATTCATATACTCACACCTTCTCTGTCGATTTTTCGCCAAACAAACCAGACGGACGGAACACCAGCACCAAAATCAGCAACACAAAAGTAAATGCATCACTAAACGTTGTGTAGCCCGCCGCTTTAATAAAGTTTTCACAAATACCAATAACAAAGGCACCTATAACCGCACCGGGTACCGACCCAATACCGCCGAATACTGCGGCAACAAACGCCTTTAAGCCGGGCATTGCACCAATGGTAGGCGTAACCGACGGGTATTTGGTAAAGAACAAAATAGATGCTACAGCGGCCAAAAAAGAACCAATAACAAAGGTCATACTGATAACGCTGTTAATTTTAATACCCATAAGCTGGGCAGTTTCAAAATCGCGCGATACCGCACGCATTGCCATACCCACCTTGGTGTATTTAATCAACGCTACCAACCCCAGCACCAACAGCAGTGTAAGTATGGGGGTAATAATGGTAATCCACGATGTAGTTACATTGCCGATAACCAAAATATCGCTGATAAAGGGGATAGTAGGGTAAGGGCGGGGCAAACCGCCGGTGTAATATGTTGCAAAGTTTTGCAGTAAATACGAAACACCAATAGCCGAAATCATAATCGACATTCTGGGTGCCTGACGCAGCGGCTTATACGCAATACGTTCAATCGAAACACCCAAAATAACCGTCATTATCAAAACTGTCGGTATCGAAATATACAAGGGCAGGCTGGCCGAAACATAAACCATAAAAAAGCCCGCCGCCATAAAAATATCGCCATGAGCAAAGTTGATCAGGCGTAAAATACCATAAACCATTGTATAACCAATTGCAATAAGCGCATACAAACCGCCTACAGAAATACCGGTAAGTAATTGCTGAAGATAATATGTAAGGTTATCCATAGGTCACCTCCTGTTACTTTTTTCCCAAATTCCCCAAATTATCACGCTTTGTTACCATAAAAAAACATTGATTACGGGGCCGTGTTCTGCTACCGAATCAATGCTTTTTTATGCTTAGCGCAAAAAAGTTTCGGCGGGACAGGTTTTTAAGCCCCGCCGAAATTTTCGATTTACAAAACAACTTTTTAACTACAAAGTTCTGCTTAGTTCAAATCTGCTACACTCTGAGTTTTAATAAACTTAAAGTTCTGGTTTTCTACATCAATAGTCTTAATGTAGGCCATATCCTTGTTAGCGTCGCCGTTTTCGTCAAAGCTCAAAGAACCGGTAACACCGTTTTCCAGCACAACCTGAGCAATAGCATCACGGATAGCTTCGCCGCTGGTAGACTGTGCAATCTCAATAGCTCTGTAAGCTACATTGTAAGCATCAAAGCCCAATGCCGATACTGCTGCAACACCGTCGCTGTCGCCGTTGTTGGTCAGGTTCTTCTTATCAGAATTCAACCATGCCTTAAAGCCCTGTACAAACTCAGCGGCTGCCGGGCTTTCGGTATCGCCCTCGTCAAAGAAGGTGGACATATAAACATCGGTTGCATACTGGCCGGCGTTCAAAATAATAGATTCGTTTTCCCAGGTATCGGTTGCCAAAATCGGCAGGTTAATACCCATCTGACGAGCCTGAATAATGAACAGAGGTGCAGTCTGGATAGAAGACGGAACAAAGATTACGTCAGCATCCGAGTTCAAAATGTTGGTCAAAATAGCGTTAAAGTCGGTTTCGCCGGTCTGGAACTCAGCAGTCATAACCTTGCCGCCCAGTGCTTCAAAAGCGGGGGTAAAGTATGCGCCCAAGCCGGAAGAATAGTCGTCGCCCAACTGAGTTACTACAAATGCGCTGTCAGCCTTCAGCTCGTCAGCAGCAAAGTTAGCCATTACAGTGCCCTGGAAGGGATCCAGGAAGCATACACGGAAGTAGTAATCGTTGCCCAGGGTTACCTGCGGGTTAGTGCAGCCAATGCCGATAGCCGGGATTTTAGCGGTCTTAAAGGTTTCGCCGGCAGCAATAGATACGCTGGAACCGTAAGAACCCAAAATTACCGATACATTAGAACTTACCAGGCTCTGTGCTGCGGTAACAGCTTTGGTGGTATCCGACTGGTTATCAACTTCTACAATCTCAATGTTGTAGGTTTCGCCGTTGATATCAACAGTAGGCTTTAAATAGTGGCCATAACGTGCGCCCAGGGTTTCCTGTTTGCCGCCCGCACCGTTTTCACCGGAGGCAGGTTCAAAAATACCAACCTTAATTACGTTGCCGGTGTTTGTCTGCTGGCCGTCTGCCGGGGTATCGCCACCGCCGCAGGCTGCCAGGCCCAGTACCATTGCCAGTACCATCACCAAAGATAATAACTTTTTCATTTTTCTACGATCTCCTTAAAATTTTATTACTTTAAGTCAGCCGCCTTTTGGGTCTTAACAAACTTAAAGTTCTGGTTTTCTACATCAATAGTCTTGATGTAGGCCATATCCTTGTTAGCGTCGCCGTTTTCGTCAAAGCTTAAAGAGCCGGTAACGCCGTTTTCCATTTCAATACCGGGCAGAGCATCGCGGATAGCCTTGCCTTCGGTAGACTGTGCAGCTTCAATAGCCTTAATTGCAACATTATAAGCATCAAAGCCCAACGCAGACATTGCCGCAACACCGTCACTGTCGCCGTTGTCGGTCAGGTAGCGCTTGTCAGAATTCAGCCATGCCTTAAAGCCGGTTACAAACTCAGCAGCCGCCGGGTTTCCGGTATCGTTTTCATCAAAGAAGGTGGACAAATATACATCGGTTGCATACTGGCCGGCATTTTTGATGATGGATTCGTTTTCCCAGGTATCGGTTGCCAAAATCGGCATAGTAATGCCCATCTGGCGGGCCTGAATGATGAACAGAGGTGCAGTCTGTACCGAAGACGGAACAAAGATTACATCAGCGTCAGAATTCAGAATGTTGGTCAAAATAGCGTTAAAGTCGGTTTCGCCGGTCTGGAACTCTGCACGTTGAACAGTGCCACCCAGTGCTTCAAATGCAGGAGCAAAGTATGCGCCCAAGCCGGAAGAATAATCATCACCCAACTGAGTTACTATAAATGCGCTGTCTGCCTGCAATTCGTTAGCAGCAAAGTTAGCCATTACAGTGCCCTGGAAGGGATCCAGGAAGCATATACGGAAGTAATAATCGTTGCCCAAAGTAACCTGCGGGTTGGTTGCCGAAACTGCAATTGCCGGAACTTCGGCAGTTTTAAAGGTTTCACCGGCAGCAATAGATACGCTGGAACCGTAAGAACCCAAAACAACAGATACACCGGAGCTTACCAGGCTCTGAGCCGCGGTAACAGCCTTGGTGGTATCAGATGCATTGTCAACTTCTACCAACTCTACATTGTAGGTTTCGCCGTTAATTTCAACAGTGGGGGTAACATAATGAGCATACTTGCTGCCCAAAGCTTCCTGCTTGCCGCCGGCACCGTTTTCACCGGAAGCCGGCTGGAAGATACCGATTTTAATAACGTTATCGCTTACAACCTGATTGTCGTTGTTTGTGTCTTGCTGGCCACCGCCACAAGCAGCCAAGCCCAGTACCATTGCCAGTACCATTACCAAAGATAATAATTTTTTCATCTTACACCTCTCCTAAATGGTTTTTCTTTTTATTCGAAGAAAACTACAATGTCCACAGTGCGCATACATTTGTTTATTCTCCTCGATGTTAGTTATTATACAGTAATTTGCCGTAAAAAGCAACACCCCAAGTGTAATTAAGGCACTATTTTTACTTTTGTCGGCTAATTATAATGTATACAAAATAATTCAGGGGATACATAAGATTTTTTCTTCTATTATAATCAGCAATTTACCGGCCGCAGTATTTTTTTGTAAACAGCCGCAACCGCCGCGCAAGCCAAACTCAACGCTCCCGCTATCGCCACCCGGCACCCCGCACCCTTAAAGCCGGGGGGCCACGTCTAACAAATATATGGAATATATTCGCACGAAAACACCGGCAGCCAGTAACCACCGGTGTTCCATTGCCAAATTATTCGCGGCAAAAAGCCTTCTTGCCGCTTTCGTACAGGTTGTTGCCCTCGCAGTCAATAGCCACAAAGCAGATAAAATCTTCTACTTCCAGCTTATGTATAGCTTCGGCACCCAAATCCTCATAGGTAATAACCTCGCAGCTTTTTACGGCTTTGGCAATAACTGCTGCCGCGCCGCCAATGGCTGCCAGATAAACACCCTTGTTCTTTATCATCGATTCTACAACTTCGGCACTTCTCGGGCCCTTGCCGATCATCGCCTTTAAGCCCTCGTCCAGCATGGTGGGGGTATAAGGGTCCATTCTGTAAGATGTAGTAGGCCCACAAGAACCAATAGGCTTGCCCGGTTTAGCCGGTGCCGGCCCCACATAATACATTACCTGCCCTTTAACATCTATCGGCATAGGCTCGTTTCTGTCCAAACATTCTACCATACGTTTATGCGCAGCATCACGGCCGGTATAAATAACACCGGATAAGCTTACGATATCGCCGGCTTTTAATTTCATTACATCCTCGTCGGTCAGGGGAGTTTGCAGCTTAATAATTTCCGCCATTGTTATGCCCTCCTTTACAGCTCAACCGAAGCGTGACGCTGGCTGTGACAATTCATAGTAACAAAAACCGGCAGGCTGGCAATGTGGCAGGGGTAATATTCCACATTTACCGCAATAGCAGTGGTAACACCACCCAAGCCCTGCGGGCCAACACCCAAAGCGTTTACCTTAGCCAGCAAATCTTCTTCCAGCTTGGCATAGTTGGGGTTGGCATTATGCTCGCCAATTTCACGGTTAAGTGCCTTTTTAGAAAGATACGCAGCATAATCGGCAGTGCCGCCAACGCCAACACCCACAACAGTGGGCGGGCAGGGCTTGCCGCCGGCCTGACGCACGGTATCTACTACAAAATCTATAACACCCTCAAGGCCATCGGCCGGGCGCAGCATTTTAACCGCCGAACAGTTTTCGGCACCGCCGCCCTTGGGCAGCAGGGTAATCTTCATACCGTCACCCTCGGTAATTTCATAATGAATAACCGCCGGGGTGTTGTCTTTGGTGTTTACACGTTCAAAAATCGGCTCGGCCACCATAGATTTTCTCAGATAGCCGTTGGTGTAGCCGCGGCGCACACCTTCGTTAATAGCATCAACCAAACCGCCGCCGGTAATAACCAGCTCCTGGCCCATTTCAATAATAAACAGTGCCGTGCCGGTATCCTGACACAATGCCACTTCATCCTGTGCGGCAATTTTGTAGTTTTCACAAACCTGCTCCAAAATATATTTACCGGTAGCCGATTCTTCGTTAGTGCAGCCGTCGGCCAGTGCTTTTTTTACATCCTCCGGCAGATGATAAGCTGCCTGCAAGCACAGCTTTTCTACCGCATCAGTAATAACGCTTGCCTGTAATTCGCGCATTACAATTCCTCCTTACCCAATATCAGGTTTATCACTTAAATTCTTGCTACGCCGCTTTCCCTGGCAGCTTCGGCCACAGCTTTAGCCACAACGTCTGCCACATTTTTGTCCAGCGCGCTGGGGATGATATTTTCTACACCCAGTTCTTCTTCGGGGATATAAGCAGCCAGAGCCTTAGCGGCAGCCAGCTTCATTTCCTCGTTAATGTCACTGGCACGAACAGCCAGCGCACCCTTAAACAAGCCGGGGAATACCAAAACGTTGTTTATCTGGTTGGGGTAGTCCGAACGACCGGTACCAACAATGGTAGCACCGCCGGCCAAAGCGTCCTCCGGGAAGATTTCCGGCGTGGGGTTAGCCATAGCAAAAATAATAGCGTCTTTAGCCATAGTTTTAACCATCTCGGTGGTAACCAGGCCCGGTGCCGATACACCAACAAATACATCAGCGCCCTTTAATGCCTCGGCCAAACCACCCTCGCGTTTTTCGTGATTGGTAAGGCCTGCCAGCTCTTTGTGGTTGTCATTAAGCATAGTGTCGGCAACCTCGGTGTTCAAAATACCGTTGCGGTCAACCAAAAACATTTCCTTAACACCATAAGCCAAAATAATGCGGGCAATAGCGCTGCCGGCAGCACCGCAGCCGTTAATAACTACAGTCAGCTCATCCATAGGCTTTTTAACAACCTTGGCAGCATTGATGATAGCGGAAAGTACGCAAACCGCCGTACCGTGCTGGTCATCGTGGAAAATCGGAATATCGGTGATCTCTTTTACGCGGCGTTCAATTTCAAAGCAGCGGGGAGCAGCAATATCCTCCAGGTTTACGCCGCCAAATACGGGCGCAATGTTTTTAATGGTCTTAATAATTTCTTCGTCATCCTGGGTATCAATGCAAATCGGGAAGGCGTCTACATTAGCAAACTCCTTAAACAAAATACATTTGCCCTCCATAACCGGGATAGCAGCCTTGGCGCCAATGTTGCCCAAGCCCAAAACGGCGCTGCCGTCAGAAATTACAGCCACCAAATTGCCCTTAGAGGTGTATTTGTAAACCTCGTCGGCGTTATCTCTGATCTGGCGGCAGGGTTCGGCTACACCGGGGGTATATGCCGTACTCAAATCATCTCTGGTCTTTACCGGTACCTTGCTGATAACCTCGATTTTGCCCTGATGTTTTTCGTGCATTTCCAAGGCCAGTTTGTTATAATCTGCCATTGCTTTTCGTCCTTTCTGATCCATCTTATTTTTTTGTTTTAGCGGAGCAAGCCCCACTTTTAATTGTATACAATAATTATAAACTATTTTTACAGCAAATACAACTGCATTTTACTTAATATATGCGGCCGGCTTTGTTTATTACCGCCCACCGCCCTATATACCTTGGCAGGCAGCCTTGATTGAAATTATATGACAC
>CAZMTO010000022.1:0-25973 GCA_964569265.1 uncultured Peptococcaceae bacterium | reverse complement strand
AGTATAACACCCAGGGCGCTTACCATATTGGTGAAGGAAAAGGTTGCCAGCAGCATACCAACCACGGCCAGCATATTAAAGCACATATTCATTACCGACGATGACGAGCCGACATCACGCGGGTTTTGTGACAAAATTACGTTGGTGGCAAAGGGGCGCAAAATGTTGGTCATTAAATAATAGATAAACACCAAAAAGCACAGCAGCGCCGGTGACGCACTGCCAAACAGCATCATTACCAGGCCGGCCGCCACACACGAACCAAAGCACACATAGGTAAGCTTGTTTTTGTTGCAGTTAGAAAAAAACCGAATGTACATAGCCGGGCCAACCATACTAAGCAGGCCGGATAACGCGTGGTAATAGCTGTACACCTGTTCGGTGCAGCCAAACTGGTTTACGTATATATAAGAAGATAAATTTATGTAAGCATACATAGGCATAAGTATAATAGCGTAAATAAACACTATATACGTAAATGCTTTGTTTTTAAGCACCACCCCAAGCTGCCCCAGGCTGCCGATAACACTGCCCTTAAAGCGGTCTTTTTCGGCCACGGTTTCTTCGTACATAAGGGTAAGCACCATACCCACCACGCCAAACAGCAGCAGAGTAACAAAGGTGCCGCGCCAACTGGTAAAGGTAAGCAGCCACGAACCGGCAATGGGCGCCAGCACCGGTGCAAAGCCGGAAAGTGTCTGCGCAATGGCCAAAATAGTTTCACGCGTTTTACCAACAAAGCAGTCGTTTATCATAGCAAAAGATATTGCTGTAATGCCTGCCGCGCCAATGCCCTGCATAATGCGGCCAAACAGCAGGCCAAAAATGGTACCGGCCACGGCACACAGCAGGGTAGATGCACAATACACCACAAAGCTTATAACCATGGGCTTTTTGCGCCCGTATTTGTCGCTTAGCGGCCCCCAAAGCAGCATACCCAGCGCATAAAACAGAAAAAACACCGTAACCGTAGATTTTACCAAAGCGTCGGTGGCACCCAGCAAATGACCTGTCATAGTAGGCATTGCCGGCAGATACATATCGGTAGAAAGCGGAATACACATATCCATTAAAATAATAAAGACGACCATACCGATAAGGCCCAAACGTTTTTGCGGCCGATGCAGTTTTAACTTTTGTTTTTCAGTTGACATATTTACCCCCCCCATTAAAACAAGAAAAGCAGGGTAAGACCACAACGGCCCTTACCCCACTTAAGCAGCCGTAAAGCTGCAAGTCCTCTGATAAGTAGGTGAATTATAGCATCTTGGCAAAACATTGTCAACGGCTTTTTTTGCCCAATTTACCAGCATTTTGGCGGCAACTTAGCCAAATGCGGAACATTTTGGGTTGTATTTACCGTATTTTTTTAAATATTTTTAATATGCTGGCAAATACAATATTTTTCCGCATTATTAGCGGCGTTTTACACAAAAAAAACGGAGCCAAGCCGCAAAGCCTGACTCCGTTTTGTTTTCGCACAGCAGCCTTGCCCTGCGGCGCAGTGTTTGTAAGTTTTTTCAATCAAGACTGAATAAAGGATTATCTATTCCCGCCCACCACCCTGTATACCTTGGCAGGCAACCTTGATTGAAATTATATGACACCGCAGCCCTGCCCTGCACCACCCTAATAGAATTGCAAGAGTGGTACAGATGTAGTTCTACTTCTCAAGCAGGCGAACAATTACGGTAGCTACTTCCGCACGGGTAGCAGTGCCCATCGGGTTGATGGTGTTGTCATCGTTGCCCTTCATCAGACCGGAACCAACTGCCCACTTCATAGCATCGGTTGCCCAATCGGCTACCTTAGCACTATCTTTGAAGCCGTTCAGAGAAGCGGTTGCGGTAGTGTCCATACCGGTGGCCTTGGCGTAACGGTACAGCATTGCTGCCATTTCCTGGCGGGTTACGCTATCATTAGGTGCAAACTTACCCTCGCCTACGCCGTTAACAACGTTGTTGGCACTTGCCCAGGCTACAGCCTTGGTGTACCACTGGCCATTAGCAACATCGTTGAACAATGCGTTAGCTGTTACGTTGGGTTCATTCTGCATACGGTACAGAATAGTTACCAGCATTGCGCGGCTAAGCTTGTTGTTCGGCATAAACTTGGTAGCACTTTCACCGTTCATCAAGCCTTTATCGTACATTGCTTTAATAGCATCGTAGTACCAACTACCCTTTGCTACATCGGTAAACGGCAGCTTGGTGGTGTCAATCTTTTCGCCGGTAAGCTCGGTGTAAGCTTTTTCAGCGGCGGTAAGCTTATCGTAGTTGGTAACGTTTTTCTTCTGGGCAGCCGTCAGAGAATCATAAGCCTCGCGGGCTTTTTCAATGGCCTTTTTGCTGTCTTTAGTAACGGTGCCAATCTTGTCGATCAAATCTTCTACGTCAGCCGCGGTATACTTGGTGTCAACGGCTGCACCGCCGCCACCACCGCTGATGTTTTCATCGTCCTCTTTGGTGTAGTCATCGGTGTAATGGAAAACTATCTTATCACCGTTAGACAACGTCTGCTCCGTAACGCCGACATCGGGGTATTTGCCGTTAAGGGTATACTTCCAGCCGGAATCTGCGCCGTTATCAAACTCGGCCAGCGTTACGCCGCCCGGCGTAGTAATTGCCGAAACATAGCCATCTTCACCAATGGTCATAGTGTAGTTTTTGCTGTTAAATACCTTTTCCATCACATCGTAAACGGTAGCGTCTGCCTTTACGGTAACGCCGGTGGCTGCAATCCAGGTGGTAAGATTTTTGCCGGCCAAAGTGTGTACCTTGCCGTTATCGCCGTGCTTGGTATCACCCAGCAAGCTAAAGGTTACCCTAATGTTGCCTACAGGATCACTGCCGGAACCGCCGCCGCTGCCACTGCCGGAGCCGGAACCACTGCCGCCGGTGTTGCTGCTGTTTTTAATGGCAAACAGATAGCTGGCGTCGTTGCGGTAATAAATTGTACCGTCACTATCGCAAATCATACTGCTGATACAATACTGTTGCTTGTCATCTTCGGGTACATACAGATCAGTAACCTCGGTAGCATTATCCACATCGGTGGTCAGCTTGGCAGGGGTAACCTTTACCAGTTTAATGGCACCAATGGGGTCGTTAACCGAAATATAGAAGTACAAATCGCCCTCAGCTTCGTAAGCGGTAGAAAGCAATGCCGATGCTTTTACCTCTTTGGGCATCTCTACAGATTTAACGATTGAAAGGTCGGCCTTTTTAGCGATAGCAAAGGAATAACCGCCGTTCTTCCAGTGGCCGGCATAACCAAAGTATACGTAATCACCGTAAACCACCGGGGTGCTGGTGCTGGCATACGGTATTGCTGCCGACTGCAAATCACTGATTGCACCGGTTGTACTGTCAATAGCAGCCGAAGCCAGATATTTACCCTGCGTGGTAAAGTATACACGGCCACTGCTATATGCCAGGCTGCAGCGGATTTTGCCCAGCCCGGTTGCCAGGCTGCTTACGGGGGCCACTTCTTCATCTTCGGCATAGGTTTGTTTAAATACCAGCAGGTTACCGCTATCGTTGCCGACAGCAATGTAATCACCGATTGCTACTGCACCGGCCCAGTAGTACAAGCCGTGCGAATAAGTCCACAGAGCTTTGCCGGTTTTAGCGTCAAGGCAGACAAATTCATCATCACCGCTGGAGTTGCCGCCAAAGCCTACATAAAGCTTGCCGTTAGCATAAACAATGGGGCTTTGGCCCTGCCAACGGCTGGCATTTTCTGCGGAGGTACGATAAGTCCATACCTTGCTTAAATCAGCAGCATTAAAGGCTTCTACCACACCTTCATTTAAGGAGCGGAACACCAAACCATCGGCATAGGTGGCAGGTATGGCACTGGCAAGACCGGTGCTGGAGGACATAGCTGCGGTTGCGGTTACTTCACCGGTAGCCATACTTACCTTGGCAATGGTATCGGTGTAAGCTACTATCAGGCTGTCACCAACAATAATCGGCGCGCCTACATAATCAGACATACCGGTGCCGCCAACCTTTACTGCCCACTTTAAGGCTGCGGTTTCGGCCGACTTGGGAGTTTTGGCAGACACAATGGCCATATTGTTATCGCTGCCGCGGAAGTTGGGCCACTGCGAGGTAATGGTAGTATCTATTGCCGATTTTACCGTTACCTTACAAATTGCCGGTACATAATTAACACCGCCAACTTCTGCCTTGGGGCCTACATAATAGGTGCCGGGTGCAGCAAAGCTTACTGCCGCCTTGCCGTTGGCATCGGTGGTAACATTAAGCTCGGTAAAGCTGCCGTCGGCCATACTATAGGTGCCCAGCGGTACATTGGCTGCCGGCAGATTAGAGGCATAACCCAAAATGTTCAACGTCAGGTCTACAGCTTCGCCGGTCTGGGCGGTTTTTTCTGCTTCGGTAAAGTAAGTATATTTATCAGTCCAGGTAGTTTTATCCTGATAAATAAAGGCAACTATTTTATCATCCTTGGCAACAACCTCTACATTTACAGCATTGGTAAAGGTGTCGTTTTTGCAAATACCAACTATTTCGGTAGCTTCTCCCCACAGCTTGGTAATCTGCAAACCAAAGTCTGTATTCTTGGTTGCAAAGCCGTCTTCGGTATTATAGGTTTTGTGTGCCGCCAGCAGTGCTTCGTTCAGGCTAAGCACGCCGTCCTTGTCGGCATCGGTAACAGTAACGCTCTTTTGGTACATCGGGGTACCATCGGCAGCCTTGGCAAAACCGCCGTTTACAACAGTTACCAGCACATCAACCGGCTCGGCTGCTGCTGTTACGGCATCTTCGGTAACAAAGCTGCGATACCCACCAACAGCATTGGCAATGCTTACAACTACCTTTATCTTGCAATCGCTGTCGGCATCGGCTACGGTATAGGTTTTGGCAGCAGCGCCGTCAATAGCGGTTTCGGTGCCGTCAATTGCCACGCGGTACCACTGATAAGTTTTAGCACCGCTTACGTTGCTACCGTCTACACAGGCGTAGGTATCCTCGGCAGTTAAGGTTTGACCAATAGTAAGCTCGCCGCTAATTGTCACAGTCCCATTAACAATGTCTTTGTGCTTGCTGAAAACAGGGTAGCCGGTGCTGTCATTCTTCCAGGCAATAGCATCGGCCGGCAGGTTAGCATTAAGTGTGTCGGCGGCGGATTTAAGCTCGGCAGTGGTTTTGCCGGTTATGCCGGTGCCGCTGTAGTCGCTTATTCCGGTTGCCAAAAGGTCTTTGTCATACAGGCAGTTTTCTACCGTGCCATACTGCACGCCGCCAAGCAAAGCGCCGGTTTTGGCAGTGCTTACAGTGTTAATAATGTTTACGGCGGCATAGCTGTTCTTTACGGCAGCAGCTCTGTCTGACAAACGCCCTAACAAACCGCCAACGTATTTAGCACTTGCGTTATTAACGGTAATTTTGCCCTCTACGGCACAGTTGGTAATATTGCCGCTTACACCGGACAATGTGTTGCTTACCAAAATACCGGGGTATGCATCTGCGGCAACCATATTATTGGCCACAACACGCAGGTTTTTAATGTTCGCAACACCATAGTCACCTCTGGTGCCAGAGAACAAACCGGTAGTTACACCGTCGGGCAGGGTAATAGTATAGCCGTTACCCTCTAAAGTGCCGGTAAAGGCGTGGTTAATGCTGTCGTAGTAACCAATAGCGTGTTCCCAGTTGGTAACGGTAATATCATTTGCCAAAACATAATACATACCAAGGGTTTCGCGGCTAAGGCCCATATCAATAAGGTGCTGCTGAGTCTTAACAATAAAGGGTTCTTCGGCAGTGCCCTTGCCCTGCATAGGCCCTGCCACCTCGGTATCTTCCGTCTTACCGTCGCCGTCGCCCTCACCGGGGGTAGGCTCCGGTTTGGCAGGTACATTACCGCTTGCGTCCTTCATCGGCATACCAACAGTATATACTTTGGTATCCTTACCGTCGGTAACGGTAACCGTAAGCGTGTTATAAACGCCGGGTTGAAAACCTTTGGTTAAGGTTGTCCAACTGGAAGAACCGGAAGTAACAGTTTGAGTAACACCGTTCATTTCGGCAGTGATAGTTACATCGGCAGAAGCCGCAGTAGCCTTAAGATAGGCATTTTGTGCATAAGGAAGGTCCTGATAATTTGCCGGGCTTGCCTCATATGCCAACACGTCGGAAGAAAATTCCGGTGTTAAAGCCAGTGAATTTGCGGGCCAGTTATCAAAATCGGCAACGCTAAGAGCAGTCAAAGCGCAAGGGTCGGCAACCGTGGGGGCCTTGCCTACCACAACCTCGGTCAGCGACAATATCAGTGGGTTATTGCTGCCGCTCGGCAAGTAAGCCGTAAGCTGATACGTACCCTCGGTTTCCGGCAGGGTCAGAGCAACAGTGCCGTCAGTTGCGGTAACCGCACCGTCAATAGCAGTTAAGGCACCGGTGTTGCTTACCCATGCCAGTTGGGCGCCGCTTACCGCCGTACCCAGCAGGTGAATATCCAGCGTATAGCTGCCGGCATTCATATAGGATAACCCCATCAGCTTTAGCTGAACCTGATCCTTGGGTGCGCCGTTAATGGTTTTAGCCCATTCGCCGTTTTGCATAAACCATGCCAGTTGGTCAGACCATGCAGTGGTATCCTGATAAACAAAAAAGTCCAGTTTATCACCTGTAACTACCGACTGAGTTTGTACGGTGCTGCCAACATTGCCTATTTTGGGGTAGTTGTTATTAAGGGTAAAGCCATTGGCGGTAGTTTCCATACCAAAAATGGTGCTTACCATATCCGTATCATTAAACGCCAGACAGCTTTTGGCTGTTTCGGCAGTAAATGCCTCACCCAGCATAAGCTCGTGGGCCTTTACCAAAACATCCAGTGCCGAAACCGCACCGCTTACACTGTCGGTGTAGCCGTATGCTTCGGCTTTGTCGCTGCTTACTTCCACATCAAACTGCGGAGCCAGCAAAAATGCCCCGGCTGCCTGCGCGGTAAAGTCTACCTTTGCCGTCACCGGTGCAGCCTGCCCAACGGCTTCGTCTGCAAATGCGCTTAAAGGCAGCATATTAAAAATTAAAGACAGACAAAGCAGCATGGCTAAAAACTTTTTCTTCATACAAAAATCCTCCTGTTTATTGTTATCTATATTTAACCGCTGATGCGGATTATTGTTTTACCAAGGGCACAAAAAAACCGCTACTCTAACCAGAGCAGCGGAGCCGTTTTTTCCGTATGCAAGTGTTTTTTGGCTGCGGCCTGTACGCGACCACATACCAACAGCTAAGCAGGTCTTCTGACTTCAGGTTGCAGTAAACAACTGCTTCACCCCACCCAAAACCTTCTCGCACCACGCTCCCGTGGCACAATGGCGGGCTTTCTCCCTTAGGTGAGGCAACCCATACAGCGGCGGCCCCGTGCCGGACTTTCACCGGACTTCCCTCTTCACCGCTGCAGACTTTTACCACCCACAGCAGCACTTAACCGTTTATTAAAATGTGCAGGTTGGGGGCAAGCCTGCCCCCTTACACATAATAATATATACTACCGAAAAAAGCAAGTAGGCAAACCAAAAAGTCGGTAAAATATATACGGTAATTATAACAAAACAGGGGCCGCACCCATTTGGCACAGCCCCTGCCGTATTTTACTTTATATTCTGCGGTGGCACATAGCGCACCACCGGGTCTTTTTTCGGCTCCTCCACCTTTGCTTCCACCACAGGCTCCACCGTCGGCGCGGCTTCTTCGGCAGCAACCGGCGGCTTATTATTTTTGTGCGGTGGCCCCAAAACCTCGGCAAGGTATTGGTTTTGCCAGCCGGGCACAATGCGCCCCAAAGACGGCAAACCCTGTTCGCGGCGTTCGGCAGCCCAAACCTTTTTTTGCTTTAGCAGCGATGTTTTTTTAAGGTTGGGTATACCCATAAGGTGCAAAATATGGTCCGGCTTGGCAATTTTGCTTAGCATTTTACGCAGAGATATTGAGATATACGGGGGCAGCTTTTGGCGTTTGGCTTCGTCCCGTATCAGCTCTAAAAGGTGCCGTTGTTCTTCGGTAAGGGTTTTGCCCTTTTGCGCCAAATATTCTTCTACCGGCTCTACCGCCACTCTGTCGGGCCAATCGGTGGGCCACTGCTTTATCGGTTTTTGTTTTGCCATTTATCATCACCAAAATTTTTTATTTTTTTACGCAGGCAGCAGCTTGTTTATAAAAAAAGCCGCTACCAGAAGACATCTGATAGCGGACCCGTTTTTATCCGTATATAAATTTACCACCCCTGTATAGCTCGACAAGGCTGTAGCAAACAACTAAGCAGGTCTTCTGACTTTCGGTTGTTTTGTCGTGCCATACCTTCTCGTACCTAAAGGGCGGTACAATGGCGGGCTTTAGCCCTTTGGCAGAACAACCGGCACAGCGGCGGCCCCGTACCGGATTTTCACCGGACTTCCCTTTTCACCTTTACAGACCAAAATCACCCGTAAAGACACTTAATTGCTGTAATATTAAATTTTTATAAAAATACCTTTCCATAATAATACATTAAAACCAAAAAAACAAGTGTTTTCTGCAAATTTTTTGTGGTTTACGGCAACAAATTTTACCTTAAACCTGTAAAACCGGCGCTAAATTTCTACAGGGTTTACGTGTACCATACAATGTTTTACTTCCGGCATTTCGGCTTCTATGCGGTCGTGCAGGGCTTCGGCAATATTATGCGCTTCAATAAGGCTAAGCTGCGCATTAACGCCAATTTCTATATCCACATAGCTTTTGCTGCCAAAGCGGCGCGTTTTCAGTTCATCCAGCGTAACTACACCCGCTGTAGAAAGTGCCAACTGCTTTATCCGGTTAACGGTTTCGTCATCGCAGGCGTGGTCTACCATTTTATCAAAGGCATCCATCGCAATATCATAGGCCACCTTAACAATAAACAGAGCAATAACCAAAGCGGCAATCGGGTCTAAAATAGGCCAGCCCATACGCGCACCCAACACACCTACAAAGCTGCCAATAGAAGAAAGCGCGTCAGAACGGTGGTGCCAGGCATCGGCCAGCAGCGCACCGGAATTTGTTCTGGTAGCTGCCCGCCTGGTATAGTGGAACATCCATTCCTTAACCGCAATAGAAATTACCGCCGCCCACAGCGCCAACGCACCGGGGGCCGCCAGTTCACCGTTTAGGGCCAGATTGATGTTTTTTATACCGTTTAGCCCAATACCCAGGCCGATTGCCAGCAGCATTATTGCCAGCAGCAGCGCCGTAACACATTCCAAACGTTCGTGCCCATACGGGTGGTCAGAATCTTCGGCCCGCGCCGCCATATTTACGCCAAACATTACCAACAGGGTGCTTAAAACATCCGATGCCGAATGTACAGCGTCGGACACCATTGCCCCGGACGATGCCACAATACCGGCCAACAGCTTTATGGCCGTAAGCACCGCATTTATTATCAGTGTAACAAATGATACCCTGATGGCAAGCTGTTTTATTTCGTCAGCATTATAAAGCTTAGCGGCCTTATCATTTGCTGTCATAATTTTTTTCGCTCCTTTTATGTAATTACAATTATAAATACGCTTACCACATTATATGCCTAAAGTGCCGCCGCGCCCAACAGCAGGCCGTCTAACAGGCCGGCATCGCTGGCTATAAATTCTTCGGCACCCAAAAGGTCGGCAAGCTCCAGATAAATTTGCAGCCCGGCAATAATAATATCTTCTCGGCCGGCCAGCATAGGGTACTTTTGCAGACGCTCTGCCGGGCTAAGCGGTGCAAGTTCGGCCAGCAGGCTGTTTAATGTGGCACGCGGCATACAATAGCCCGACACCGCCTGACGGCTGTATTGCTCCAGATTTAAAAGCATAGCCGCCAGCATAGTTATGGTGCCCCCCACACTTACAAATTGCCGCCCGCCGCCTGACGGCAAAACCTGCATTAACGGCAGCAGCGTTTGCCTAAGCTCGCTAAGTGCAACCTCCTGCTTAAACAGGCGCACCGCACCAACCTTAACGCTTTTGCTGCAAACCACGCCCTGTTCACTGCGGCAGATAACCTCGGTGCTGCCGCCGCCAACGTCAATAACCACTGCACTGGCCTGCCCCACCGATGCTGCCCCCGCATAAGAACACGCAGCCTCCTGCTCGCCGCTTAATATGTTAAGCTGCCAGCCAAGCTCGTCTGCCACCAACTGCTTAAACTGCTCACCGTCGGCGGCCTCTCTCACTGCACTGGTAGCTGCCACTATCGGCGGTGCCGCCACCCCCCACTTGGGCAATTCCGCGGCAAAGCTTTTTAAGGCGGCAATGGTTTTGGCCTTACCCTCGGTCGATAAACAGCCGCCCACCCTGGCATCACCCAAACGTGTGGTAAAAAGCTGCTGGTGTACGGCGTTCACCCTGCCGTTTTGCACCTCACCAATAAGCAGGCGCACCGTGTTGCTGCCGATATCTATTGCTGCTTGCATCAAAATTCCTCCTTAACCGCCTGTTAGCGGCAACAAATTGCTTTTACTATCAAAAAGAAGACACCCAAAGATGTCTTCTTAAATAACTTATTATATTACAATCATCAACTGCCGCACCCGGCAGAGATATGTAAAACCCGCTTATCTGCGGCGGCCCTCCTGGTGGCGCTTTAGCTGAATAAGCTTTTCATTGCTGTTCTTCATAAATTCGGCCAGCTTGTTTTCAAAACGCTCGTCACGGTCGGCGCTGTTAGCAGCACGCTCGCCCCGGTCGGCACCGGCAGGTCGGTCGGCACGCTCGGCTCTGTCGTAGCGCGGCTCTCGCTTGGGCATAGCCTTTTTTATGGAAAGGGCAACCTTGCCGCCTTCTCCGATATTTAAAACCTTAACTTTAACCTCGTCGCCATCATTTAAAACATCGCTGATCTCCTTAACATAACGGTCAGCAATTTCTGAAATATGCACCAAACCGGTGGTGCCGTCTTCCAGCTTAACAAACGCCCCAAACTTGGTGATACCGGTTACCACACCGGTGCAGATCTCACCCTCAGTAACAGCCATGCAGCTTAAATCCTCCCTTAATACCAAAACGCTCAATGCACATTATCAACATCTACCCCGGCGTATTTTTCTACTTCATCGTTAGTTTCGGCCGGCACCAGCAGATATTCATCAGGTTTTATCAGCTTACAGCGCTCGCGCGCCAAACGCTCCATATAGGTTTCATTATCCAGCAGGCTTACAGTTTCCAGCAGGCTGGCATTTTCGGCCTGCAAGCCTTCATAAACAGCAACGTAATACGCCTGCTTATCCTCCAGCTCCTGCAGCTTCAGCCATTCTCCTCCATAGGCAAACACTGCGGCCACAACAGCCAGCACCATAAACACACTTATTGGCCTAAGCCTGCGGTGCGGTTTGTTTTTCTTCATATTTATCACGCTCTCATATATGCTAACAAAGCACCTTATTGCACTTTATTATATAACATTTTCAGTTGCAAAATCAACAGGTTTTATGATTTTTTATGCATCATCAGGTGTTTTAGCTGCAATTTGTGCGGCTTTTTTGGCCAGCCATACTTTATACCGCTTTTTTATGCGGGCATAGGGCAGCCAAAAGGGGCGCACAAGCAGCAACCCAAGGCGCCGCAGCAAATATGCCAGCCGCCAGACAACCGCCCACAGCAACAGCAGCAGCCTAAACAACAGCTCCGCCGCATAAGATAACGGCAGCAGCACCAGCTCTGCCAAGCGGTAAAGCAAGCGGCAAACCCCGCCGGCCAAATGCACCAGCCAACGGCTAAAGCGGCTTATAAGCGGAAAAAACCCCGGTGTAATCAGTAACTGCTCCAGCAGGCAGCCGGCAGCAGCCAAAGCCAGCGTAAAGCCCCGCAGCGCCAGCCCGTTAATGTAATACAGGCCCACAGCCGCCAGCAGCAGGGCCGCCAGCCACCACAAAATATCACCAAGGCCTTTTATGCAGCGCCGCCCCGGTGCCCTAAACCACACGCGGTAAATATCATAAAACAAGCCCAGTGCCGCCCCCAGCGCAAAGGCCAGCACAAGCTGCATTGCCTGTATTTCCGCCATCATTTGGTCAGCCGATTAAACCAACTGCGCCGTTTGGCAGCGGTTTCTTCTTCAAAGCTCAGGCTGTCTATTTCGCCCTCTAAGGCCAGTTGCTCCTGCTCCAGCAAAAGCTGGTCTATGTGCAAATTATGCCCGCGCACCACCAGCCGCCCCACGGCAGTTTCTAAATTTACCTGCTCTTTGTCAAAATCTTCTACCCGTTTAACGCCGCTAAGCTTCATTGTGCGTCTCTCGCTTATCTCTATGATGTTGCCTGTGGTGCCGCCAATGCTGTTAGCCGCCCGGTCGCTTTGTTCTGTCATTATGTTTACCCCTTTTCTGCCGCTTTTATCTACATTATATATATGCAGCATACCCCGGGGTATGAACCTGCAAACCGCTTAAAAAACCGAATCTTCTTCGGCCACGGTTTGTTCGCTTAAAACCTTATACATATCAGCCGCCTGGTCTGCCCGTTTGGTTTCGGCTATTTCCAAAATTTCTACCATAACCTCACGGCGGCCAAACAGCATAGTCAGCTTATCGCCCACCTTTACATCGGTAGCAGCCTTGGCCGGGCGGCCGTTTACCAGCACCTTACCCGCGCCGCTTACATCTTTGGCTACCGTGCGGCGCTTTATCAACCGCGATACCTTTAAAAATTTATCTAAACGCATTTTATCCTCCGTCATTATCCGCATATCATCTATATAATGAATAATAATATAATATTTGCCTGTATCAACCGTTATACCAAACAAAAAAGGAGAACAGCCTGAGCCATCCCCCTTTTAACAGTTTATTTTTGCCAAACCACCTGCAAATTACTCAGCAATGGTGTCTTTTAAAGCTTTGCCGGCCTTAAAAGCAGGAACCTTGGTTGCAGCAATGGCAATTTTTTCACCGGTAGCGGGGTTGTGGCCCTCGCGAGCTGCTCTTTCTCTTACTTCAAAGGTACCAAAGCCGATAAGCTGTACCTTCTCGTCGTTTTTAAGGGTTTTGGTAACGGTTTCAATAAAAGCGTCCAACGCCTTGCCGGCATCCTTCTTGCTAATTTCAGCTTCTGCAGCAATAGCGTTGATAAGTTCAGTTTTGTTCATTATACATATCCTCCTAAAAAATTTTGTTTGCCGCAACCAAACCACGGCAAACAGCCAAAATCTTTTAATATTTTAGCACCGATATAGTAAACTTGCAAGCCCTTTTTTACTTTTTAGGCTATAATACTACCTATAATATTATTTTTTTTGTTTGCCGCACACCAATTGCCCCCAAACAAACGTTTTTTTGGCAATTTAAGCAGCAAAACCTACTATTTTGCCATGGTTTTATTTTGCAGATACCTGCTTAAACAGCGCACTGCCACAATGCTGCCGTTGGCCACATAAACACGTGCCAGCCGTGCCGAAGCTGCCGTGCGCCGCATTGGCACATCAACAACATCACCCACGCCAAGCGACTGCCCGGTAATATCTACCAGCATATTTTGCATAGCCACACGCCCCAGCACCACCAACGGCTTACCCTTGCAATAAACAAAGCGGTTGGCCTTGCCCAGCGCCAGCTTGCCCAAATTTTTGGCGGCTGCCTGTACGCTGCCCTTTACGGTTGCCGGCCTTGCCGATGGCTGCACCCCAAAACCGTCACCGTAGCCATAGGGTATAACGGCCACCTGCATATCACGCGGGGCAGTAAATTCTCGGCCATAGCCCACGGTTTGCCCTTTATGCAGGCTGCGCACCGCTGCGATACGCGCCTTGGCCGCAAAAGGGTCGGCAAGCTTAACGCCGTACTGTTTAGCCAGCCCCAACTGTGCATACAGCACCGAACCCATACGCACCGCATCAAAGCGCGCATCGGCAAACCTAAACGCCCCCGCCGAATTTGCCAGATGACAGCAAACATCGGTGCAGCCACGTGCCAAAAGCAACTGCTTAGCCTCGGCAAATGCCTTTATCTGCTGCCCGGCAAAGGCAGTATCAGCTTCTAACGCGGTAGCCAAATGAGAATACATACCGCTTACTTTAACGGTCGGCAGCGCCGCCAGCTTATCCAGCAGGGCAGGTAAATCAGCCACATTAACGCCAAAACGGTTCATACCGGTATTTACCTTAATATGGCACGCCGCACCACCAACATCAGCCAGCAGCTCAGCAGCAGCCGGGCCGTCTACCGTAGCCGTAAGGTCATTTTCAGCCAAACACAGGGCAGCGGCAGTATCTATCGGCGGTTCAAACACCAAAATCGGGGCTTTTATGCCGCCCTCGCGCAGCTCCATAGCTTCATCAAGGGTGGTAACCGCCAGCATTTTGGCACCTGCCTGTACAAAAGCCTGCGCCGCCGGCACTGCACCAAAACCGTAGGCGTCATTTTTTACCACGGCAATTACCGGGCTGTTTACCGCCGCCGCCACCGCCTGCAAATTAGCAGCCAGCCTATCCAAATCTATTTGTAACCAGCGGCTTAACCCCGCCGGAATTTCTGCTGTATTCATCACTTGCCGCCTTTAAGCTTCTTTTTAAACGCAATCAACCGGCGTATGTTCTTTTGGTAAATAGGCTCCAAAAAATTATACAACCGATACTTACCCGGCTTTATCGGCAGGTCATATTCACCGATAAATTCGGTATATTTGCCGCCAAAGCCTTTTTTAAACTTTACCAAACCATACAGCGGATGATCTTCGGCCACGTGGCCCGGCACACCTCTAAAGTCATACATTGTACAGCCGTTTTGCTTGGCCCATTCTATCATCGTCCACTGTATAAGATAATTGGGCATAAGGTTGCGGTGGCTGTTGGCACTGGCGCCGTAAATATACCACGCTTTATCACCCATTTTAAACGCCAGCGTGCCGGCAATGGCCTCACCCTCGTAATAAGCCATAAACAGCTCGCACAACCCAGCCGGGTAAAGACTGTCGTAAAAACGCTCAAAATAGCTGTACGGGCGGATAAGAAAATTATCACGGCTGGCGGTAGTTGTTAATATACGGTAAAATTCCGGCAGGGCTTGCTTACCGGCACCGGTGGTAATGGTAACGCCCTTTCTGGTTGCCAGACGAATGTTGTAGCGCGTTTTTTGGTGGCAGGCCGCCAGCAAATCATCAACCGCAGGCGCAATATCCAACCGAAAAACAAAACGCGGCTGCACGCCTTCAAAGCCTTCGCCCTGCCCGGCCTTAACAAAACCGGATTGCTGCAAATTTTGCCGCCAAACCGCCGCTTCGGCAAAATCAATGTCAATATCGGGGTCTATCTTCCAATAAATGGCACCACGTTCTTTGGCAAGCGCACGCACGGCCGCAACCGTCTGCTGCCAAAGCTCGGTATCGTTAATATCTAACACCGGGCCGCGCGGCGAATAAAAAATGTTGCCCAGACCCGCCGGCAAGGTGCGCTGCAAAATAAGCGCCGCCGCACAAATTTTGCCGTCACGCTCTATAACCATACGCAGCGGCTGCCAGGCAGGCTCTTTTACATTGCCCCACTGCCAGCTTTGCAGCACGTGCCCTTTGGGGTGCGCCGCCACAAAATCATTAAACAAAGCGGCATTTTCTGCTGTATCCGGCAGCAGCTTATAATTATATAAAGCCAAGTTTTTATCTCCTTTGTTTTTTATACACTATTTATATATTGCACTGATATTTAATGTTTATCCCCAAATACAGGGCAAACAGGCACCGTGCAAGGTTAATTACAGCACGTTTTTATAAAATCCATCAATAACAAATGCGGAAATTCCGGTCTCGACATAAATTCCGGATGATATTGCAGGCCCATAAACCACTTATGCTCCGGCAGTTCCACTATCTCTACAAAGCCGCTTTCTGCCGAACGCCCGGCAATTTTAAGCCCGGCGGCGGCAAGTGTAGCCTCTACATCCTCTTTAAGCACATAACGGTGGCGGTGACGCTCACAAATTTGCGGCTGCTGGTAAATTTGTGCTGCACGGCTGCCCGGCAGCAGGGATATTTCTGCCAGACCGCTGTCTAAGCTGCCACCCTGCTGCTTGGCGCCACGCGCCGCAAACAGAATATCTTTTTCGCCGCTTTCCGGCATAGCAGCAGGTACTTTGGCCACATTCTGCGCAAATTCTACAACAGCGGCGTGCATACCCATACCCAGTGCCAACAGCGGTACATTGTTGCGGCGGGCATAACCTGCCGCCAATATCATACCATGGGCACCGCGGCTGCCAAAACCATCGGGTATAACAATACCGGCATAACCGGCCAGCAGCTCGTCAACATTTTGCTCCGTAATATCCTGCGCAGCCAGCATATCAACCTCGGCCTTGGCAGATTGGTTAATAGCCGAATGACTAAGAGCTTCTACTATACTGATGTAGGCGTCCGGCAGGGCAGTGTATTTACCCACCAGCGCCAGCTTTACCGGCTTGTTGTCGGCCAGACTGCGGCGGTAAAATTCTTCCCAACTGGATATATCCGCCTGAGCTTCGGGCAGACCAAGCTTTTCAGCCACAATTTTATCTAAGCCCTGCTGATGCAAATTTATCGGCAGCTCGTAAATATCATCGGTGTAAACCTGCTGAATAACAGCTTCACGGTCAATATCACAAAACAGCGATATTTTGTTGGCCGCAGCTTCGTCCAGCTCTACTTCGGTACGGCAAATTATAACATCGGGCTGAATACCGATGTTGCGCAGAGTTTTTACGCTGTGCTGCACCGGCTTGGTTTTAGCCTCGCAGGCCATATGCAGGTAAGGCACCAGCGCCACGTGAATAAACAGGGTGTTTTCGCGGCCAAGGTCACGGCGCATTTGGCGTATGGTTTCCAAAAAGGCCAGAGATTCAATATCGCCTACCACACCGCCGATTTCTACAATAATAACATCAAAAGCCCAGCTATCCAAATCGTGAGCAATAACACGTTTAATTTCGTTGGTAACGTGCGGAATAACCTGCACCGTGTTGCCGCCAAAATCACCGGCACGCTCGCGGTCTAAAATACGGCGATAAATACGCCCCAAGGTAGAACACGCACTGCCGGACAAACTTACGTTCATAAAACGCTCGTAATGACCCAGCGCCAGGTCAGTTTCGGCACCGTCATTGGTAACAAAAACTTCGCCGTGCTGATACGGATCCATAAGGCCGTTGTCGGTGTTAAAATAGGTGTCAAGCCGCAGCACGCCCACCTTTAAACCACGGGCCTTTAATAATTTGCCTAATGATGCTGCCATAAGCCCTTTGCCCAGCGATGATACAACACCGCCGGTAAAAAAGATATATTTTGTCATAATTATAACCTCAGTATTTTTATAATTATTTTTGTATTTGTTGCTGATAAATGTTTTGCCTTAGCCCACCACCCTACATACCTTGGCAGGCAGCCTTGATTAAAATAACGAACCCAAACCCAAGGAATTGCAAGAGGAGTGCAGATACCTTTGTTAGTATGCCAGAAAGGCAAATGTGCCTTAGATTTAAAGCAGTTAAGCACTCAAACCCAAGGAATTGCAAGAGTGATACAGATACCTTGCTTAGTATGCCAGAAGGGCAAGAGTGCCTTAGATTTAGGTGAGTACGGCTGCGCGGGCGATTTAGGCGTACTGATAGTACGCCGCTGAGCCAAGCAGACAACGAGCCTAAAGATAAGGTGCTATTGTCCCTTCTGGTGGGGTGCTATTGGACTTCCGCTCTACTACATTTTGTCCGGTGCCGAAACCCCTAACAACCCCAACCCCTTAGCTACAGCGTTGGCAGTTACCTTACACAACCACAAACGGGCCTGCTGCAAATCATCATCTACACCAAGCACACGGCAGTTGCCATAAAAACTATGGAACAATGCCGAAAGCTCCATTACATAAGAAGCAATTTTGTGCGGTGCCTCCTGATCGGCGGCAGCGGCAATCTCGTCGGGCAATTCCAACAGGCGGCGCAGCAAGTCACGTTCGGTTTCTTCCGTTAACAAACCAAAGTTAACTTTATCAAGCGGCTGCAAATCAATGCCCTGTTCTGCTGCCTGATTGATAATGCTGTTTATACGCGCGTGCGCATACTGTACATAATAAACCGGGTTGTCCATCGACTGACTTTTGGCCAGATCAATATCAAAATCCATCTGGCTGTCGGCCGAACGCATAATAAAGAAGAACCTTGTAGCATCGCGCCCAACTTCTTCTACCAGTTCTTCTAAGGTAACATAGGTACCGGCCCGCTTAGACATACGCATAATTTCGCCGCCCTGAAACAGCCTTACCAACTGCATAAGTATTACCTCAAGCTTATCTGCCGGGTAACCAAGGGCACCCACTGCCGCCTTTAAACGGGCAACGTGACCATGGTGGTCGGCACCCCAAATGTTTATCAGGCGGTCAAAGCCACGGTCAAACTTGTTTTTATGATACGCAATATCCGCTGCGTAATAGGTGGGTATGCCGTTAGCACGCACCAAAACCTCCGGTTTTTCACAGCCGTAATCGTCGGCCTTAAACCACAGCGCACCGTCCTGCTCAATAAGGCTGCCCTTGGCGCGCAGGGCATCTACCGCACCCATAACGTCACCGGCAGTATGCAGGGTTTGTTCGCTAAACCATTCGTCGTATTCTACACCGTAATGCTGTAAGGCCAGCTTAATAGCCGCCAGCTTCTTTTTTAAAGCATAGTCTGCCAGCTCGGCACAGCGCTGCTCCGATTCAACCGCCAGCAGCTTTTCACCAAATTCGGCAATATATTCGGCTGCCGTGCGGTTAATATCTTCGCCGTGGTAGCCGTCCTCCGGGAATTCAACATCCTGCCCAAGCTGCTGCAAATAACGCGCCTCTAAGGAAAGACCAAAGTTTTCTATCTGCTTGCCGGCATCGTTAATATAATATTCCCGGCTTACCTTGTAGCCGGCCGCCTGCATAATGTTGGCCAGGCTGTCACCTATTGCACCGCCGCGGGCATTGCCCAAATGCAGCTCACCGGTGGGGTTAGCCGATACAAATTCAATGTTTACGCGCTCGCCATTGCCATAGTCACTTTCGCCAAAGCTTTGACCCATTTCGGCAGCAGCAGCCAGCCCGTCGGTCAGCCAGTTGGCCTTCATCCTAAAGTTTATAAACCCGGCACCGGCAATTTCTACAGTATCTACCCAGGTTACCGGCTCGTCCTTATAAAGGTGGCCTATTATCGCCTCGGCAATTTTACGCGGCGGCATTTTAGCCTGACGCGCCAGCAGCATAGCAACGTTAGCCGCCCAATCGCCGTGCGCCTTTTCTCTGGGCCGCTCTATCACAAAATCCGGCAGTTCTTCAAAATTAAGCTCTCCAGCAGCTTTAGCCGCCATAGCCGCCGCCGCAAGGTCTTGTTTTAAATGCATACGTGTTACTGCCAACCAGTTCATATCTTGTCCTCCCCATTATCGTCAAAGCTTATTACACGATCTTCAAAATATACCGTTACCGTACCGGATACCACAACTTCATCCCGGTCATCAAAAACATCTACGGTGTAAACGCCAAGGTATTTGCCGCGATTTTTTTCGGTGGCATAAGCATTCAGCATTGCACAATCGCCGCGGCTTTGGCTTTTATGGTAATTTACCGAAAGCTGTTCGGCCACCACATAGCGCCCGTAAGATTTTGCCGCCATACAGGCAGTTTGCTCTAACAGCACGGTAGCCCACGCCATAGGCAGGCGCCCGCGCCCGTTTAAATGCTCCGGTCTGGGTATCATCCGCATATGCGCTGTACCGGGGGCAAGGTCTGCCAGCTCTATACCGCTGCTGTAAAACGCCTGCTCTTTTTGGTTAAAAAAGCTTATTTTTGTTGGCCAATCGGCCTCGGCAAAAGCTGATTTTTGTTCATCTGCCATAGTCATACCCCCTTGGCTGCGCTATTTTGCTTAATCTATTTAATTATAGCAAAAAAAGCGGGGGCTGTCTATGGCATTTGCCTAAATGCGCCCCGCAAAATATTTTTTCTTCTTATTTTATATATTTTAAGCCCCCTGCCTTACAATGCAGCTTATGCCGCCGTCACGCCCAAGGCGCCAAAAATCCGCCCGACCCAAACGCCACAAATGCAGAGCCGCCGCCCGGTCTAAAACATCAAGTCGGTAGGCTGCCGCCAGCCGTGTCAATATCTGCCCAACTTCGTCATTTTCCGCCGCGTAATACACCGCCACATAGCCATACTTTGGCAAAAGTTCCTCTGCCGCCGCCCTGAACATACCTTCTGCACACTGCACCGGTATGGCCGGTGCCACCATAAGCACCGCCCGCCGCGGCTGTTTGGTGCCAACACGGTGCCACACCGCCAGCAGCAGCGCCAGCAGACACAGCAGCAAAAGCAAGCCCGGCATAAGCATCACCCCTGCAAATTTGCTTTTATAAGGGTATATGCCGGTTTGCCGGGCAAGGTTACCGTTAAATTATGCGGCTGCTGTTGCTTTTAATACAGATTATAAATAATTTTTGCTATTTCGGCACGGGTAATGCCGCTAAGCGGTTTTATTGTGCCGTCTTCATAGCCGCCCACAAAGCCCAAAGCCACCAGCTTATCAATATGCGGCTTAGCCCAGGCACTTACCTCGGCACTGTCGGTAAAGGTCTGCTCATCAACAGCATAACCGTCACCCAAAATACGGCTTACCACCGCCATAGCTTCCTGTCGGCTGATGTTGTTGCGCGGATAAAAATAGGTTTCTCCCTTAACATCTTCACCCTGCATAATACCGGCAGTGTAAACCGCCCGCACCGCACCTATAGCCCACGCCGGAATATCCGGTCGGTCGGCATAGGGCAGGGGTGTCGGCTGTGAACAATCCAACTGCAAATACCGCGCCGCAATAACGGCAAATTCCGCACGGGTAAGGTTGCGCCCGGGGTTAAACGTCAGCTCGCCCTTGGTGTTGGTTTCACCCTGCATAAGGCCGCGTGCTTCTAAATAACCAATCAAATCGGCTGCCCAATGCTCCGTCGGCACATCGGTATAATTAAGCTGCGCAGCATTATCACCCACCGTAACCGTCACCGATTTACGCACCAGCAGACCGTCGTTATCTTCGGCTATAAGGGTAAGGCGATGTGTACCGGCACTTAAAACCACAGGTTCGGTGCTTACCACGCCGGTAGCCCACGCATAATCAAAGGGCATCGGCGCGCCGTCTAACAGCAAAACTATCTGCGCTTCGTCTAAAAAGTAGCTGCCATAGCCGCCGCTAACACGCAGGCTGAATTCGGCTGCTTCACCGTCGGCCAGCTTGGTGGGCAGGTTTACCGCCACAATACTCAGGCCGTCACCGGCATTTTGCAGCACCACCGGCAGCGTAGCCTTTACCGAACCGACCTCGGCTGTTATGGTACCGCTGCTGTCTTTACCGCCGGCGCGGAAGTTACCGTCATTGTCAATGGTGCCGATATCGCCGTTTACCTGCCATTTAACGGTGTTGTTATCCACAATTACATTTTGGCCTTTATACACACCGCTTATATCCAAATTTGCAGTATCCCCGGCGGCAATATTAAGGGTAGAAAGCGTTTTGCCGCCCTGCTGTATTGCCAGACTGCTTACCGACGACAGCACATACAGATTTTGTCCGCCCTGTACGTTGCCGCTTTCCACCGTCACCGATATTTCGCCCACGGTATCGCCTGCCTTTACATAGGCTTTGTTGGCGTTGGCGTTTTCGTCATCGGCCGGCTCAACTATTTCACCCATATAAGAAGGCACCCACCAACGCAGCGGCTCCGTTAAGTTTACCTGCTCCAGAGCTTCGTTTAAAGCATAAGCAGTAAGCTCCACCGTAGAACCGGCCAGCACATAACGCGCTGGGGTTTGCACCTGAATAACCTGCGCCCGGTTGCCTGCCGACCGGCGGTTTACCAAAAATATATGGTTGGCCACCGTGCGCGCCTTACCGTCAGACGGCGAATTTACCACGGCCAGCGAATAACCAAACCGCCGCACCGCCATAACCGACGAACCACCGCCATCCAGATTTATGGCATTTTGCACACCCAGCGCCAACATTTCTTCACCCAAAGCGGCAGGGCTTAAACCAACACTAAAGTCTTTTAAACGGCCGTCGTTTTCAAAAAATACCATTGTGCCGTCCTCACGGAAGCCAATAGCCGTGCGGGCAGCATTGCCGGTAGGGCTGTCTCCGGCGGCAATTTTACCGTCTAACACCAGACTTTTACCACCCACAGCATAAACCGCCTCGCCCCAGGTGGGGTCATCGGCAGTAACAGCCAGCTCTACCTCTTGTCCGGCATAAAAAATACCCACCTTGGTAGCATCGCCCGTAGCCGCCACCGTAAGCACCATTTGGTCTTCACCTATCGGCGTAGATGTACTTTCTTCTCGCACCGATACCACACGCATTTTAATATTGCTGCCAATAGCCACCTCATCTGTCGGGTCAAGCTTTTCTAACAGCACATTGGTGCCGGCGCTGCTCAGTCTGGTTTCGGCACCCCAGTTTTTGTCATATAAATTTACCGTGTAAGACGAACGCGTTTTATTAAAATTTTCTACCACCACCGAATTGCTGCCGTCGGATATGGTCATATTAAGCCTTGGTTTGCCGAAAATATGCGTACCGTCAGCCCTAAAGCCCACCGCATAAGCACCGCCGGTCGAAGATATCAGCTTGCCGTCGTTTATCACCAAACCGATAGGCACCCCGGTGTTAGTATTAAAAAAATCGGCATTAAAACCGGCCAACACCTGCAAGCCTAAATCATTGGTCAAATAATCGGCCACATAACCAACGGTAGAGCGCCCGTAAAAGCCTTTGCCGTAGCCCACCACCGGCTGTATGTCTTCGTTGGGCGTATATTCTATATAATGCGCCCGCTGAATACCGGTGTCGTTTTCGGCCGCCACATCGTAATAGGTAACGCCGTCGCCCAAGGCATAATACTGCGGGTACGCCACATTATAAGCCCACGCCGGCACCGCCGCCACCGAAAACGCCGCAGCCAGCAGCATAGCTTTTAATCCGCTTTTACCCGCTTTTATCAACTGTTTTTTACCAAAAACCAACATTGTATTGCTCCTCTCTTAACTACCACACATAACCTGCAAGTAAAGCTCGAATAAAATATATTTTACCATAAAAACAGCCGCAAGAAAACCCCCGCGGCTGTGATTTTAGGGCAACGGTAAAAATTTACAAATATTCTACTTGCTGATTTGCCGTGCAGCCTCGCGGTGTTCGTACTTAAGCTTGGTGGCCATACCCCCGCGCAGGTGACGTTCGGCCTTGTTGTTTTGCAGCACCAAATCTACCTCTTTGGCAATAACCTCATTAAGCTGCGGCAGACGCTCGGTTAAATCCTTGTGTACTGTGCTTTTGCTAACGCCAAAAACCCCGGCAGTTTGGCGCACCGTGGCTTTGCTGGCTATAATGTAGCTGCTTATTTCCATCACCCTTTTAGCGATATAATCTTGCATAAAAATACCCCCGGCACAAGCTAAAACTTTGTTAAAGTTTATGCCGGGGGTTTTATTTTATGATTTTATACTGCACATACCTTGGCAGGCTTGGCGTTTAATATATTTTCAGGATAATTTCAATCAAGGCTGATTAAGAGTTCTATCTATTCCCGCCCACCGCCCTACATACCTTGGCAGGCAGCCTTGATTGCAATTATATGACACAGCAGATGTAGTGCAGTTGTCGCTTCTGAGCCAAAAGCCGCGCTAAAGTGAGTTCTATCTATTCCCATCCACCGCCCTATATACCTTGGCAGACAGCCTTGATTGCAATTATATGACACAGCAGATGGAGTGCAGTTGTCACTTCTGAGCCAAAAGCCGCGCTAAAGTGAGTTCTATCTATTCCCATCCACCGCCCTATATACCTTGGCAGACAGCCTTGATTGCAATTATATGACACAGCAGATGGAGTGCAGTTGTCACTTCTGAGCCAAAAGCCGCGCTAAAGTGAGTTCTATCTATTCCCACCCACCGCCCTATATACGCCGTGCGGCGCGGCTTTTTTAGGCAATGGCTAAGCACCCAAAGCCAAGGAATTGCAAGAGTGGTACAGATAGGCGAAGTCAGTTGACGAATCGCAGGAGGCGTACTTAATGTACGCCGACAAGCGAAAAATTATATGACACAGCAGATGGGGTGCTATTGAGCTTCCGGTAGGTTACGCGTGAATACCGCGATTCTCATCCCCCACCTCATTAACCCCAAACTCATAGTCGTTGCCGGGCAATATCATATTAAGCAAAATACCGGCAATGGCAGCAATGGCCAGCGCGGTCAGAGTAATAGAAGTACCGGCAATCGTAAAGGTAAGGCCGTTGCCAAAGCCCAAACCGCAAACAAATATAACACCTACAATTATCAGGTTGCGGGATTTTTTAAGATCTACATTATTTTCTACTACATTACGCACACCAATGGCCGATATCATACCGTAAAGCATAAAGCTTACACCGCCGATAATGGAAGAAGGCATTGTGCTGATAATAGCCGAAACCTTGGGTATAAGGCTGATAACCAGCGCAAAAACCGCAGCAATACGAATCACGCGCGGGTCATGTACACGGCTAAGCTCTAACACACCGGTGTTTTCGCCATAGGTGGTGTTGGCAGGGCCGCCAATTAAACCGGCCATAGCCGTAGCCAAACCGTCACCCATAAGGGTACGGTGCAAACCGGGGTTGGCAATGTAATTTTTGCCAACTGTTGCCGAAATTGCCGACATATCGCCAACGTGTTCCATCATAGTGGCAATGGCAATAGGTGCCATAACCAAAATTGCGGTAAGATCAAACTTGGCCAACTGAAAATGCGGTATACCCACCCAACCGGCTTCGGCCACCGGCGCAAACTGCAAAATAGCCGAACCGTCCGGGTTAACCATACCGCAAAGATGCATAACCACCGCCACAGCATAGGCAATGGCCACACCCATCAAAATGGGGATGATCTTAAACATACCCTTGCCCCAAATATTAAATACAATAATTACCGCCAATGCCACAAACGCCAAAAACCAGTTGGTAGATGCATTGCTGATAGCCGAACCGGCAAGGCTTAAACCAATACAGATGATTACCGGGCCGGTAACCACCGGCGGCAGGTAACGCATAACACGCTTTACGCCCAAAAGCTTGATAAGCGCAGCCATAACCAAATATAAAAGCCCGGCTATTACCACGCCACCACACGCATAGGCTGCTTTATCGTTTACCGACATATCGGCGTAGATACCGCTGTTTAGGCTTGCTACTGTAGAAAACCCACCTAAAAACGCAAATGATGAACCCAGAAAAGCCGGGACTTGAAATTTTGCACATACATGAAACAACAATGTGCCGGCGCCTGCACAAAACAGCGTTACTGCCACCGTTAACCCCGTGGTAGGCGCTTCGCCACAAGAATTAACAAAATAGCTGCTTACCAGTATGGGTACCAAAATTGTGGCACCAAACATTGCAAACATATGCTGCAAGCCCAACACCAACATCTTAAATGTACCCAATTCTCTGGCATCCGTGATCGTTACATTCGATTCGTTCATAATCTTTTCCTCTCCTATAAACTAATAAAGCTACAAACATCTTTTTTATTATAGGAGAATTTGTCGATAATTACAAGCATTTTTTAGCAATATTTGCAATTTTTATCTTTTATTTACAAATTGCCGACAAGCGCCGACACCCACCCGACACCACGCATAGCTTGGCAGTGCGGCTTTTATAAGTAATTTCACTCAAGGCTGAATAGACTGTTATCTATTCCCGCCCACCACCCTACATACCTTGGCAGGCATCCTTGATTGAAATTATTTAGCCCTGCGGCGCGGCTTTTAAGGCAAAAATTATAGCCACAATTTGTTAGAATAGCAGAAGGGCAAGAGTACGCCGACAAGTGAGGAAGCTGACGACAAAGTAGATAAAACCGCACTGCACTACCCGCAAAATTGCAAGAGTGGTACAGATACGCGAAGTCAGTTGACGAATCGCAGGAGGCGTAC
>CAZMTO010000021.1:0-26226 GCA_964569265.1 uncultured Peptococcaceae bacterium | reverse complement strand
GTAGAAATTGCAGGTGAGGAATATGACTGAGTATGACCGGCAGGTAAAAGGCCGGGTTAACCGGGCAGAAGGGCTTGTTTTTGAGAGGCTGATTGAAGTGGCCCTGGTGCGGTATGCGGAGCAGGGCACAGCGGTTATTAAGAAGACGCCGGAGCCGATGAAGGTGATAAGAAGGTTGAACGGCGGTAGGTTTGAGGCTTGTTTTGAGCAGAAAGCCGACCCGGACTATAAAGGGTGCCTGGCACCTGACGGGCGCGAGGTGATATTTGACGCCAAACTTACTGTAGAAGATAAGATAAGCCGAAGCCGGGTGACTGATAGGCAGACCGAAGCACTTGAAGCGCACTTGGCGGCGGGGGCCATATGCTTTGTGTTGGTGGGGTTTGCACTTGGCGGGCAGGCTTTAAGGGTATACAGGGTGCCCTGGGTGACGTGGCGTGATATGGGCGAGGTGTTTGGGCGTAAGCATATTAAGTTGGCAGATTTGGAGAATAGCGGTATGCCGTTTGATTATATTGAGGAGCGTTACGGTATAAGGTTTGTGCCGCTGGTTGCCGGGGTGCCGCTTTTGTTGGCGGGTATAAGGGGAACGTAGCAAGAATGGGCAGAGGGGGCAGGAATGACCTTAAAGGAGTTATCGCAGTTATATTGGTTAGGGCGTGAGATAGAACGGGACGAAGAAAGGCTGGCCGAGCTTAGGGCGAGCCTGGGGGCTGTGGGTGCAGCGGAATATAGCGGTATGCCCAAAAGCCCCAGCCCGGATAACCGGCTGGAGCTGTGTATTGCCGAGATAGTTGATTTGGAAGCGATAATAAGGGCAAAAATAACGCAGTGCATACACGAAAGAAACCGCCTGGAGAGGTATATTGCCGGGATACCGGACAGCCTGACACGGCAGATATTTACGCTGCGGTTTATAAACGGGCTTAGTTGGGTGCAGGTTGCACACGGTGTGGGCGGCGGCAATACAGAGGCAAGCGTTAAAATGATATGTTACCGCTATCTTAAACGGCCTGCCGATGCTGCCCCGCACCATTGAAGCGCAAGGTTGTTACTTTTGTTACGTTGTGCCGTGGTATAGTATAAGCAGTAAAAAAGTTGTTACTTTTGTTACGAAGTAAGGCGTTATAATGTATGTAGTGGTTATAGAAATATAATGACTGTAAAACAGCGGCGGGCCGATACCTCCTAAGGCTTGCTGCTGTTTTATTATGCTTAAAAAAGAGGTGATATTGATGGTTGGTAAGTTAACGGAGCGGCAACGCAGGTTTTGTGAGGAGTATTTGGTTGATGGCAATGCTGCACAGGCAGCGATAAGGGCGGGATATTCTGTTAAAATTGCCAAGCAGGTTGGACAAAAGAATTTAACTAAGCCCTGTATAAGGCAATATATTGATCAAAAGTTAGCTGAAATGAGCAGTGCGCGAATTGCAGACGCTGTCGAGGTGATGGAGTATTTGACAGCGGTTATGCGTGGAGAGATTGAGGAGGAAACGGCGGTTGCTGTTAATGGCACCGTAGAGACCGTAAAAGTGCCAACGAGTATACGAAACCGTTTGAGGGCTGCCGAGCTGTTAGGCAAAAGGCACAGGTTGTTTACCGACAAAGTGGAGGTGGCGGCTGCCGTGCCGGTGGTGATTTGCGGTGCAGAAGAGCTTAGCGACTGAGAACAGGGTGTATTTGCCCGATGTGGTTGGCGGCGGCTACGGAAAATTTTGGAATTTTTACGGCAGATACCGTGTGGTAAAGGGTGGGCGTGGCTCAAAAAAGTCTAAAACCACTGCGCTTAATATGATATGTCGCCTGATGGAGTATCCGCAGGCCAATTTGCTGGTGATCAGGCGGACGTATCGCACGTTAAAAGACAGTTGTTTTGCGGAATTAAAGTGGGCCATACACCGTTTGGGCGTTGATGCCTGGTGGGATATGAAGGAAAGCCCTTTGGAAATGACATATATGCCCACCGGGCAAAAGATTTTATTCCGCGGGCTGGATGATCCGTTGAAGGTAACATCGGTGACGGTGGAAGTTGGTGTGCTGTGCTGGTGCTGGATAGAGGAAGCTTATGAGATTGACAGCGAAGCGGATTTTAATATTTTAGACGAGAGTATACGCGGCAGTATGCCGCCGGGCTATTTTAAGCAGGTGACACTGACATTTAATCCGTGGAGCGCCAATCACTGGCTTAAACGGCGTTTTTTTGATGTGGCGCCCGGCCCCAATGTGCTGGCGATGACTACCGACTATACCTGTAATGAATGGCTGGATGCAGCGGACAGGGATTTGTTTGAAGATATGAAGCGGACAAACCCTCGGCGGTATAAGGTTGCCGGCCTGGGTGAGTGGGGCAGCACAGACGGTATGGTATTTGAGAATGTGGATATTTGCCCGATAAGTGATGAAGAAATAGCGCAGTTTGACCGCATTTATAATGGGGTGGACTGGGGATATTACCCGGACCCGTGGGCATATAACCGGTGTTATTATGATGCTGCACGGCGTAGGCTGTATATTTTTGATGAGCTGACGATGTATAAAGCAGGAAATTTGGCAACGGCCAATGCGCTAAAGGCCAGGGGCTTGGGGTATGGTGATGAGATTATTGCAGATAGTGCCGAGCCCAAGAGTATAAGAGATTACCGGGATTACGGGCTAAACTGCCGAGGTGCGGAAAAGGGCGCCGGCACGGTAGATTATAGTATGAAGTGGCTGCAATCTTTGACGGGGATTGTGATAGATGCTGCACGCTGCCCGGACACCGCGCGGGAGTTTGGCAGCTATGAATATGAAAAGGCAAAAAGCGGCGAGCTTATGGGAGGGTATCCGGACAGGAACAACCACCATATTGATGCGGTGCGGTATGCCTTAAACAGAGTATGGCGGAGAGGCGGCGAGTGACTGAGTGTGGAATGATTTGTGGGAAGCTTTAAAGGGGGTTGTAAAAAAGATGCTGCATATTAGCGATATAGAAACGAAGACCGGCTGCAAAACGATAATAAGTGCAGAAATGGCCGAGGCAATAGAGCTGTGGGCTATGTTGTTTGAGGATAGGGCCCCTTGGCTGGATGACAATACTAAAAGCCTTAATTTGGCCGGAGGTATTGCCGGTGAGCTTGCGCGGTTGGTTATGGTAGAAAACAAGGTGGAAATAACCGGCGATAACCAAAGAGCGGAGTTTTTACGGCAGGAATGGCAAAAAGTGGCCGCCAAGCTGCGCAGCCGGTTAGAAGCCGGGCTGGCCGGCGGAACGATGGTGTTGAAGCCGTATGTGGCGGAGAGCAAAATTACGGTAGACTTTGTGCCGGCCTGGCGGTTTTATCCGACGGCTGCCGGCAGTGACGGTGAGATTACCGGTGCTGTGTTTGCCGAGCAGGTGCAAGCCGGCAAAATATGGTATACCAGACTGGAGCAGCACAGCCTGACAGCGGCAGGCTACGAGATAAGCAACCGGGCGTATAAGTCTTTTACACCCGGGGCGTTAGGGAGCGAGTGTGCGTTATCGGAGGTGGCAGCCTGGGCGCAACTGGCGCCGAGTGTTACGGTGAGATATGCCGACGGCAGTGCGCCCCCAAAGATGTTGTTTGCGGTATTTAAAGTGCCCCAGGCAAATGTAATAGACGGCGGATCGCCGTTGGGGGTATCGGTGTATAGCCGGGCAGTTAGCCTTATAGCCCAGGCAGATGCGCAGTATAGCCGTATTTTGTGGGAATATGAAGGCAGCGAGCTGGCAATTGATGTAACAGAAAGTGCCCTGCGTGAAAAAGACGGCAAGCCGGTTATGCCAAGGCGCAACAGCAGGCTGTTTAGAGGGTTGGATATTTTGGCGGGAGCCGGCGGCGTTGAGGATCTGTATAAGGTGTTTAGCCCGGCGATACGTGACGAAAGCCTGTTTAATGGTTTGGACAAGCTGCTAAAGCGCATTGAATTTAATTGCAGCCTGGCTTACGGTACGTTATCTGATCCGATGGACGTGGAGAAAACTGCCGAGGAGATAAAGGCGGGTAAGCAGCGAAGCTTTGCGGCAGTGCGCGAATTGCAGACAGCCCTGGAGACTGCCTTGCGCGATTTGCTGTGGTGTATGGATTTTTACTGCGATTTGTACAGCCTTACCCGGCGGGGCACGTGGGAGGTGGCCTTTACCTGGGGGGATGGAGTATCGGAGGATACAGACGGCGAATTTGCGCGCCTTAAGGCCATGACGGATGCGGGATATTTGAAGCCGGAAAAGCTGATTGCCTGGTATTTTGGTGTATCGGAGGAAGGTGCAGCGGAGTATTTGCCGGCAAGTGATATAGACAGGCTGTTTGATGGCAAATAGGTGCGGCTATGGCAGACAGAGAGCAGACGGCGGCCCTGTTGGAGCTGTATTTTGATTTGGAAGAAAAGATAATAGCGGATATGGCGCGGCGCATTGCCGCCTATGATTACTTTATACCGGCTGCACAGCACCAATTAAAGGCTATGGAAGCGGCAGGGGCCTGCCGTGAGGATATTTACAGGCAGTTATCTGAGCTTTGCGGCAAAAGTGCAGGTGAGTTGGCTGCTATGTTGAAAGAAGCGGTTGACGATGAGCTGGTCATTGACGAGAACATATACCGGGCAAACGGGCTAAACCCTGACACGGCTATGAACAGTGAGGCTATTGCCGAGCAGATGAAAGCCGGCTGGCGGCAGACGAACGGCAGTTTGCGCAACATTACCGGTACTACGGCAAATTTGGGCGGCAATCAACTGCGAAGAAGTTTGGATAATGCCTGGCTGATGGTGGAAAGCGGGGCTTTTAGCACTGACGAGGCGGTGCGGCAGGCGGTAGACGAGTTAGCAGAGAGCGGTTTGGAGGCAGTGCGCTACAAAAGCGGCAGGATGCTTAGCCTGGAGGCGGCAGTTGGTATGTGTGTGCGGACAGGGGTAAACCAAACAGCGGCAAAGTCGCGGGAGGTGTTGGCCGGTGAGCTGGGCTGCGATTTGGTTGAAGTGACGGCGCACGGCGGGGCACGCCCGGAACACGCTGCCTGGCAGGGGAGTATTTGCAGCCTTAGCGGCAAAAGTCGAAAATACCCGGATTTGCGTGAGTATACCGGTTATGGCACGGTAGACGGGTTGTGCGGGGCAAACTGCCGGCATACGTTTCATCCGTGGTTTGAGGGAACAGCCAGGGCGTGGACGGAAGGCGAGCTGGCGGCGTTGGATGAGCCTAAATATGAGTATGAGGGCAAAAAGCTGACCGAATATGAAGCGCAGCAGGTGCAGCGCGGCATTGAGCGAAACATAAGGAAGTACAAGCGAAAGGTGGCAGGGTTTTCGGCTGCCGGGCAGGACAGTACGGCAGCGGCTGCCAAGGTGCGTGAGTGGCAGAAGAGGCAGCGTGACTTTTTAGCGGCGACGGGGTTAAAGCGGCAAAGTGCCAGGGAGCAGGTGGCGTTGACCGGTGGAATAATGCCATTGAAAAACGCTGCCGGAGATGTTATAATTGTGGTGGAAAAGGTTAGCATTACTGCTAAACCTAACAGTATTACGCAAAAGACAAATGCCAAGGGCGGCATTGACCGTAATTATTATGGTGATGACGGCAGGCAGGTAAAGCAGATATCCAACAATGACCACGGGCATAAAGCCGAAAGGGATTTTGGTAACCACGGTGAACACGCCCACGATTATTACTGGGATGAAAACGGTAATGTTGAGCGCAAAGATGCAAGGGAATTAACCGAGCAGGAAAGGGAAGATAATAGTGACTTTTTATAACGCCGAAGATATTCGCAAGAGATTATTGGAATTCTGCACGCTTATGAGTTTTAATTACAAGGGACACTATTGTGATATAGATCCTTTTAATCCCAAAAGATTTAGGGTTACTTGCGATGGACAGGAATTTGAATTGGATAGTATCGAAAAGGTAATGACCGAACCGCTGTTCTTGGGGCGTAGGTTGTGTGATATTGCAGGTGATATTGTGGTTCTGGACTGGTGAAGCGATTGTTAAAAATGGAAAATTATAGGGGCGTTTTGTATGTACCCGATGAAAGTGGAACGGCAATCAAGGTTATGTGTCCGTTAGTTGATGAACTGATAGAAGATATTGATTGTATGGAAAATCAAGACATAAAGCCAGAATTTATTCCGAAAAAATTTAAGAGCAAGGAACATTGGCAGCAGATTTGCGGGAAATGTCCTTTTAGGGATTATTGAATAGTTAAGACTGCCCGAGAAAGTGGTTTTGGCTACAGGAGGCGGAAAAATGAAAACTCGTTTTACAGAACCATATAGTGATCCACGTTGGTGGTGGAATGGGGATGTGACACCGATTTATTTTGAATGTGATCACTTTTGGGGTATGATTAATGGTAAGCCGCGCTGTAAGGCATTTCCGGATGGCATCAAGCGAGAAGCCCTTAGAAATAGTACGCAAAGGAACGATAAATCAGATTGCTGTATTCATTTTGAACAATATGAGTTGTTTTGATAAAGGAGTGAGAATACCAAATGAAAAATTTAGCATCGTTGTTTTCTTTGGAGGCGTTGCGAGAATTGGAAAAACAGCTTGGTATCAAGATTGATGACAATAAAGATTACACATCTGACGAACTGGAAGAATTGTATGATAAAATTACAGACGAATTTCCTTATGGTTACGGTGAGGACGGCGAGCCATTGTATATGGGGAAGGTATTTGAAGGTATTATTGATGTGCTTGCCAATATACTTTACGAAGAGGAATAAATATAGTATACTTTGAGTAGGATAAGAGAGGGCTTTGAGGTGGAAAATTTCGTGGCCGTCCACACGCCGATGGTTTGACAAGGGGGAACCCTGAGAGATGCAGGAGAAAGCCACGCCTGCCAAAGTCCATCTTGTTGGAAAGGAGTTGTCGAAAAGGCAGCTCTTTTCTTTTTACTGCCTGGACGGCATTGTGCGGCGACGGGGCTAAAGCGGCAATATGCCAGGGAGCAGGTGGCGTTGACCGGTGGAATAATGCCATTGAAAAACGCTGCCGGAGATGTTATAATTGTGGTGGAAAAGGTTAGCATTACTGCTAAACCTAACAGTATTACGCAAAAGACAAATGCCAAGGGCGGCATTGACCGTAATTATTATGGTGATGACGGCAGGCAGGTAAAGCAGATATCCAACAATGACCACGGGCATAAAGCCGAAAGGGATTTTGGTAACCACGGTGAACACGCCCACGATTATTACTGGGATGAAAACGGTAATGTTAAGCACGGCAAGGCAAGGAAATTGACCGGGCTGGAAAGAAGGGAGAATGCAGATATATTATGAATGTGCTGGAAATACGGGATTTGATTGCCGTCGGCAATACCTTAATTGGATTTGACTACAAGGGCAGGGAGTGCCATATTGACCCGTACTACATTCCCGAGCGAAAAATACATGAATATTTGCTTTTCTTTGATGGTGAGGAGCAAGTTGTTAATACGCTGGACGAGGTGATGAGTATTCCTTTTGTAGATGGTAGGTCGTTGACCGAGGTCGCAGGGGAATTGAAATTAACGGATTGCTAAATAGCCTAACCGCCTTTAGGGGCGGTTTTATTATGCCTGAAAATTTAGGGACTGCAGATGTCTGACTTGAATGCGTTGTCTGTTTATGCTAAAATATAGGCAATGCAGGCGAGAAGGGGTTGTGCTATGGTCGGCAAATGGAATTTACCTGATAAGGTTGTGCAGGATATTAGGGCGCTGGCTCAAAAATGCGGGATTAAAAAGGTTATACTTTTTGGGTCGCGGGCACGCGGAGACAACCGGGAACGGAGCGACATAGATTTAGCGGTGAGCGGCGGCAAAACAGCGGAATTTGTTGCCAGCCTTGATGACGAGGTGTGGACGCTGCTTTTGTTTGATGTGGTTAATTTAGATGGTGCGGTGCAGCCGGCGCTGCTGGAAAATATTGACCGGGAGGGCGTTGTGATTTATGAAAAAATTGGATAATTTTGCCAAAGCATTGTTAAACCTGCGAGCGGTGCAGGAAGTTGAGCCCCCGTATACGGTAATGAACACTGCCGGGAGTGTGGCATTGTTTGAGATATGCTTTGAGCAGGCGTGGAAGGCTATGAAAGAGGCATTGACGGCTAACGGTTACAGTGAAAGCAAGGTAGGGTCGCCAAGGCAAATTATTAAGTTGGCTTTTAGCGCCGGTATGATAAACAAGCAGGATGAATGGTTGAAGATGTTGGCCAGCCGCAACGATGTGGCGCATTCTTACAACGAGGAAATTGCTCTGGATATTATAGCAGCGGTTAAGGGTGAGTATATATTGCTGTTTGATGATTTGCAGACGGAATTACTTGAAAATTGGCAGTAAATAGCTAAGCCGCCTATCAAGGGCGGTTTTATTATTTGCGGCTGCCAAGGTGCGTGAGTGGCAGAAGATACAGCGTGACTTTTTAGCGGCGACGGGGTTAAAGCGGCAATATGCCAGGGAGCAGGTGGCGTTGACCGGTGGTACTATAAGTGGTACAATAGTTAAGACACTGGCAGACGGAGGCTTGGATGTGCGTACAGTAGGACATATTGACATTGAGAAGTATCGTTGTATAGCAAGAGATATAACCACGGATGAGGTTATTATTACATCGGAGAGAGTGCAGCACATTAAGGATAGGCGCGGAGATGGCTTTCTTGAAAAATATGAGCGATATTTTTCTGATGTTGTTTCTGAACCTGATTATATTTTTGCTGATGAGCGTCCTAACACTGCGATTGCGTGCAAAACGATCGGAGAAGGGAAGGAATCGCTTAATTTGGTGTTGCGAATAGTTGTTAAGAGTGATAACCCAGAGTACAAAAATTCTATTTTGACTGCTATTAGGGAAAATGAAAAGCGCTTTGCACAGCGATTGAGAAACAATGTGCCAGTCTATGTAAAGGATTGACTTTTTAGAATAAGTTTGATATAATGGGCATAGGATAAGAGAGGGCTTTGAGGTAGTAAATTTCGTAGCGACTACACGCCGATGGTATGACAGGGGGAGACCCGAGAGATGTGGGAGGGTGCTACGCCCACCAAAGTCCATCTTGTTGGAAAAGAGTTGTCGAAAGGCAGCTCTTTTCTTTTTACTGCCTGGACGGCATTGTGCGGCGACGGCATAAGCGGAAAGAGTATGATAACAAACAGGGGACTTATCCATTATTCAAAGAAAAAAGGAGTTCATATTGTGCCTTGCAAACCTAAAGAGGGGGAATGGAGATGATTTTGGATAGGTATAGAAAATTATATGGAAAAAAAGTCTGTGTGCTGTGTAGTGATGGCAAGATAGTAAATGGCGTTTGGGAGGAATATTTTAGCAAGGAAGATAACGAATGGCGAACGGAGGAGGGGTTATCTGCTTCTGAAACAATTATTATAGCCACGATACCTGAAGATATTCCTATTGAGATTGAATCTACAAGTATCAAGTCTATTACGGAATTTGCAAGCGAATAGTCTAGCCGCCTATCAAGGGCGGTTTTATTATGCCTGAAATTGAATTTTGCCCTGAGCAAGGCGTTAAAAGGCTTATTTTTTTATGCCCAAAAACAGGGTAAATTCGCCGGGCGCCGGGCGGAACGGGCGCAGCTGCAGCGGGGATCGCAACCCCGAAAGAAGAACAGCGGAGCAGGAAAGGAGAACACGATGAAGAGAGCATTTTTGGAGCAGTTGGAGCTTGTTGCAGGCGGCAAGCTTGCCAAAGAGGACATTGAAGCCATTATGGCGGAGTATGGCAAGGGCAAGGCAGCCGGCGAAAGCACAATTGCGACGCTTACGGCGGAGCGCGACGGTTTGCGGGAGCAGTTGGAGGGTGCCAACAAAGAGATTCAATCTTATAAGGATATGGATATTGAGGGCATTAAGGCGGCAGCAGCAAACTGGGAAGAAAGGTATAACACCGATACAGCGGCTTTAAAGCAGGAGTTGGAGGGTGTAAACTACAGCTTTGCCGTAAAGGAGGCGGCAGGCGGTTTGAATTTTAGCAGTGAGAGTGCCAAAAAAGCGTTTATTGCTGATTTGATTGCCAAAAAGCTGCCTTTGCAGGAGGGCAAATTGCTGGGTATGGACGATTTTGTAAGCGCTTACAGAGAAAGTGACCCGCAGGCATTTGCCGAAGATGTGGCCAAGGTGCCGCAGATTGTAGCCGGGGGCACCGGCACCGGCCGAGTTTTGGACAGCCGGGAGAGTATGCTGAGAACAGCAATGGGATTGAAGTAAAAAAATAATTATGAGAGAGGATGATATTTAATGCCTAATAGTTTTGAGTTAGCAAAGAATTATGTGAGCAGTTTGGATGAGGTATATCAGTTGGCATCGGTGACGGGAGATTTGACCAGCCCTTCGGCACTGATTCGCCAGGGTGTTAATGCGGATGAGATTGTATACCCGCAGCTTTCGGTAAGTGGTTTGGGCGATTATGACCGCAACAGCGGCTATACCGATGGTGCAGCTACTTTGGTGTGGGAGACGGCTAAATTTAATTATGACCGCGGCACCAGACTGATGGTGGATGAGATGGATAACCAGGAGAGCTTTGATATTGCCTTTGGGGCACTGGGGGCAGAATTGATGCGCACCAAGGTGGCAGCAGAGGCGGATGCCTTTTGTTTTGCGCAGCTTGCCGGCACCACCGGCATAGGCACGGGTGAAGGTACGCTTGCCGACGGTGCAGCCTTTTTGGATGCCGTGCTGGCGGCAGACGTGGCGATGGATGAACTGGAGGTGCCTGCCGGCGGGCGTATTCTTTATGCTACCCCGACTTTGCTTAAGGCCGTGAAAGGGCTGGACACCACTAAGAGCCGCGAGGCCTTGGACGGGTTTGCCAAGGTGGTGAGTGTACCGCAGAGCAGATTTTATACCGCTATTGACCTGCAGGACGGCAAAAGCGCCGGCGAGGAGCTGGGGCACTTTAAGAAGGCTGCCGATGGCAAGGAGATTAACTTTATGATTGTGGAGCCGAGCTGCCTGATTAAGTGGGATAAGCATATTGCCAATGATGTGATACCCCCGAATTTGAATGCTGTTGCCAATGCTTATTTGCTTAAGTACCGCAAGTATGGTATTGTAGATGTGTATAAGAATAAGGCGGCCGGCATTTATGTGCATCATAAGGCATAAGTGCAGCGGCAACACTGCTGCGAATGGACTTGGGAAGTGATGTAGTAAAAATAAGGCGATAAAAGTAAAGAAAAAGTATTGTAATGTTCTTTATTTTTGCGTATAATAAAGAAAGGAGGGGGGGCGTGGATATGTCACAGACAGTAAATGTAAATTTTAAGTTGGATGCTGATGTTAAAAAGAGTATGGAGCAGGCTTGCGCTGATATGGGACTGAGTATGAGTGCGGCATTTACGGTTTTTGCCAAGAAGGTGGGTAGGGAGCGCCGTATTCCTTTTGAGATTTGCGCAGATCCGTTTTATTCCGAAAGTAATATCAAATATTTGGAGCAGAAAATGGCGGATTACAAAGCCGGTAAGCTTAGGTTTGTGGAACGGGATTTGACAGAGGATTGACAATGGCAACAAAAATAATGCAGTGGGATTTTGATGCCTGGGAGGATTATCTTTATTGGCAAGGGCAAGACAGGAAAACCTTAAAAAGGATAAATCAGCTTTTGAAGGATGTTAGCCGAAACCCGTTTGAAGGTATTGGAAAACCGGAGCCGCTTAAAGGAAGCCTTGCCGGCTTTTGGAGCAGGCGAATTGATGAAGAACACAGACTGGTTTACGCTGTGGAAGATGACAAGGTTTTGATTATTGCCTGCCGAGGACTTTATGCTGATAACTAAAACAATTTGTGAGAATAACCGCCTTTAACCGGGCGGTTTTATTATGCTCAAAAACAGGAGAGGAAGGGTAATATGCGAACGGTAGGTTTGTTGGTAAAGCCTAAGCCGAAGGCTGCGGATGGCAAAGATAGCCGGGACAAAAAGGCGGAGAATATCAAGGGCAAAAAGAAGTAAGGCGAGGGGAAGGTTATGTTATACGCGGATAATACGTTTTATACCGAGGAGTATGGTGGTGCTATGAGTGCAGCGGATTTTAAGCATTACGGTGCGGCAGCGGCGGCCTTTGTTTGGCAGATAACCTCCGGCAGGCTGTTGCCGGAGGAGGCGGGGCGCCGGGCGATTTGTGCGGTGGCCGATGTTATGCAGCGTGCTGATAGCCGTGCCGGGATAAGCAGCGAGACCAACGACGGCTATGCGGTGAGTTATGCGGACGCTTCATCGGCAGAGGTGAACGCAGAATGTTACCGGGCGGCAGCCTTATATTTGGGCGGCGGGGGGCTTTTTTACCGCGGTGTGGATGGTATGAAAGGAGCGGCCAAATGTTAGGGGCTAACCGGGTGATAACGGTGATACACTATGCAGATGGGGCGTATTACTGTGACGTTATTGAGGGTGTAAGTGTTTATCAGAGGGTAGAGCATACTGTTGGCGATAAGGGCGTAGTTGCGGCGGTGGTGGCAACTATACGAATACCTGAAGCTGTTTTGCCGGAGCGGTTGCCTGAAGCCGGGGATTTTGTTGTGTTTGACCGGGCGGAGAGCATAGCGGAGCGGCAGGACATTGAAATGTATGGACATACGGTGGTAATTGGCGTGGGAGATAACCGGCGGGGGAATTTGCCACACATTAAGCTTACCTGCAAATAAGCAACATTGCTTGTTAAAAAAATAGGTTTTTGATTGGCGGGCGATGAGATGAGGATAAAAAACCCGAAATTCAGTTTGTTGGCGGAATGTAATATTGCCGTGGACGAAATTTTGTGGCGGCGTGGCCTGGGGCTGGATTATAGGGCGCAAAAGTATTTAGCCAGCGAAATAGTGCGCCTTTGTGATAAATATACACCGATGCGGGACGGCACTTTGAAGAATTCTGCCAGGGTAAGCAGGGACGGCAGTACGATAACGTATCCGGGGCCGTATGCGCACTATCAGTATATGGGCATAGTTTATGGCGGCACCGGCCCCAAACACCCCACTGACAGGCAACTGACGTATAACGGTGGGCCAATGCGCGGCGCCTATTGGGACAGGCGGATGATGGCAGACAGAAGTGACGAGCTGGTGAGGAATGTGGACACCTATATAAAAAGACGCGCCAGAGGGTGGTAAAAATGCCAGGAGGTATAAGTTATGGCAGACGGGAAAATGACCGCAGGAAGGGCGGTAAAATCGCCGGAGAGTGGCACTGTGGATGATGGTTGCAGCAGCACGATAATTAGGGCAGTACGTAAATGGCTGGCAAATTTTGAGGGCTTTAGCGGCAGCAAGCTGAACGTGGATTTTTTGCCGCCGGAAGCCGGAGAATTTTCGATTGATGTTATACCGGTGAACAGTGTTATTAAGCGGTATCTGGATGGCAGCAGCGTGCGGCAGTTTGATTTTGTTATAGCTATGCGGGCCTTTTGGGGCGAAGACGTGCGCTGCCAGATGGACAACATAGGCTTTTTTGAATGGCTGGGCGACTGGCTGGAGCGGAAAAGCCGTGCCGGTGATTTGCCTGAGTTGGGCGAGGGGCGAAGCTGCCGCCGCGTAGAGGTGAACAGCAGCGGTTATGTGTTTGCGCCTGAGACAGAATATGCAAGGTATCAGATGCAGTGCAGACTGGTTTACAGACAGGCAGCCGCGGCGCCCAAACCGGTTGCCGGCCACAATGACTAATAAAAATAAAGTGAATGGACAAGCCGCCTTTTGGTGCGATTAAAGGCTCGGAAGGCGGTTTTATTATGCAAAAGGAGTGATTAGATGAAATTAAGTGAGTTAATGGCTGGGGTTACCCCCAGTGAGGATTATGAAGGTGATGTGGTAGCCAACAACTTTGTGCTGGCGGTGGATTGCACGGCGGAGGGCAATGCTGCGAGCCCCGGCGATTATGCGGTAGCGCAAATAAACATTGCCGGCGTGGATGCACAGCTTAACCCGGAAACTCAGGACAAGGCGTATATAAGATCGGGCAAGAGTACTACCAAGACCGGCACGCAGCGCAGTTTTAGCGTTAGTGGCGACCGTTATGTAGGTGATGAGTTTCAGGATTTTTGTTTGAAGCACGATATTGTATACGGTGTTGGCCAGGCGGTGCGCCGCGGTTATGTATTTTTTAATATGCTTACCGGCAAGGGAGAAAAGGGCGAGGTGTCTATTATTGTAAATTCGGACGGTGGTGGTACTGCCGAGGAAAGTGCAGAAATAGATATTGAGCTGAAAAAGGCCGGCGCTATGCCGACCGAATATACGTACAGTGCAACCTGAGATACAGACGGCGTGAGGATAAAATGACAAAGAGTGTTGAATTAAGTGTAAAAATGGGCAGCCTGGAGCTGCCCTTTAATATTTATGAGGCCAATACGGCGGCAGCCTATGAGCTGGCGTTGCAGGAGCTTAAAAAGAAAAAGCCCGAACCTGTGGGGCTTAGCGAGCTGATAGAGAATGAAGTTGGTGCCGTAAGGCGGTTTTTAGATGTGCTTTTTGGTGAGGGCGTGGCACAGGAAGTACTGGGAGAAGTTGATGATTTAAATGCTGCTTTGCGCTGTGTGGAGGCTGTGACGGAGGCAGCGGCTGCCCAAGGCGAGGCAATGCGCAGCCGTATAGCAGCCTATACACGGTAGGCAGCGTATGAGCATTTTGACGGAAAAGCCGCCGGTTAGTTTGCTGGGTGTGCCGATAAGGGCGGATTTTAGGGAAATGATACGCCTGGATAGGCTGTTGCTGGCCGATGATCTGCCGGAGGGCGTGCGGGTGGCGGCGGCACTGGAGATGTTTTACTGCCAACCGGTGGAAGATATACAAGCGGCCTGGGATAAAATGCTGTGGTTTTGGGGCGGCGGCGAAAGCGGCGAAGTGCTGCGCAGACGGGCTGCAAAGGCGTCGGCGGGGCGCGGCAGACGATTGTATGATTTTGAACAGGATGCCGAGCTGATATACGCAGCGTTTTGGGGGCAATATGGTATTGATCTTGCCGAGATGACTTTTTTGCATTGGTGGAAGTTTAGGGCGTTATTTTTAAACCTGGATGAACAGCAGCAAATAAGCCGCATAATGGGTTGGCGCGGTGCCGACACCGGGAAGATGGGTCCCAAAATGGCAGCTGAATATAAACGATTGAAGCGAATTTATGGCTTGAACAAGCGAAGTGCGAAACAAAGCCAAAGCCTGGCAGAAAGGGACAGGGATATGCGCAGACAGGTTGCCAAGATGTTTGCCGAGGCCGGGGTTGCGCGTAAGATGGCACGATAGAGGCCCCGGGGGTGGCTTGGCGGCGGATATGCAGTTGGTTTTTTATGAGCAGCTTTTGTATGAGGGCTGTTTTTTATTTTTGGGGGAAAGGAGATGATGGATATCAGCGATTATGAAGGCTCGGTAATACTTAAGGCGTTGCTTGATGCAAGCAATGTAAAAGACGGGCTTGACAGGCTGCAAAAGGAAACATCGACAGCGGTTGGCAAATGGAAAGTAGGCTTTTTGGCTGCGGGCGCAGCTGCGGCTGCAGCGGGTGCAGCTGCTATAAAGGTTGGCAAGGATGCCATTGCTGCCTATGCGGATTATGAGCAGTTGGTTGGCGGCGTAGAAACGTTGTTTGGCGAAAGCGCCGGCGTGGTTGAGGCATATGCGGATGAGGCGTATAAAAATGCCGGGTTATCGGCCAATGCTTATATGGAGACCATTACGGGATTTTCTGCCAGTTTGCTGCAAAGCTTGGGCGGCGACACGCAAAAGGCTGCTGAGATGGGCAACACGGCAGTGATTGATATGGCGGATAACGCCAACAAGATGGGCACGGCAATGGAGGCTATTCAGAATGCATACCAGGGCTTTGCCAAGCAGAACTATACTATGCTGGATAACCTTAAGCTTGGTTATGGCGGCACGAAAAGCGAGATGGAGCGCCTGTTGGCGGATGCTAACAGGATAAATGCCGAGATGGGTATATTAACCGATTACGATATAAACAGCTTTGCAGATATTGTGGATGCGATACACGTTGTACAAGTTAGTATGGGCATTGCCGGAACAACGGCAGAAGAAGCAGAAGGCACTATACAGGGCAGCATAAGCAGTATGAAGGGTGCCTGGACAAATTTACTGGTGGGATTTGCCGACGGCACGCAGGATTTGAATTTGCTGCTTAATAACTTTGTTGACAGCGTTGTTATTGTGGGGCAGAATTTGTTGCCACGCATTGGGCAGGTGCTTAGCAGCTTGGCGCAAATATGCCTGACGAAAGCCGGCGAGCTGGGGAAGAAGCTGCTTGACGAAGCCATTGACATTGGTAAAAATATTGTTGACGGTTTGTGGCAGGGCATTAAGGCGCGAATAGCGGCGGTTAAGGATAAAGCGGCGGCAAGCCTGGGCGAAATTACGGACAGCGTTAGGGGTGTTTTTGGCATACACAGCCCCAGCCGGGTGTTTGCCCGGATTGGGGAGTATTGTATGGAGGGGTTGGCAATTGGTATGCAGGACAGCTCCGGCAAGGTAATAAAAACACAGACGGCGTTATCTAAGGCTATTTTAAGCTATGCCAAGCAGGGTGCCGAGGAATTGAGAAAGACCAACAAGGCAACCGCCCAAGAAGAAGCGGAGTTTTGGCAGGATTTGATTGCAAGCGGCAGGCTGAGCAGCAAGGAATTGTCTCAGGCTAAGGTATTGGCTGCCAAGGCGAGTGCTCAAGCGAGCAAAGACAGCTATGAAGCCAGCAAGGATTGGTTGGATGAGCAGGTTGATTACAACCGGATGAGCGCAAGCGAGCTGGTGGGTGCCTGGCAAAGAGTTGTAGACCGCGGTGAGCTTTTGGCTGATGAGCAGAAAAAAGCGGTACAGCAACTATTAAAGGCGCAGAAACAATTATCAGATGAGGTTGAGCGGCTGGAAAGTACCTACAGGCAGGCGCTTGAGAGCAGAACTGCCGAAATTATGGGCAGTTTTGATTTGTTTGGCGGTGCGCCGGCAATGGCTGAGGTATCGGCTGATGAACTGCTGGGCAATATGCGTGATCAGCAACAGGTTATGCAGCAATGGGCAGATGAAATGGCTCTGCTTGCGGCGCGCGGGCTGGATGAAAGCTTTGTGGCGGCAGTGCGCGATAAAGGGCCCGACGCTTTGGGTGAGCTGCTGGCGCTTAATGGGATGAGTGATGAACAGCTTGCCGAATATGCCCGAATGTGGCAGGGGCTTAACGAGCAGGCCGGGTTAGCTGCGGCTGCTGAGCTTGCCGGGCTGCGTGCCGAAACCGACAGACAGATAGCTGATTTGTTGGGCGGTGTGGAAGATAGGCTGAACAGTGAGAGCCCCGAAGTTGGCGAAGCGCTTAGCAGTGGCCTGGCAGCGGGTATTTTGGACGGCAGGAGCAGTGTGGTTAACGCGGCGGCCTCGGTGGCTGCGGCTGCCGTGCGGGCAGCCAAACGGGCTTTGGAGATAAACAGCCCGAGCAAGAAATTCAGGTATTTGGGGCAAATGACCGATGCGGGCTTTGTTGGCGGCATAAACGACGGTATACGTGATGTAAAAGCGGCGATAAGTGATGTGCTGGCGGTGAGTGCAACCGTTACTCCGGTGGCGGTGGAAAGCGGCAGGGCTTTGACCGGCGGCACCACACGTGAGGTTATTACCAATAACCGGACAGTAGAAAAGGTGGCGCGAATTGAGGGCGATGGTATGAACAACGCTTTTGTAAGCCGCTTGAGAATTAGGCTGCGTGATGAAGATACGCGCGTAGGCGCGGCACTGGGGGTGTAAATTTTGCTGAAGATAAACGGACGCGAGGTGTCGGCTGAGGTGGCTACGTTAAGCCGCAGTATAAGGCGAGTGGAAAAATACCGGGTTACCTGTGAGGATGGTAGAACGCACAGCGAGACTAAAGCACAGTATTTGGATTTTACGCTGGAGCTGGGCGGCTTTGACAAGGCGGAGTATGAAGCTTTGTTTGCTGATATAACTGCCGGTGAGGCCGTGATTGAACTGGACGGCACTGAATATACCGGTATGTTTGACAGTGTTGCCGATGAGGTGCTTTATGAGGGGCCTGACGGGTATTACTGGGACAACCTGAAGCTGAGCTTTGCGGGCACGCGCCCTTGGGAGGCCGACGATGAGAACTGAATGCAGTTTTGAGTTTGGGTTGTGGGACGTGGATGCAGCGACAGAAGGCAGGTTTGCGACCAACAGCAGCCAGGCTTTTGCCAATGTACAGACAGCAAACGGCGGCAGCGTGCAGAAGAATTTGCCTGCGGCGGCAACCCCGGATTGGGTACAGGGCTGGTTGCTGGACGGCAGCCGCGAGCCGATACCGGACAACGCTGAGGAATACCCCTGGGGCTGGTGGAGTGCCGATATGTGCGGTGACGATTGCAGCTTTGATGTGCCGCCGGTGCTGGAAGCTGAATTTTTTGATGCTGACGGGGATGTGACTTTGCACAGCAGCGTAGGTATTACATTGGAATTTGCCGGAGCCCTGCCGTATGAAGTGGATATAAGCTGGTATGACGAGGCGGGGGACGAAATGGCATCGGGGGTGTTTTACCCGGATGAGCAAAGATATTTTTGTGAAATGCCGGTAGAAAGCTACGCCGGAGTAAAAATAAGCGTGCCGGCAATGGGCTGGCCGCGTTGTTTTTTGCGGGTGCAAAATGTGTTGTTTGGTGCAATTACCACGCTGGGAGAAAGCGAGGTAATAAGAGCGGAGCTTACTGAAGAAGTGAGCATAAGCGGTGATAATTTGCCGGTTGATGAGCTGGAGGTTAGCTTTTATACCCCAAACGGGCAATTTGCATTGTTAAACCCTGCCGGGCGGTATCAGTATTTTCAGTATAGGCAGAAGCTGACAGCCCGGCAGACTGTAAACGGGGTTAAGCGCTGCCGTGGTGAGTATTATTTGCGGACGGCAGAAGCAACCGTGGATGCAGTGACAAAGCTAAAATGTGTGAATATTATCGGTATTTTGGACGGCGAAGAATACAGGGGCGGCTATTTTGAGGCGGTGCCGTTGACAGATGTTTTGACGGAAATTTTAAGCCCGTTGGAAGTTGAATTTGAAATTTGCCCAGAACTGGCCGAAGAAACTGTTACAGGATGGTTGGAGCCCGGAAGTGTAAGAGATGCCCTGCAGCGGCTTGTTTTTGCGGTTGGGGGCTATATTTTAACTGCCGGTGGTGCCGGCATACGTATTGTAAGCACCCCCGACAAAGTGATTGTTATTGGTGCTGGGCGCAAGGTTATGGGGCACAGGGTGACTATGGATGAGCTGATAACCGGCGTTAATGTAATGTCGTACACCTATAAGAAGGGGGGCTACGGCGAACTTTGGCGCGGTGATTTGCCGGCCGGCGAGCAGGATATCTATTTTGATGAGCCCGGCGAGGTTAGGGCGGTGGACGGGGCAGAACTGATTGAAGTTTTTGAAAGGTTGAACGGCTGCCGCGTGAATGTTTTGGCTGCCGGCGAAGTGACAGTTGCCGGGTGTGATTTTGAAGTGACAGAGCGGGAACACAGCGAAAAGGTGCCCGGAGTGCCGCAGGGCACGCGCGAAAAAAGTAAGAGTTTTGGCGGTGTGACGGTGATGACTGAGGAGCTGGCGGCAGCTAAAGCCGCCGGACTTAGAGATTATTACCGGCGGCGTTATATTGATGAAGGCGATTTGCTGCCGGGCTCGGAATATGCCGGGGCGGCGGTGAAGTTGGAGAGCCTGGGCGGTATGGCGATTATAGGGCAAGTGGAAAAGCTGACGACTGACCTTGTAGGCGGCGGCATTGAAAGTGTAAGGATTGTTGGTATGCCGGAATGATGGAAGGCAGAGCAGGGAGGACAGAATGATATATTTTGATAACTGGCGGATATGGCCGCTAAAGGAGGTTATGGGCCGGCAATATGACAATTTGAGCGACCGGCTTGATGTGTGGGGGTATGTGCCGCCGGGCTGGCGCTGGGAGGCGTTAATAGGCTGCTGCGGCAAGCTTAATATTATACACCTTGAAGAAGAACGGGGCGTGCCGGGGGTGGTGCTTACCAGGGATATGCTGGGCGGTGCCGGGTTTTATGAAGTGCAGCTAAGGGGCACGCGCGGTGATGAGGTGCGCCACACCAACAAAATAAGCGTGCAGGTGCCGGCAAGCCTTAGCGGTGATGTTGCCTGGCCGACGGTGCCCACCGAGTTTACGCAGCTTGAAGCGAGGGTGAACCAAAAGGCCGATGAAGTAGACCAAAAGGCCGATGAAGTGGAAAAAGCGGTGGTAACAACGTCTTTAAGCGGCGAGGGTGCGCCCGGTGAAACCCTGCCCGGCAGACTTGGGCAGGATTATTTGGACACCGAAACCGGGGACAAGTGGTATTTGGCGGCGATTGACGGCGAAAGGTATATTTGGCGGCCTTACGGTGCGGACGAAATACCCGATGACGAGCTGCTGGCGGTTTTGCTGGCGGCTGATGTGCTGCCCTGTGTGGCAGACGGCGGGGGTGCTGTTTTGACCGATGAGCAGAGCGCTATATTGATGATGTAAAAGGAGTGACAGACAATGGAATTTAGAAAAGTTACCGATTTGGAAAAGATAAGCGAGCTGAGCGACAGCAGCTATATACTGGTTATAGAAAACGATACGGCCAAGCAGATAAGCAAGGGCGATGCCAAATTTGGCGGCGGCGTGACTACTTTTTATACGCCGACAAGCGTTGCACCGAGCAGCCTTGCGGCGAACGATAAGCCGGTTGTTTTGAACAACGACACCGAAACCGAAGCCAACACCGAAGCCAAGGCTAAAACCGCTGCCAAAGCAGGTATTGCTACGTTGGACTTGTCACCATCTGACGGTACGCTTTACGTTGATGAAGCAATGACGCAGGAGGTTACGGCGGCTGAGGCGTGGGCGGCTGCCTGTGCCGGTACCGTGCGTATAGCAGAAGTGGCAGATGGTATGGTACGGGGCTTTTTGTTAGCAGCAATTGCGGAAATTTATGCTATGTCTGACAGCGGCGAGGTAACGCGAGTACGCTTTGAAACCGCGTACTTGCGTTACCTCGCCCCCCCCTTCTCGCGTGATGAGTCCTGAGTAAGGATAACGAAAAGCAGGTGAAGCTATGAATGAGAAAAATTTACAGGATGTGCTGACGGTTGTAAACCAGTTTGTTAAAAGCAACCGCCCGGCATACAAGGACTATTTGGGCGAAGAAACACAGGACGAAAGCGTTTGGCAGGAAATGTACCGCGAGAATGGAGACGGCGTTCCCGGCGAGCAGACTACGGTTGCGGGGGCTTTTACCGGGGGTTATGTGCCCAAGGTTAGTGATACGCTTACGGTTGTGGTAAACGGCGAGAGCGGCGAATATCCGCTGGAAGCTGCGCCGTTGTTTGATGAGATGGCGGGCGCCAGCGGTATGATGTGGGTTGGCAGCATAGACTATGCCACACTGGTAAGAAGCATTTATGAGAGTGACGACCCGAAAGCCGAGGTGGCAAAGTATGTGGACAACTGGGGCGGTTATGTGGGCAAGGAAGGTGATGTGTGGACTGCTGTGATGGTTTTTGGCGGCAAGTACCTTAATGCCACCGTAGACATACGCCGTGCCGCAACCGTTGCCAAGTACAACATTAAAAAGCTGCCGATAGAGTGCCTGCCCGATGAAACCACCAAGGCTATAACCAATGCCAAAACAGCGGCTAATAAAGCACAGGCTACGGCAGATTATGCACAGAATAGGGCTGATTTGGCGTATAGTAGAGCCGGCATTCAAGCAGATTGGAATCAGAACGGCACCGCCGCAACTTCTTATATCCAAAATAGGCCGTTTTACGGTGCGTTTACACCACTGATTTCTACGCCGACGACACTTATTGGTTATGACTATTTCTTGTATAACAATGGCGAAATAATTAGAACGATATATCCTGCTGTAGGCAGAATACAGGTTGCGTATACTATAAAAACCAAAGACGGCACTGAAACTGTGATTGCAAGCGGCGAAGCCGGACTTCGTTGCCAAGGCATAACAAAGGAGATTATACGCTACGCTAGCCTAAACATTGACGAAGAATTTGATGCAGAATGTTATACTTTGCGGGGCAAAGCCAACGATATTGATTTTGCGCTGAGCATAAAGGTGTGTTATACGAACGGCAAATACGTTAAGGCGGCAAAAACCAAGTTTACATCTAACGGTGCAGCCGCGTTGGGGTATAAATGGGAATTATACTTATATGTTCCGTCACTTTTTCAGGGTTTAGACAGTGCATATCTGCCGCTTGTTAATGCCAGCGAGGCCGGTGCGGTTATGGCTCCTGCCAAGGATGACAGCTATACCCTGCCGGTGGCGGCAGACGAAAATGGCTACTTGTGGGTAAAGCCGGATGAGGCCGTCAACACCAAGCTTGCCGACCTGACCTATAATTCTGACGACACGGACAAAACGGAGTTTTATTTAAAATCTTCTACTGCCGAATCGACCAAGCGGTTTAAGATTACCGTAGATGATACAGGGGCATTAACGGCAACCGAGGTGGTGGAGTAAATGGTGCGGGATAATTTGCCGCCTTTGGTATATGACCGCACCGAGGCGGATGTGGAGCAGTTGCAGGCGCTGCTGCGGCGCGGTTGGGACAATTTGACGGCGGATGAGCAGGCGGATTGGCTGACTGCCGGCCACAAAGGGGCGTATAATTACACGGATTTAAACCGGGTGGGCACTGCGGCTAACTATGTGGCGGCAAGGCTCAGCGAATGGGGGTACCCCTGCCGTATGCAAATGCGCACGGACTGGCGGGAAGACGAGCTTTTTTATGCCGAAGATTTGGCGGACTACCTGGCGGCGGTGGAAAGGCTGCGGGGTATGCTGGCGGTTTTTGATTATACACCGCCTACCCCCGACAAGCTGAACAACGTTGCCGAGGCTAACGCTATTGAAAAGATAATAGCCGATGTGCGGCAGTTGCTGCAAAATATGATTGCCGCGCTGCCGTGGTGCGATACGATTTACAGCGGGGATTACCCCGAACAGGAGTGATTTTATGGCAGAACTGAAAGACAGAGTGAGCGCCAGCCCGGGGCGCCGGCTGATAAAGCCGGAAACAGACGGTATGCCGGATTTTTACGCTACTATAGAAATGGCCGACGAGCCTACCGAGCCGGGCAACAGGATAAACCGGCAGAACGTTATTGATACGCTGGTGCCGGAATCGGACAACGGGGGCGTGGGTACGGTGATTTTTACGGCGATAAGCGAGCCGGATGATCGCTGGCTGCCGTGTGACGGCCGGGACATTGAAGCGGCGGCCGATTGTGCCGAGCTGCGCAGCCTGCTGACAGCGTTGCCGGTGCAGGAGCAAAGTATGAGCGTGTATGCCGTGGATGGGCTTGCAAGCGTTTTTAACATAAAGTATATAAACGGCTGCTATGTTGCCTGCGGGCGCACTGCTGCCGGTGCTGCTGTTGCCCGGGCCGACGATGTGGACGGGTCCTGGACGGCGGTGCAGATTACCACCGACAATGAGGAATCTGTTTGCGATGTGGCTTATGGCAACGGTTGCTGGGTGGCTGTTATAATACGTGCCAACGGCAGTAATGTAAGCTACGAGGTGTGGCACAGCACGGCGCTTGATGGCACGTGGGCGCAGGATTATACGGATGCCGGCAGCAGCATTAACGCCACCTTGCGCCAGGTGGTATTTTCTAACGGCAGCTTTTATGTGTTTGGTGCCAATGTGGCGTATAAAACGGCTGCCCCGGCCAACGGCTGGAGCAGCAGCGGGTTTAGCCTGTGGGAAGGTACTGCCGGTGCGGTTTTGTATAACCCGACACGCGGACGCTGGGAGCTGGCGGCTTTTAGCAGCAGCGGCAGCACCGGCAATTATACCTGGCTTTTGCGGCTGTATGCCAGCACAAACCTGCTTACCTGGACGGCTGTGGGCAGTGCGCAAACCGCAGCCACCGGCAAAGAAAATATTGTTGCACCCGGCGGCTGCTACTTGGGCGTGGGCAATACTTATTTAAATGTATTTTGGCCAAACGGCGAGGATGGACGTAAGATATACGGATTAAACGGCAGCGGCATACAAATTGTGCCGATGGATGAGAGCGCCAGCGGCGGTGATTATGTTAGGGCGGGCATATGCGACGGCGGCGGCGAAATGCTGTTTAAGAGCAGCAGCTATGCCAACGTTCAGGACGTTTGCTTCAGGCAGAGCGCTGCCGGTGAGTTTGTCTGTAAAAAAAATATGGCCGTGCCCGGCAAGGTTACAACGGCCAACTGCAGCGGGGCACAGGCGGCACCCTTGGGCGGCAAGGTGGTTTTGCCGGCTTCGGGCAATAACTTGCTGGTTTTTAGCGGCACCTATTGCCATTACCTGCCCAAGATTGATCCGCCGGACGAAAACAGCCAGGTTAAGGCGTATATCAAGAAAAAATAGAGCAGAAAGGAGATGGTGCTGTGACTTTGGGTGAATTGTTTGCCGGGGGCTGCGGCGGGGTGGTGATTGTACTGTCTCTGGTGCAGGTGTCACCGATAAAAATAAACCCCTGGGGCTGGCTTTTGGGGCGTTTGGGGTGCCTGCTTAATGCGGATCTTATTTGCCGGGTAGACGGGCTGGGTGCCGATTTGCAAAACGTAAGCGCCGAGCTGGCCCGCCAGCAGGCCAAAAGCTGCCGGGCTAATATTATACGCTTTGGTGATGAGCTGCTGCACGATGAGCTGCACAGCAAAGAAGCGTTTGACCAGATACTGATAGACGTATCGGAATACGAACGCTACTGTGCCGAACACCCGGATTTTACCAACAATGTGGCGGTGCTGACGATAAAGCGCATTAAAGATGTGTATGGAGAATGCTTAAAGGAACATTCTTTTTTGTAGAAAAAACAAATTTATTTAAAAAGGAGATTAAAACTATGACTAACTTTAACGAAACTGCCAAGAACAACGGTGTAAATACTTACGGTTATGATATTACCGAGGTTACCAAGTATTTGAGTGATGATATGGCCGACCGCTTTGCCAAGGCCGCCGAGGATATGCAGCAGCCGGCTAACCGTGCCTTTATGCAGGCGTGCTACAGTGTGCTTATGCAGATGAAGAGCGTTAGCAGCACCGGCAAGCTGGAGCTTAGCGACAGCGCTATTGAGGACACCTACCGTTTGCTGTTGGCTGAGGAATAAGGCAAATACTGCGGCAAAAGTGTAACATACAGTGCAAGATATATGGCAACTTTATGGCATTTATATAACACGATTGTTGCACTTTTGCCATATATTGGCAATATGCCTGTGTGTTTTGGCTGAGGAATAAGCCGCGAAAGGAGATGTTATACATTGAATTTGATGGAGAGAGTATGCCGGCTGGTGGATGTAAAAAGCCTGGTTACCCTGGCACTGGTGGCGGTGCTGTGCGTTATGACGGTGCTGGGCAGAGAAACGCCGGAGCTGTTTAACAGTTCGGTAATGCTGGTGTTAGGCTTCTTTTTTGGGAAGAATTTGAAACAGAGCGAGGATAACGCCGCCGAGCTGCCTCGTGAGGAAAAGGGCGAGGAGGCGTAAAAAAAGAGGGGGATTATTCCCCCTCTGATTCTGTTGTGTCGGGCAGCGGCGCCAGTGCATCGATGGCTTGGAGCAGAAACTGCGGTTTGCTGAGGCCGTTGGCTTCCTGATAGGCCATAATGCGGTCAAAAAGCTCCGGTTTTAGCTGTGCAACGTACTGCTTGTAAGCCTTTTGGTTGTAGCGGCGCTTGACCGCCGAAGAAGTGTTGCTCATTGTGTCAGATCCTTTCTGTAGTGTTATATATTAACCGACAATTGTTAAAACAAGGTTTGCTACCGACAGGACAAATGCTATTAATGCGATAATAAGAGTGAGTTTATAGATGTTCATTGACAATTACTCCTTTCTGGTAGTATAATAGCAGTGGAGAGAGGGGAGGGGCTTTTGCCCCTTTCCCTATCTCTTCATTAACTGCATTAAAGCGGTTAGAAGATTAATAAATGCGGTTAGTAGTGTGATTTTCTCTGCCAGAGAAGTTGCTTTGTTAATCTTCTTCATTCCCTCACCTCCTTTCTGTATATATTATACCATACTTTTAGAAGTATGTCAAGGGGTTGAGGGAAAAATTTTAATAATTTTTGCGAAATTTTCGCATTTTTAAACCTTTGCCGTTGTTTGCAAAGGTTTTTTTGTTATTTTTATTGAGTGGTTATTTTTGAAAGAAGGTGATTTTGTGCGTTATCCGTTTGACGAATTTAGGCTGGGTACACGCTATGGCACACGTGGCAG
>CAZMTO010000020.1:0-27460 GCA_964569265.1 uncultured Peptococcaceae bacterium | reverse complement strand
GCGTGACTTCACGCCACGCTGTTCTCACTAAGCATTATAAAAACCTGTCTTATTATGTGCTACTCGCGGGTGGGAGGTTTTTTTGTTGGCTGATATTGCTTGCCACAGGCAGGCTTAGTATTTTTTGTGCCGCAGCAGATAAAAACATACTGCCGATGCTGTTAAGCATATACCCAGCACAGCCCCCGTCATAAGGGGCGAGGCAGAAAACGGCATAGGCAAATTCATACCGAAAAAGCTGGTTATAAAGGTAGGCACCGTTACCAGCAAAGTGATTATCGTCAAAAAGTTCATCACTTTGGCCAAGTTGTTGTTAGATATCGAGGCCAGTGCATCCATCGAATTTTTTAAAATGGTGGTATATACGTCTGCCATCTCTATGGCCTGCTTGTTCTCGATTATAACATCGTCCAAAAGGTCGCGGTCTTCTTCGTACATTCTAATGGTACGGGTTCTAAACAGCTTGTCCATCACTTTATCGTTAGAACGCAGCGATGTATTAAAGTATACCAAGCTCTTTTGCAGGTTAAGCAGACTGTTTAAGTCCTCGTTATTCATATTTTGTCTAAGGCGTGCCTCTAAAACATCATAACGGCGGTCTATATCACGCAGAGATTTAAGGTAGATATTGGTCTGCGTTTGCAGTATCTGTAAAATAAGCCGCGTTTTTTTAAAGGTAAACGCCGATTTTATACGGCCCAGCGCAAAATTACGGTACAAATCCAGATCACTTAAGCTTACCGTAACAATGTATTCGTCGTTAAGCACAATGCCCAGCGGCACAGTGTCGTAAATAACTGCGCCATTGGTAATTTTAGGCGCATTAACAATGATAAGTATCTGGTCATCGTCGGTTTCCACACGAGACAGCTCCTCATCATCTAACGGGTAGCGGATAAATTCTTCCTGAATACCGGTTTGTTCGGCCACCGTCCGTATTTCTTCGGGCGTGGGGTTTACAAGGTTTATCCAGTCGCCTTTTTGCATATCCGATACCGGCAGCATCTGCAAATTTTCCCCCTCCGGCGGGGTACGGTATATCGTCAGCATAAGATGTTCCTCCTTAAATTTCAGGCAAAAACACCTCAGCTTAAGCTAAACTGCCGCAGAGGTACTTTTGCCCCGGATTATTCGGTTTTTACTTCCAGGATCGCCCTCCACAGCGTCCACCTCTTTCTGCATAATATTAGTGCGGCTGGCCTGCCGCACACCCTGCACCTTATATAATAACGCTTAGCGCGGGGTTTTTCTACCCCTTTTTGCAAAAAATTTTTACACCGGGCGCGTTTTTTTAGCTTACAAATTTTTGCGGCTTTTATTTACCCCGGTTATATGTTATACTTATATCAGTTAATAACCAAATGTACGGTTATATATTTTTTGTCAGAAAGGATATTGATTTATTATGGAAGCTCCCTTTAATATTACCGCAGTTATTTTGGCGGCCGGCAAGGGCACCCGTATGAAGTCTGCCCTGCCCAAGGTACTGCACAAGGCCGGCGGGCGCACTATGTTAGAACAGGTAATTCATCAGGTGCGTGCTGCCGGTATAAAAGATTGCTGTGTGGTTGTGGGCCATGGCGCCGAACAGGTACGCGCTGCTCTGCCGCCCGATGCCAACCTGCATTTTGCCCTGCAAATGCCCCAGCTTGGCACCGGCCATTGCGTGCAGGTGGCTATGCCGCACATAAATGCCGCAGCCAACGCCGTTATGATTGTTTGCGGCGATACCCCGCTGCTTACGGTAAACACACTCAGCGAGCTTTGCCGCAGATTTTGTGACACCGGTGCCGACGGTTTAATTTTAACCGCTAATTTAAGCAACCCCACCGGCTATGGGCGCATTATACGCAGCGCCAACGGTAATGTTTGCGCTATTGTAGAAGAAAAAGATGCAACCGCAGAACAAAAATCTATAACAGAAATTAACACCGGCGCTTATATCTTTAGCCACGCGGCACTTAAAGCCGCACTGGCCAAGCTGGATAACAACAACGCCCAGGGAGAATATTATCTTACGGATGTTATACGCCATATTGCCGCTGCCGGCGGGCGTATAGATACACTTACTACCGACGATTACGTTGAAACCACCGGCGTTAATGACCGTGTACAGTTGGCCGCTGCCGCTGCCGAGCTGTATCGCCGCAAAAACACCGAGCTTATGCTGGCCGGTGTAACTGTTGTTGACCCTGCCAACACCTATGTTGACCAGCAGGTTACCGTAGGTGCCGATACAATTATTTACCCCGGTGTACAGTTGCGCGGTGATACGCATATTGGTGCCAACTGCACCATAGACAGCGATACCATAATTACCGACAGCACCGTTGGCGACAACTGCACACTGCTTAAATGCGTGCTTAATCAGGCTACCGTGGCAAGCGGTGCCAACATTGGGCCGTTTGCTTATTTGCGCCCCGGCGCTAACCTGGCCGAAAATGTTAAGGTGGGCGATTTTGCCGAAATTAAAAACGCCGCCATTGGGGCAGGCAGCAAAATACCGCATCTTTCTTATATTGGTGATGCCGAGGTGGGCAGCGGCGTAAACATTGGCTGCGGCACCATAACCTGCAATTACGACGGTGTAAACAAGCACAAAACCATCATCGGCAATGATGTTTTTATCGGCAGCAACACCAACCTGGTAGCCCCGGTTACCGTGGCTGACGGTGCCTTTGTGGCGGCAGGCAGCACCATAACCAAAAATGTGTCTGCCAATGCGCTGGCGGTAGAACGTGCCCGCCAAACGGAGATTGCCGGCTGGGCGGCTGAAAAAAGCCCTAAAGCTATTGCGAAAAAGCAAAAATAAAGCAGGATAAACAAACTTTATGCGGAATATTTAATTGGTTAATGTTTTTTTACAATTTTTTTACATAATGGTTATTTATAAGGGGAGGTTTTTTACAATGAGTGGTTCGGCAATTAAAATTTTTACCGGCAATGCCAACCCGGCGCTGGCGGCAGAAATTGTTAATTATCTGCAAATTAAAATGGGTACCGCCAAGGTATCGCATTTTGCCGATGGTGAGGTTCGTTTAGAGGTTGGGGAAAGTGTTCGCGGCAACGATATTTTTATCGTACAGCCCACCTGCACCCCGGTAAACGAAAACCTGATGGAGCTTTTGATTATGATCGATGCGATGAAGCGTGCGTCGGCTAAATCGGTTACGGCGGTGGTGCCTTATTATGGCTATGCCCGCCAGGAACGTAAGCAAAAGGCCCGTGATCCGATTTCGGCCAAGCTGGTAGCTAACCTTATTACCGCTGCCGGTGCCGACCGTATTGTTACCGTAGATTTGCACACCAACGCTATTCAGGGCTTTTTTGATATCCCGGTAGATCCGCTGCCGGCTGTGCCGCTGTTGGCAGAATATTACAAGAAGATGAATTTGGATAATCTGGTGGTGGCATCTCCTGATGTTGGCGGTGTTACCCGTGCCCGCAATCTGGCCGAACGTCTTAACTGTTCGCTGGCCATTATCGACAAGCGCCGCCCGGAACCCAATAAGTCCGAGGTTATGGGCGTTATCGGCAATGTAGAGGGCAAAAATGTAATTATGGTAGACGATATGATTGATACTGCCGGCACCATCACCAACGGTGCAAACTTCCTTAAAGATAAAGCCGGTGCCAACGAGGTTTATGCCTGCTGCACCCACGCTATCTTTACCCCGCCGGCTATCGAACGTATCAACGCATCGGCACTTAAAGAGGTTTTGTGTACCAACACCATTCCGCTGCGTCCCGAAGTTCAGGGTGAATCCGACAAAATCCGCGTAGTATCTTTGGCCCCGCTGCTCAGCGAAGCTATTCTGCGCATCCACGAAAATATGTCGGTAAGCCGCCTGTTTGATTAAAATAAATTTTAAACAGTTTTAAGGAGTTAAACTATATCGATGACAGAAACCAAAGCAAATGTATACGATCTTTTAGAAGAACGCGGTTTTATTGAACAAAGCACCGACGAGGGGATTCGTGACCTTTTGGGCAGCGAAAGTGTAACCTTTTATGTTGGCTTTGACCCCACTGCCGACAGTTTGCACGTTGGGCATTTTATTCAAATTATGGTTATGGCGCATATGCAGCGCGCCGGGCATCGCCCCATTGCCCTGTTCGGCGGCGGCACCGGTATGATCGGGGATCCTTCCGGCCGTACCGATATGCGTAAAATGATGACCCGCGAAACCATCAATGATAACGTAAACGCTTTTAAAAAGCAGATGAGCCGTTTTATTGATTTTGACAGCGATGCACCCAACCACGCCATTATGGTAGATAACGGTGACTGGCTGTTAAACTTAAACTATGTAAACTTCATCCGCGATGTCGGTGTGCATTTTTCGGTAAACCGTATGCTTACCGCCGAATGTTTTAAAAACCGTATGGAGCGTGGGTTATCGTTTTTGGAATTTAACTATATGCTGATGCAAAGCTACGACTTTGTGGAGCTGCAACGCAAATACAACTGCAAGCTGCAATTAGGCGGCAACGATCAATGGTCGAACATTATCGGCGGCGTAGAGCTTAACCGCCGTATGGATTCTAAACAGGTATACGGCTTAACCTTTAAGCTGCTCACCAATTCTCAGGGCAAAAAAATGGGCAAAACCGAAAGCGGTGCCCTTTGGCTTGATGCCAACAAAACTTCTCCCTACGAATTTTACCAGTACTGGCGCAATATCGACGATGCTGATGTAGAAAACTGTCTGGCACTGCTTACCTTTTTGCCTATGGACGAGGTTCATCGCCTGGGCAGCCTTAAAGACGCTGCTATAAACCAGGCTAAGGCCCGCCTTGCCTACGAGGTTACGGCGCTGGTTCACGGCGAGGACGAAGCCAAAAAGGCCGAAGCTGCCAGCCAAAATCTGTTTGCCGGCGGCGCTAATGCGGCTGACCTGCCCGGTACCGACATCACTGCCGACCAGTTGACCGGTATGGACATATTGGGGCTGCTTACAATTTGCAGCCTGATAAAAAGTAACGGCGAGGGCCGCCGCCTGATAAACGACGGTGGTTTGTATCTTAACGGCGAAAGAGTTGCCGACCACACCCGCGCTATTACCGCTGCCGACTTTACCGACGGCAAGCTGATGATCCGCAAAGGCAAAAAGGTATATCATCAGGTAGTTATAAAGTAGTTAAGAAGGTGCAGCTATGCTGAAAAAAACAGTAGCACTGTTGTCGGCGCTGCTTATGCTGCTGGGACTTGCCGCCTGTGGCGGTAATAAACCCTTTGGTGCCGCCGATTTGTTGCAGACCAATCTGGACATCATCTACCGCGGCAGCTATACTGCGGAAGCACTGGCACAATGCGGCATAACCGCCGAAGAAGCCGACGAGATGTACCAAAATTCCATAAAAACCGAGGTTAGCTACTTTTGCAAATATTTTGATATTAACGAGGAGCTGATTTCGGAGGAAACCAAAAGCCGAATGTACGATATGTACACCAAAATTTACGGCAAGGTGCAATACACTGTGGGCCAAGCCACCGAAACCGCCGACGGCTACACTGTGGAGTTAACGACAAGTTCTCTGCTGATTATGCAGGAATTTTTGGACGAGGATGCCGACGCGATTATGAGTGACTGGCAACAGCGTATGGATGCCGGCGAGTTTGACCTTATGACCGACGCCGAACGCGAAGAAGCCTGGGCTGACGGTATCGTAAGTGCTGTTGCTGCCCGTGCTGAAAGCAGCAGCACAGACTACACCGGCGAACAAACGCGCACTACCGTACACATCACGCAAGATGCTGACGGTTACTTTGCCATTAGCGATGAGGATATGACCACCATAGACCGTCTGCTTATCGCTTATTAAAACAAAAAAAATACCCCTGACCACACACGGCCGGGGGTATTTTTTGTTATAAAAACTATGACACAGCAGATGGCGTGCTATTGTCACTTTTTCCTACAATCCTGAAAAAGCGCAAGAGTGCGCCAGATGCAAGGAATAGAATTTCGAATCGACGGAGGCGTACTGATGGTACGCCGACAAGTGAGAAATTATATGACACAGCAGATGGCGTGCTATTGTCCCTTTTTCTTCTTGTTGGGGTTGGCGGGAAACCACCCCTTCCTCACCCTCTCCTCCTGCTCAAACAGTTCTTTAATGCTCCAAAAGCACGAAAATCCAATCAACGACATCACCGTGCCCCAAAAAAACGATTCTATCAGCAGGGCAGCTATCAGGCAAAGCGCCCCCGCAACAGCAAAGGCCGGCCAGCAGCCCTTGCCCAAATAATATTCGCCCTTTATTACAATAGGATGAAACACCCCGATTATTACAAAGCTTACCGCGCCCAAAAGTATCGCCGTCATATTAAAATTCATAGCTCTCTCCTATTCTGCCGCCAGACTGTTAATAAACTGCCGTGCTGTGCGTCCGCTGCGCCCGTTTTGCCACATAGCCCATTGCAGCGCCCGCCGTTCCAGCTCATCTGTCGGCATATTTACACCATCGGCAGCCGCCAAAGCGTGTACAATTTTAAGATATTCCTGCTGGTCGGGGGTGGTAAACAGCACCGTTTGGCCAAATCTGTCTGCCAGCGACAGTTTTTCGCTCATCGAATCGCCGGCACGTACCTCGCCGCCGGTATGCTGCACCTGCTCACGGTCGCGCCAATCCTCTACCACCAAATGCCGCCGGTTAGACGTAGCGTAAATAAGCACATTGCCGCCGCGCCCGGCCACGCTGCCTTCTAACACAGCCTTGGTTATTTTGTAATCCTCACCGGCTTTTTCAAACGATAAATCATCAATGTAAATTATGTAGTGCCGCGGCTGCGTGTGCAGAATTTCCTGTAGCTTCGGCAGGTCAGCTATTTTATCTAACGGCAGCTCCACCAAGCACAGGCCCTCGGCCGCCAGCTCGTTGGCCACCGCCTTTATCAGTGACGATTTACCCGTGCCGCGCGCCCCATAAAGCAGCATATTGTTGCCGCGCCCGGTCTGCAAAAACAGACGTGTGTTCGTCAAAACCTCATCTTTTTGCGTCCGGCAGCCTACCAAATCGCTCAGGCGTGTTTTATCATAACATTCCACCGCTTTAAGCTTGCCTTCCCAGCGCCATACACGGCTAAGTGCCAGCTTACCGGTGCCGCACGTGCGGTAAAACTCTCTCAGGGCACCTGCAACCTCTATCGGCAGCATATCACGCCATTCAGCCAGCTCAAGCGGCCAACCCTCCGGCAGATCAGTGCTGCGGCCGGGCAGCCAGTCCGGCAGGGGGCAAGCCTTTAGCCAATCCTGCAAGCGGCTTATTTCATCGGCCATAGCCCAAAGCAAAAACGGCTGCATATTAACATTGGCCGCCGCCTGCCGCGCAAAATAACCCTCGTTTTGCAAAAGCAGCCCCAAAACATAATTGTCCAGGGGGCGCTGCGGTGCCTCACCTGCCGGCATACAATCCAGCAGCAAACGGCTTACCTGCGTAGCTTCGCCGTTGGCCAGCGCCTTAACCACTTTGTCCTTTAGCAGACCGGCCAACAAAATCAATTCGTCCGTCTGTCCGTTTGACATAAAAATTCCCCCTTAAAGCAGCGCAAAATCTGTCGAGCCTTGGCAGGCAAGCAGGATTTTGCCGTTTATACCGCGAATATTATCGAGATGATTTGTAACTAACTTTATTTTTTACGGAACACAGTATGAACAACTTTTTTAAATCTGCATTTTTCTACACAAAATATAGCTTACATTATAGCAAACCTATACCGCAACTTGCAAGCCATAGCGGTAATTTTTCGTCACCATATTTTATGTTGGCTGCAACGCCCGGCAATTCGCCTTTAGAGCGCGCCCGCCGCAATTTAGCACGAGAACAGGCAACCGCGCCCCAAGCCACCGAGCCGGCACCGCAAAAGCCGCAAAAACCTGCCGAAAAGCCGCCCAAGCGCCATAACGAGCCCAAACCGGCCGAGCAACACAACCGGCAGCAAACTGCGGCCAAGGCACCTGCCCGCACACCCCGCCAAACAGCAACCCGGCCGCGCACGGCACCCAAACGCCCTGCCAAACGGCCACCGGTAATTTTGGCCACTGTAACCGGGCTTATACTTTCTGCTGTTGTTTTGCTGGCTGCCACCGGGCTTTGGGGGGCTTATTGCTTTGCGCAGGGTTTGCCCGGCGATACCAACGTAGCCGCCAGCACGCTTATGTATGCTTTGGCAGTGTTTGTGGGCTGCTTTTGGGCTTCGGCTATGGTAAAGCGCCAAAGCAAGCTGCCGCCGATAATTATCGGCGTTGTACACCTGCTGTTTAGTCTGGTAATTTCGGCACAATTGTTTGCCCTTGCCGATTTTAAACCCCTGATGATACTGGAAAAACTGCTGCTTACCGCTGCCGCCGGTTTGGCCGGCTACGCTTTGTCGTTAATACCCTACCTGATAAGCCGGGCAGGCAAAAACAAACACCACGCTTAAAACAAAACCCCGGCAATATTGTGATATGTCTGTAAATTTGACCAGGGAGCGTGAGCATATGAAAAAAAAGAAGTGGGTAATCCCCATTGTGATAATCGGTGTAATTATAGTGCTGTGGTTTACAGGCATTATGCCAAAGCAAATTGCCAAAATTTCCGGAACAACCTACGTAAACGAGAATTTCCCCGAAATGCAGTTGGAATATGTTGGCGTTGAATACGCAGACGTCTATGGAGATTATCTGATAACGTTTAAAGGCGCTAACGGCAATACATACAGTTGTGTAATAGGCCCGAAGTATTTCCCTGTTTATATGGGGCAAGGTCTGTTTGCAATCCAAAGTGACTATGCAGATAATTACAGGTAGGCCTGTCACGGTTTAAAACGGACACGAAACATAGCAAAAAAACAAAACCCCGGCAATATTGCCGGGGGTATTTTTTTAGCTGTTAATATAGGCACCGCGCACCTTGGCCACATAAACCGTGTGATAATCGTGGTTGGGGTACCATTTTTCGTCTAAAGCGGCGGCCATAAAGTTGCCCGGCTTTATTTCGTCGGTATAAACAGTATCCAGCAGCAGCACCACACGTGCTTCGGCAAAGGTTGGTACGTTGTCTATCATCGTCAATGTCAGGCCGGCTTCGGCAATTTTGTCACGGTCACGCCCCGACACACTGCCCAGCAGGCTCATCTCTTTTTTATATCCGTCAAAAAAGCTCAGAGAAAAACATCCCTTAACGTCCATAAATTCTTTGGTGTAGCGCTGCGGCCTGATAAACACAAAGGCCACCTGCTGCCCCCAAAGCACACCCAAACCGCCCCAACTGGCCGTCATAGTGTTGGCTTTGTCGGCATCACCGGCGGTAACCAGCATCCAGTCATCGCCAATGGCGCCAAACGGGTTAAGCGTCAGCTCCGTTAATTCTACTTTTTTAAATGCCATAATGCCTGCCTCCCATATGTACCATACGTAAATATCACTGCTATAATATGCCCACGCAGCGGCGTTTAATCTGCCTGCGTTAAAATTATCGGGCGTTTTTTAGTAACTACAATAGTATGTTCAAACTGTGCAGCCCTGGTATGGTGCGGCGTAAACAGCGTCCAACCGTCGCGCTTGCTTTGCACCACCATATTTTCCTGCTCGCTGACAAACGGTTCTATGGCAATAACCAAACCTTCGCACAAACGCCGCGGGTCTTTAGGGTCGTAATAATTGTCTATCATCTCCGGATCATCGTGCAGCGTGTGGCCCACGCCGTGCCCGCACAGGTTGCGTATAAGCTTTAAGCCGTGGCGATGCGCCGTATGTTCAATGGCGCGGCCAATGTGGTTTAACGGTCTGTCGGCCACTGCCGCCGTTATAGCGTTGGCCAGTGCTTCTTTAGAAGCTTTAAGCAGCCGTTGACCCATTTTGTCACCGCCGCCGATTAAAAAGCTGGCACCGTTATCGCCAAAATAGCCGTCTAATTCGGCCGAAACATCAATGTTCACCATATCGCCCGGCCTTATTATTCTGTCGCCGGGTATACCGTGGGCAATTTCTTCATTTATACTTATGCAGGTATAACCGGGAAAGTCATAAACCGCCATGGGTGCCGATGTAGCCCCGTAACGCGCCAATATTTTGCCGCCCAATTCGTCAAGCTCTTTGGTTGTCATACCGGGGCGGGTGGCCGCCATCATTTCCTTTAAAGTTATGGCACAAATGCGCCCTATTTTTTGCAGTTTTTCCAGATCTTCGTCGGTTTTAATAATCATCGGTAATATGCTCTCCTTTGCCTTTACAGACTTACATATTTAAGCATATCACTTTCGGCAGAAGATTGCAAGTTGTTTACAAAACGCTCAATACCGTCACAAGCCTTAACAATGTTATCCATAGAGGTTGCATAAGAGCAGCGGATAAAGCCCTGACCGCTTTTACCAAAGGCCGAACCGGGTATGCAGGCTACTTTTTCACGCATCAGCAGGTTTTCACAGAATTTGTTATCGTCCATACCGGTTTCGCTTATCTGAGCAAAGGCATAAAATGCACCGCCCGGCTTTACCAGCGGCAGTCCCATATCGGTTAAACGCTTCATAATATATTGACGACGCTTGTCGTATTCGTTGCGCATACGTTCTACTTCTTTATGGCCGTTGGTAATACCTTCTAAGGCTACATACTGACCGGTAGTGCTGGCACAGGATATTGAGAACTGGTGAATTTTGCAGATAGCGCGCAAAATAGTCGGGTGAGCGCAAACATAACCGATACGCCAGCCGGTCATAGCCAGAGATTTGGAAACACCGGATATCAGCACGGTCATATCTGCCATACCGGGAGATGCCGCAATAGAAGCGTGTTTGTGCCCGTCGTAAGTAAGCTCGGCGTAAATTTCATCAGATATTGCCAAAACACCGTGGCGTACCAGCGGCACAGCCAGCGCATCAAGCTCATCCTGCGTCATTACCACGCCGGTGGGGTTGCTGGGAAAATTTAATACCACAGCCTTGGTGCGCGGCGTTATAGCCTCCTCCAGCTCCTGCGGCGTAAGCTTAAACCCGTCGGACATTTTAAGCGCAATCGGCACTGCCTTGCCACCGGCCAGCTCTACACACGGTGCATACGATACAAAAGCCGGCTCGGGTATCAGCACTTCGTCACCGGGTTCTATTAAAGCGCGGCAGGTAGCGTCTATAGCCTCCGATCCGCCTACAGTCACTATTATCTGCTTAGCAGGGTCGTATTCTACCCCAATAAGCTTTACCAAATAATCGGATATCGCACGGCGTAGCTCTAACAAGCCGGGGTTGGGCGAATAACCGGTTTTTCCGGCCATCATAGTGGCGTAACCGGCGTTGCAAAAGGCGGCAGGCGTTGCAAAATCAGGTTCTCCTATACCCAGCGATACAACGCCCGGAACAGTGGCTGCTAAATCGAAAAAACGCCGAATGGGCGACGGCTTAATTGCTGCAACCTGACTATTTACATACTTTTTCATATCCATACCATATACCTCCACATCAATCCAGATTTACGCTCTGATTTTTTAAATTTGAATTGGATTATACCACAAATATCAGCGCAAAATCAACCGTAAAAACGTCAAAAAAAAACGGCCATTTGGCGCAAACTCCAAAATTTACAGTTTTACCCACCAATAAAAATAATAATTTTATATTTACCCCCCTTTAAACGAATATTTTTTGCCGCAGGCCAATAAAGTCCGCCGTTGACAAAATCATACTTATTGCTTATAATAGATAAGGCAGGGTTGCACCCTGCTGCAAATATGTTGGCGGGATGTAGCGCAGTTTGGTAGCGCATCTGGTTTGGGACCAGAGGGCCGCAGGTTCGAATCCTGTCATCCCGACCATATAAAAAGGGCATACCAGTTAGGGTATGCCTTTTATATATTTATGACAGGATGAGAACCGTCTTAGATTGTCACGCAGCTACTTAGAATCCTGCGTGTATATCATAACGCTTTCGGCAATGCTTGTCAGTATTTGTATATCAAGTGCATCACTGCTTAAAGAAAAGAATTCGTTATCATCGTACCACGCAACCGAATAATAAGCAATCTCGCCGTTTTTATATTTAACTCGCGTAACGCCTTGTTTATCACCAATTTGTATATCGTTCATTTCGCAGTTTTCAGTGTCCATATGAACAGCATATTCGCCCAGTGTAGCATTAAAGGTTATATAATTGTCCGCATCATTAACATAACAGATACCATACATTGTATCAAGGTTTTCTGCGCTTTCAATGCGGTAGCCCTGCGGAATTTCCATCGGCACGTAACAACCATCCCAACCATCGGGCACCATAGCCGCCGCGTTAGACACTATTTCCATATAGGTACCGTTATCTTTTACAAACAAATTGGGCCACAGCTTTTTATTTGCTACCGCGGGCTTGGCACTAAGTGCCGCTACGCCGGCAACAATAAGCAAACAGGCAGCCACCACTGTCAGTCGCTTTATTTGGGCACGGCGCTCCGTCTTAGCCAAATCCTGCCAGGCAGCAGCCTCGGCCGCTCTGATTTTAGCCTCGTCAAAGGTCACCGTAGATTTATCTGTGTCTATGGCGGCAAGGTCACTCAACAGCTCACTATAGCAAAAATTTCCCGCCAGCGCCAGTTTTTCCAGCTCAGCCTTAGTAAATTCTCTCATTTGTTCCAACCTTCTTCCAGCAGCATATCGCGCATATTATCCAGGCCCCGTTTTTTTAACATTCTTACACCGGCCAAAGATATATGCAGTTCTTCGGCAATTTCTTCGGTTGACCATCCTTCGTAAAACATCAGCACCAACACCATCCGCTGCCGCTCGGTAAGCTTGCCAAGCGCCGCAAACACCTGTTCTTTGGTTTCTGCTGTCAGCACAGCCTCTATCACCGTGTCCGCCTCGGCATTGTTAAAAGGATTTTCACCCGGCTGTTCACGCAAAATATTGTCCATATATGTAAATGCGTTGTTACGCACCGCCTTTAACAGATAGCTTTTCACCTCTGTCTCGGTTTTACCCCGCAAAGCAGCGGCACCCTTAATTGTTTTACACAGAGTTTCCTGCACAACATCTTCGGCATAAGCAGCATTGCCGGTAATACGCATAGCCGCGCACAGCAAATACTTGCGGTATTTTTCGCAAATTTCCGGGGTTATACCCCCTTTATTGCTCTTTATCCAAAACACTGTCATCACCCGCTCTCAGCAACAATACCTGCCGCTTTACGCAGCAGTACACAGCTTCAATTGTAGCATAACCGGGCCGGTTTGTCTACATATGCGCCACGCACAAAAAAATGCCTGCCCTTTAGCAGAGCAGGCACACGCGCTTAAAACAGCCGCTTAAAATTTGTAGGTTTCAGGTTCGGCCGTAAAAGAGCTGAATGTAGCTACGGCATTTTTCAGGTAAAGCACCTGAGTATTATCGTCGTTTTCATCGTACATAGCCCGCAAATTGGGGTAATCGTCCAGCATAGCTTTTTTAGCCTCTACCCGGTCATCCTCCACCAGCTCAGCCGCAACACGCAGCCATTCGCCGTCTTTAAAGGCGCAAATTTCGCACTTGGGGTTAGCCGCAATTTGCTGCGCCACCGCTTTGGCCTTGCCCGTTTGAATATACAGCTTGCCTTCAAAAATATGTGCTGTGCCAAAGGGGCGTACCCGCGGCTGGTCGCCGTCTACCGTTGCCAAATAATACGTACCGGCTGCCTTTAAAAATTCACATACCTTTTCCATAAAAATACCTCCTTTAATTTTAATAATATAATTTTTGCTTAATATTACCGGTTTGCGCGGTTCGCCAAACCCATTATCCTTATATAATTATACTACACCTGCTTTTTAAAATACAGTTAAACTTTTGTGCAGTAAAAAACGCCCGACAACAGGTGCCAAGGCGTTTTATTTTGCTTTGTGGGGCGGTATCAGGTGTTTTTAATAACAACCTGTTCAATAATATCGGCAGCGTGTTCACAAAGGTCACAGCAATGCTCCAGCCCTTCGTAAACAGCCTTGGTGCCCAGCAGCTCTTTGGCACCGCAATTAGAGCCAAACAGCTTATAAATGGCATCCATATAAACCATATCGGCCTCTATTTCAATATCATTTACCTTTATCAGCAGCTCGCGCAAACGATCGGGGCGCTTAAAGTTCTTCAGCTCACCGGCAGCCTCGTACAGCGCCTTTACACAGCGGTTAACAATCTGCGAAAGCTCGGCGGTTTTTTCGGGTATCACATCAATATGATACATATAAACGTCCAGTATAACTTCGTCCAGAGCATCGGTAATATCATCTATTTTTTGCACCAAATGCAAAATATCTTCCTGATCTATCGGCGTAATAAATTCGGTAGAAAGCTTTTTTACAATATCGTGATGTACACCGTCGGCAGTGTTTTCAATTTCGTGCATTTGGCTACGATACGCCCCGATACTGTCGGCATTAAACTTGCACAAAATCTCCTCTAACAGGTTAGAAGCCGCCACGCAATGCGCCGTCTGCTCCTTTATCAGCTCAAAATAATCGTTGTTTTTTTTAGCCATAGTAAATTCTCCTTACGCCACAAATTAAGCAAATATCAGCAAAAACAGCTTGGCCATAGCAAAGCCCAGCAACCCGCACCCCGGAAAAGTAAATACCCAGGTAAGCACAAGGTCTTTTACCACCTTCCAGTTTACGTTACTTAAACGCCGCGCCGCACCCACGCCCATAATAGCCGTGGTTTTGGTGTGCGTGGTGCTTACCGGTATACCCGTAAGCGACGATAACAGCAGGCAGCCGGTGGCGGCAAAATCGGCCGAAAACCCCTGATACGGCTTTAACTTTACCATATCCATACCCACCGATTTAATTATACGGTAGCCGCCTATAGATGTGCCAAGGCCCATAACTGCCGAACACAGCACCATAAGCCACAGCGGCACCACAAACGCCGATACATCGGCGTGGCCGTTAGCAAAAGCAGCCGCCAGCAGAAACACCGCCATAAACTTTTGGCCGTCTTGTGCGCCGTGCATAAACGCCATAGATGCACCGCCCACAACCTGTGCCCCGGCAAAAAATCGCTCGGCAGTTAGGCGGTTTTGGTTTTTAAAACAAAGCACTGTTAGCTTAGACGCCAAAAAACCAAACGCAAACCCTAAAAATACCGAAAGCACAATGCCGTAAATTACCTTTATCCATTCTTCGCCGTTAATGCCGGCAAAGCTATTTTGAATAGCCACCGCTGCCCCGGATATACCGGCTATCAGCGCGTGACTTTCGCTGGTTGGTATACCAAAATACCACGCTGCCGTGGCCCATATAACAATGGCCGCCATAGCCGCACACAAAGCAATAAGCGACGTATGTGCGTTGCCGCCAAAGTCTACCATATTATATATGGTCATAGCCACCGATGCGTTAATGGTCGTCATAATCAGCACGCCCAAAAAGTTAAATACAGCCGCCATAATAATGGCCTTGCGCACACCAATAGCTCGGGTAGATACGCAGGTTGCAATAGCGTTGGGCGCATCTGTCCAGCCATTTACCAAAATAACCCCCAGCGTGAGCAGGCTTGCCACCATAAGCATAGGGTTACCCGGCAGTTGGCTGATAAAATCCATAAAACCCATATAATTGTTCTGCCTTTCTTCTTTTCTTTTTATAATTATTTAATTTTATATTTGGTATTATTTTATTTTGCTGCCCAGCCTGGTAAACCCATACGACGCCACCGCCCCACCGATGATCGCCGCTGTATAGGCTGCTATGTTCCACGGCCACGCCGGCAACAGCACCACTGTTGTAGCCGCCACAATGCCCAGCAGGGTATGAGAAGCCACCGCATAATGGTTTTTATATATAGACTGTATAACGCGCGCCAAAAGCAGCACACACAGCGCCATACCGGCACCCATAGGCAGCAGCACCGCCAAATTAAGCGCCGCAATACCCGCCAGCATAGGTTGGTATAGCCCAAAAAACAGCAGCAGCGTAGACGAGCTTAAACCCGGCACAATAAAGCTAAGCCCCCACAAAATGCCGCACAAAAAGTAGCCGCCCACACCCGGTACAACCGTAACCGCAGTGCCGCCCGTAAGCAGCCACAGCACCGCCAGCATAAGCGCAAAGCCCGCAAACATCGCCAAAAGGCTGTATTTATTGCGGCCATTAACACCGGCATCGTGCCAAAGTTCGGGCATAGTACCAATAATAAACCCTATAAACACGCAGGTAACCAGCACTTCACTTTTAGCCAGCAGCCACGCCGCCAGCCCGGCCAGCACTATAAAACCTATAAAGCAGCCCAGCAAAAAGCACAGCAGGCGCAAACCGTATTTTTTTATGCCGACAGACAAATCAGCCAGCGTATCAATTATCGGCCTATACATACCAAAAGCCACACAAAGCGCACCACCGCTTATGCCGGGCAAAATTGCCCCAAAACCAACCAGCACACCTTGCAGGCACCACAACAGGCACAGCCATAACTGCCGGCCCACACTACACATTTGCATAAATTATAGTCCTTTCCGGTATTAAAGCCTTGCCTACACCTGCATTATAAACCAATTTCGGCTAAAGTGCGGCAAAGGTTTAGTCTTATTTTGTATTATTTTAGTCCTCTCGGTCACTGTTCATACGGTAGCCAACACCCAGCTCGTTGGTTATATAACGTGCTTCGCCCGGCTTTACGCCAAATTTTTTACGAATATTGGCCATATTTACCTGTAGCTTTTTAATACTGCCTTCGTCCGGGTAGCCCCACACGCCTTTAATTATTGCCGAATATGTCATCATTTTGCCGCAGTGTTCCGAAAGCAACGCTACAATGTTATATTCCGTCTGAGAAAGCTTTATTTCCTGCCCGGCAATAAAAACCTGCCGCGCGTTATAGTCTATCAGCAAATCTCTCACCTTAAACGTGCCGCCGGGCAGCTTGCCGCTGTCGGCACGGTGCTGATAATTACGCAAAGTCATACGTATGCGCGCCAACAGCTCGGCCGCACTAAAGGGCTTGGTAACATAATCGTTGGCACCGGCATCTAAAGCCCGCACCTTATCGTCATCGTCTGACCGCGCTGACAAAACAATTATCGGCGTCAGAGAATCCTGCCGCACAAACTGCAAAAAGCACATCCCGTCCATATCGGGCAGGCCAAGGTCTAAAATAACCACATCCGGCCGATACGATGTAAACAGGGTTTGCGCCAGCTTGCAGGTGCCCGCCAGTATCACCTGATAATCTGCCGATTCTAACATTGTTGTCATAACCGCCCTTATGTTCTCGTCATCTTCTACCAGCAAAATTTTATACTTATTATTCAACATCGGTCAATTCCTCCCGTGCCAGCGTAAATCTAAACAGCGCACCGCCGCCCTTGCGGTTTTCGGCAGTAATTTCTCCGCCGTGGGCTTTAATTATAGCAGCACACACCGATAACCCAATACCCGCGTTACGTTTTTTATTGTCCGGTATTGCTGTTTCGTCGGCCATAGCGCCCATAAACAACTGCTTCAGCTTATCATCTTTAATACCGCAGCCGTTGTCGGCCACCTCAAATATGGCGCGGTCGGCCAAGGTAAACACCCTAAGGTACAGCTCAGTCATACCCTTGGCGTGGAACACGGCGTTTTCCAGCAGGTTAAGCAGCACCTGTTCTATCAAAACGGTATCCACCGGTATAACCACAATTTCCTCCGGAATATCCAACTGCACGCTTTGGCCGGGGTGGCGCGCCAAAAACTTGGTCATCACCGAATCTATCAGCTCATCTAAAATAGTAGACGTTTTGGTTATTTTTACCTTGCCGCTATCTATACGGGTAACCGAAAGCAAATTTTCTACCATACGTATCAGCCATTCCGAATCCTCCTGAATACTGCGCAGCATTTTATCCTGCTGAGCCTCGGTAAGTACGCTGCGTTTTTCCCGCAGGGTAGAGCTGGCGCTGTAAATAGTAGTAAGCGGCGTGCGTAAATCGTGAGAAATTGCTTTTAGCAGGTTGGCACGCATACGTTCTTTTTCCACCGCCGCCCGGGCAGCCTCCTGCTGCTTTATGTGGGCCGCAAGCAGCACTGCCAAAACCGGCGCCGCCATTAAACATAGCGCCAACACCCAAGCTATGGTTATGTTATCTTCTGTATTGGGCTTTTGCAGCAAAATGCCCGATGTTATTGCCGCCAAAAATATCAGCACGGCTAATAACAGCTTTTGTATAGTATTTAAGGTTTTCATAGCAATTCTCCTTATATATGCTTTATTGTACCACACAAACGCTTAAAGCGCAGTAAAGACTTGCCCCTGCGGTAAAAAAATTTACGTTGACACCACCAACAGCAATACCTTATAATAATATTAACAAGAGATTGACGCCGCATTAAATCTGCTGTAATTGTAACCTGTTATACTAAATTTATAATATAATATAATTAAGGAATAATCGGAGGGATTTATTATGCCACATTTGATTGCAACGATCAGTCCAAGCGACACCGCAGAAATGCAAAAGGTAGAAGCGCTTTTGCAAAAGGAGGGTATCCAGCGTGATAAAAACCTGGATTATACCTGTGCCATGTACGATGACGACGGCACGGTTATTGCCACAGCAAGCTGCTTTGGCAGCACCCTGCGCTGCATTGCGGTAGATAGCGCCCACCGTGGGCAGGGCTTGCTGCGCGAGCTGATTCCGCACGTGGTTATGGTGCAAAAACAACGCGGCAACACCCACCTGTTTTTATACACCAAAAACAGCGCCGCCCCCAAGTTTGAACGTATGGGATTTCATACCATTGCTCAAGTGTCGGACAAGGTAGTTTTTATGGAAAACAGCAAAACCGGCTTTAATGATTATCTGGCCAAGCTGCAATTTGAAGATTTTACCTCGCCGGCACACCAAAAGCACCCCAATGCCCAAAAAATTGCCGCCCTGGTAGTAAACGCCAACCCCTTTACGCTGGGCCACCTTTATCTGGTAGAAAAAGTAGCGTCTGAAAATGACCTGCTGCATCTGTTTATTGTAAACGAAGAAATGAGCCTGATACCCTTTGCCGTGCGCGAAAAGCTGGTAAAGGCCGGCACGGCGCATTTGGATAACATAGTTTACCACGACAGCGGCCCGTACATCATCAGCAGCGCTACCTTCCCCAGCTATTTTTTAAAGGACGAAGCTACCGTTATCGAAAATCACGCCCGGCTGGACCTGGCAGTTTTCTTAAAAATTGCCGCCACCCTAAACATTAACCGCCGCTACGTTGGCGACGAACCTACCAGCTTTGTTACCAACCTGTATAATCAGGTGATGAAGCAGGAGCTGCCCAAAGGCGGCGTAGACTGCATTATTGTGCCCCGCAAAGAAGAAGGCGGTCGCGCTATCAGTGCATCGGTGGTACGCACCTACATAAAGGACGACCGTATTGACGAAATGGCCAATTTGGTGCCGCCCACTACACTGGCATTTTTTAAATCGCCGGAGGCTGAACCGATTATCAAGCGTATTCAGCAGGCCAGCGACGTTGTTCACTACTAAACCGCAAAAATCAATCCTCCGACTGTTTTAGCCGGAGGATTTTTTTGCCATAATATTTAGTTTTGTCGAAAAGCCTGCGATATTTTGCGCAAGGCTGCCTGCCGGGGCCCAAACTATTACTGCTGCATTTTGGCCACCGCCTCTTTATAGAAAACATCTAACACACCGCGATAATTTTCCTTCCACGGTTTGTTGCGACCGCAGTAATGTATTATCACCGAATTTTTGCGCACCCAATCAAGGTTAAGGTCTTTTTCAAACGGTGCGTGCAGCCTGAACAAACGCTCCGTCATATTGTACTTAAAAGTATCAAGGGCAAAAATTTTGCTGCCGTACAGCCCGCTTATAATGTCCTGATCCGGCAGTATCAGGGTGTTGCGCCGTTTTTCAATAAAGTTAAAAACATCGTCGTAATTCTGTTCGACCCGCAGGCGCTGCAAATTCATCAACATCAAGCCGGAATTTATATATGGACTGTCGTCCTCCATATCAAGGCGAATTTCGTTCACCTTTTGCATAAGCGGCCCGGTATGAGAAGCCGCCGCAAAGTAATAATCGTCAAGCGGCATATTATAAAGTTCGGCAAGCGGCCCGTTTACTATCAAATCGGGGTCTAAATACAGCACACGGTCTAAATTGTCCGGCAGATATTTGGCCGCAAAAATACGGTAATATATCTCCTTGGGGTAGCGAGCCGTTGTCGGCGCATCAACCAGCCCAACCTCGTCGGCGTTTAGCATAAGCAAATTGCCCCTGCCCGCCAGCAGTTGGCGCGTTGCCGTCACCTGCCCTGCCGTTATCGACGAATGAAGCAGATAAACATCAAAGCAGCAGCCGGGGTTGGCCTGCAACAGAGAAAACAACATAACATTTAGGTATGGCAAATAGTTAGCATCCAGCGTTACCAGCAAATTCATTTTATCAGCTTTAGTATCCATAGTTACCTCCTGTGCGGTTTAGCTTTATTTGCCTAAAGTTTACCGCTTTTTTTTAAACTGAATACCACTTTTTATAATATTTTACTAAATTTTACTGACTATGCCCGACAACCGCTATTAACGTAAAAATTGCCTTTACGCGTTAGATAACACCTTTACTGCCTTGTGCAAAAAAAACGGAGCTAAGCTATATAGCCTAACTCCGTTTTTTATTTTCGTACACAGCAGCCTTGCCCTGCACCGCAAGTGTTTGTAAGTTTTTCAATCAAGGCTGAAGGAACAATTATCTATTCCCACCCACCGCCCTACATACCTTGGCAGGCAGCCTTGATTGAAATTATATGACAAAGTAGATGTGCCGCTATTGCCGGTTACGCACCTAAAGTCAAGGAATTGCAAGAGTGGTGCAGATGCAAGGAATAGAATTTCGAGTCGCCGGAGGCGTACTGACAGTACGCCGACAAGCGAGAAATTATATGACACAGCAGATGTGCCGCTATTGTCAATTCCGGTAATTCTACTTGCTAAGCAAACGCATAATAACTGTAGCTACTTCTGCACGTGTAGCAGTGCCGTTGGGGTTAATAGTGTTGTCATCGTTGCCCTTCATCAGGCCGCTGCCCACCATCCACTTCATAGCGTCGGTGGCCCAATCTGCTACTTTGGCACTGTCAGTAAATTTATCCAGCTTGGCAGTTGCGGTAGTGTCCATATCGGTTGCCTTGGCGTAGCGATACAGCATTGCTGCCAGTTCCTGGCGGGTTACAGCGTTTTCGCCGTTAAAGCTGCCGTTTTCATCGCCGTTAACAATGTTCTGTTCTGCGGCCCAAATAACAGCCTGTTTAGCCCAATCAGCCACTGCATCATTAAACTTGCCGGCAGCCTTCGGGGCAGGCTCGTTTTGCAGGCGCCACAGCACCGTTGCTACCATAGCACGATCCATCTTGTCGTTGGGAGCAAAGGTTTTTACGCCTGTACCATTAAAGATTTCGCGCGCTGCTACAAATTCAGCGGCTTCTTTAGCCCAATGCTTGGCAGTATCGTTAAAGGTTACGTTTTTGCTTACCAACTTAACCGTGCAGTTGCCGCCAATAGGTGCGGTAACGCCGTTTATACCGGCAACAGAACGTTTAATAACCTGCTCGGTGCCATCGGCATTTACCAGCACCAGAACATCTTTGACGCCGGCATTTGCCTTAGCTATGGTAACAGTGCTGTCGTTCAGGTCAATATTTTTGCCGTCAGCAGTAACCGTAATTACCACTGCACCGTCTTTGGCTGCGGCAGCAACAGTAAGGTTGCCGTTGGTGCCCAGCTTAGCCAAATCATCTTTACCAATCTTGATGTCAGCGATGTCGCTCTTTACGCGCAGGTCGGCGTTAGCATCGTTGGCTATGGTTTTAGCGGCAATAGTCGGGATATTTACCGTTACCTTGTTAGCCTCGCTGTCAAGCTTGGGCTGAACCAGAATTTCGTCGGCACCGGCCTCTTTAGCTTCGGCCACAATATTTTTAACCTCGCCGCTGCTCAGGCTTACCTTAGCCTCGCCGTTGGCATCAACCTTTATAACCGGGTTTACTTCGGTAGAAACAGCCGCACCACCACCGGCACCACCGCCGCCGCTGCTGCCATTCGGGTCAACATCGGGGGCTTTAAGCCACAATTGGAAGGTGCTGCTGTTGCCCTCGCTGCCGCCGTACCACTGGTCATCTTCGTAGTTATAGTCGTTAATATAGTGCCAGATAATCTGGTCACCGTTCTTCAAAACCCAATCATCCATCGTTTTGTTAACGTGAATACCGTTTACGGTGTACATCCAACCGGAGCTGGCACCGTTTTGGCGTTCATACAGGGTGTAGCCGCCCAAAGCTTCGGGCGCGGTAATTGCCGATACCCAGTTACGGCCGCCAATATAGGTAAGGTTGTGGTCTTTAAGCGCCCTTTCAAACACATCGGCAACCACATCACCTTTTTCAATAGTATAGGTGGTAGTTTTAATCCACGTTTGGTAGGTTGCCCCATGGAAGCCTGCCAGGCCCTCGCTCAGGTCTACGTCTTCTTCCGCCAGAGTAGAGCCGATAAGGCGGAAGGTAACCTTCATACCTTTGCTTTCAGCCGCCGAATCATCGGCTTCTTTTTGCAGTTGCTTAATCTGTGCTTCGGCAGCAACCAGCACGCTTAAATTGCTTACATACTCCTTAGCACCGTCAGACAATGCGTCATAAGCCTTGCGTGTAGCGTTTACCGCGTCTTTATCGGTTAATGCCAGCTTGCCAACAGCGGGCAGGGCATCAATCTGTTCGATTACAACCTTAGCTTCGTTATAAAACGCCATAGAATTTTCAGCATCGGCGGCGTTTTCATAGGCAATAAGCTCTACACCGCCAAAATAGCCGTATTCCTGGTTGCCCGAAAGTATACCGCCATAGTAAGAAACAGGAACATAAACATATTCCAGCTTTAAGGTATAGGTGCCGGCATCCAGCACACCCATAAAGTTTTTGTCAATATTATCGTCCTGCAAGGTTTCGGACAATTTAGGTTCTTCTACACCCTGCTTGGTCAGCAACACCGTCATAGTGTCATCGTAAGACCCCCAGGTTTTTACGTAACCGTAATTAAAGGCCAAAACAGCAGTTTTATCTACTGTAAAGGTAAATTCGGCAGCCGCATTGGCAGTAGCGTTTTTGCCGGCCTCAAAGCGCTGAGTCTGTGCATTATAAGTCCACTGGGCAGCATCACCCATAGTAAGTGCCAAATTACTCAGGTCACTGTCAGAAATGGTCATATACTTAAAGTTGTCGTTCTTCCAATTCCGCAATTTTTCGTGACAATCAGAATAACGTACACACTCGTTCATTGTGTATGCCGGGTGATCCTCTACTACCTTATCGCTTACCTCGTGGCCCAGAGCATAGGTCAGGTCGGTTTTGTAGTCTTTGCCACATTCCGTACACTTATAGGTGGTGTAGCCGTTGGTGGTACAGGTGTGGGCAGTTACCACACCGTCAGTATTGTGGCTGTGAACCTTGGCACCGTTAACCTGCCAGGGCAAAACCGGGTTGCCGCCGGCACACAGCAGCTTAAAGTTGCTGTCGGCAGGAGCAAAGCCCTGCAATTCATCAGCGGTTACAGGCTTGCCGTAAGCGTCGGCGTCAGCGGCAGTGTTCAAGTATACGCAGCTTTCTACGGTAGCATTAGCGCCCAGGTTGCCAACAACGCCCATGGTTGCCTTGCCGGTGTTGTAGCAATTTTTAACTATAACCGGCTTTTCAGCCGATATACCAAGGCCTTCGCCCAGAATACCGCCTAATTTAGTGCCTGCCGTAATATCAGCGGTATTATAACAATTTTCTATCGTTAAGTATACCTGATAAGCACAACCGGCAATACCGCCAAAGTATTGATAATTGACACCGGTAGAGGTGATAGAGCCTTTGTTTACACAGTTGGTGATTGTACTTAACGAATCCTTGGCAGCACCAAAATACGCATTAGTTACCACACCTACAATACCACCTATCTTACCGGAGTTAGACAGGAAAACAGCCTCGTTGCAGCAGTTTTCAATAGTTGTGCCTGTAATCTGAGCGGCAATACCGCCCGCAGCATTGCCGTTGGGGGTGATTGTACCCTGTACCGTAAGGTTAGATATTTTAGAGCCGTAACCTAATACACTGAACAAGCCTTTTACAGCGTTTAAACCGTATACCTTATGGCCCTTACCGTCCAGTATAGTTGCACTCTCGGTACCGCTTTTTTTATCTATCCAAACATATTCTGCCAAGTCAATATCAGCCGTCAACACACCGGTAACAGCCTCGCCACCGGTGCTTTTATCAACAAACCATGCAAGTTCTTCACCGTTGCTAATCTGGTAAACACCATCAGTTTGCTTAGGTTCGGTCTTGGTAGAGCCGTCCCAGGCATCGGGAGAGCTGACAATCAAATCAATGGCAACAGTTTCGTTTTCTCGGCCGCTGACATTAAAGCTGCCGGAGGCAAACTTAACACCACGGCCGGTAACCTCGTAGGTATACTTGTCAATTACGCCGTTTAAGGTACCATCGTCCTCAAGCTCATAAACACGGCCTGTGCTGCCCTTAATCGTAATAGTTGTTAAATCGGCTTTGGTATATTCCTTGCCGTTGTTATCCTTAAAAATAAGCTTTACAGGAGTAACCTGCGCCGGTGCAGTCGGGATAACAGTATGCGGCAATATGCTCAAAATCTCATCAGAATTAGGAGAGTTACCGCCCAGAGCCTCCTGCGGGCTGTAGCTGCGAGAGCGGTGGCCGCCCTTATGCTCACCAAAGCCTACCAAATGCAACGAGCCATCCAAAACATAGGTGTCTTCATCGTGATAACTGGGAATAGTAACCTCCAGCTTTTGGTTACGGCTGTTAGAGCTAAAATCATAGTAGCCGCCCAAAATAGAAACATCGTTGGTAACAATGTTGCCGTATTTATCACCCATATAAATGCCGGGGGCATTGTTGTAAACACCCGCCAAATGCTCCATGGGGTTATAAAGGCCGCTATACTGAACAGTTACGGTTTCGCCTGCCTTGGCAGGGTTTTCGGCAGTTACAAGAGATTTATCCTTGTGAGTAATGGTGTAGCCTGCCTTATGCGCGGTAACAACCTGATAAGATGCTCTTACGCCGTTAAATACCTTGATAACATGACGACCCTCGGTCAAACCTGTAATGGTAATTTTACCGCTCTCATTGGTAACACCTTCAGTGGTAAACTTATCAAAGACCATTTTGCCGTCGACAATCTTAGAACGTGCAACGCTTACAGAAGAACCATACATCATGGGTGTAAAGCTGTATTCCGCACCGTCATCACCTGTATAGAACAGAACATCCAGCTCGGAGTCAAGCGTCATTGTTTTGCCGGTTTTTATATTCGGCAGTGTCATACTGTTTGGTAAGGCAGCACCGCCAACACGCACTATAAACACACCGGTATTTTCCGGCCAGATGGCAGAGAAGGTTACAGGCTCGGTGGCCACCTTGGCCATAGCATCAGGGTGGCTTACTGCATCATAAGTAACCAGTACAATCGCCGTACCATCATTTTGTGCGCTTATGGTTGCCTGAGAAGAATGGTTGGGGTTTTCAATAATCGAGATAACCGAATTTTCGTTATCTTCAACAATGTTGCCGTCATCATCAACCTTAAGCACCTGATAATGAACATCGGGCAGGGCAATCATAGTAGGCCAGTAGGTATCTTTAGCCTGCCAGTTACGCCATACATTCAATTCTTTAGAAGCACCTTTGCTAAGCTGCAAAGAACCGGCTGCATTTACACTCAGGTAGATATTACCGATATCGTAAATATTGTCGGAGAAATCTTTGGTTACAGTTTTGGGGGTATATTTGCCGCCGATGTTCAAATCTTCGGCAGTAACTTCAACCACAGTGCCGGTTTCGTTCCAGCAGCCAAACTTCCAACTGGTTACACCGTCGGGGTGCTGCACACGTACAAAGTGCTTCTCCGAATCACCATACTGATAACCGTGTGCATTGCTTACCCAAAAGCTTGCCTGTACACCGTTTTCATTGTCAATTACATCAATCGGGTCAGAAAATTCGTAGGTGTAATATCTGCAAAGTCTGCCGGCTGCAATAGTAGAACCTGCCGGAGCTTTTACGGTAATTTTGTAAGCCTGCAACAACCTTGCAGAGATAGTTTTAGCAAGGCCGTCACTCATAGTAACCGAAACAGTTTCGGCTTTGGGATAAGTCGCCGCTATATCGCCAATCGCAGTAAAGGTAGCCGCCACGGTATCGCCCTGCATACAAAAACAGGTAAGGTTGCCGTTGCCGCCGTCTTTACCGATTTCTACCTTTTCTCTTGCTTTACCGGCAGAATCAGTAAGCTTTACATCAATTTTGTAATCCTTACCGTATTCAAAAGTCTTAAGGCTGCCATCCGGCAGGGTGTAAGTACCCTCTACGCCCATACTGTAAATACGGGTAACGGCAAAGCTGTTGGCTACACCGTCTTTTACCTCGATAGTCAAACCACCGTTATAACCGCCGTTACTGTCATAACCTTCTACCCAATAGGTACCGGCAGCCACGCTTACCGGGGCATAAACACGGTTTTCTACCATGTTGCCTGCCAGCAGGTCGGTATCACCCTTTACGCCATCGGTAAAGGTGTACAGCTTAAGGCTGTTTATCTGCATTTCGTGCAGGCTGCTAAAGGTAACAGTGGTACCCTCTGCCACCGGCATAATACCTTCGTTAAGGGCATAGCCGGTAAAGTTTTCTAAAATACCGGCAACATCGCCAACAATATCGGCTTCTTCCTCATCGGCTTCTTCCTCATCGGCTTCTTCCTCATCGGCTTCTTCATCAACAGCTTCTGCTGCTTCTTCTTCTGCTACAGGCTCATCGGCAACCTCCTTCCCGTCAGATTCCGCAAAATTGTCGTCCTCTGTGGCAGGCTCGTCCGCTGCGGGTTCACCCGCGGCAGCTTCCTGCTCATCATCGGTGGTCGGTACATCTGCGGTAGGTGTATCGGCCGCGACATCGTCAGTTGCGTCGTTGTCAGTTTCAGCGTCGGTTTCGCTACCTGCTACCACACCGGCTATGTCGTTCAGTTGCAAGTCGGCAGCATAAGCGCCGTAAGGCATTGCAATGTTAAACAGCATAGTTAAAGTAAGCAGATAAGCTAAAAACTTTTTCTTCATTACAACAGACTCCTTTCTTAAAAATTTTATATAAACCGCCAAAAAGCGGGTTATACCAACAAAAAAGCCCCGCCGCCAAGTTGCCTTGACAGCGGAGCCGTATTCTTCCGTGCAGAAAAAAGCCTTGCCACCCCTGCTATATAGCCGACAGAGTTTGTGGCAAACAATTAAGCAGGTATTCTGACTTCTGGCTGCGTAAAAATATTACACAATCTGCCAAACCTTCTCATATCAGGCGTTTTGCAACACCCTTTAGCGATACAATGGTGGGGGTTTCTCCCTTGGCAGAGCAACCATAACAGCGGCGGCACCGTGCCGGATTTTCACCGGACTTCCCTTTTCACCCTTGCAGACTAAAGGCACCT
>CAZMTO010000019.1:0-29440 GCA_964569265.1 uncultured Peptococcaceae bacterium | reverse complement strand
TTAGTACGCCTCTGTCGACTCGTCGCCTGACTTCGCGTAGCTGCACCACTCTTGCCCTTCTGGCAGACCGGAATTGACAACTGCACACCATCTGCGGTGTCGTGCTTGCATCTGGCGCACATTTGCCCTTCCGGCATGCTAACAGAGGTATCTGCACCACTCTTGTCATTCCTGGGGTTTGGGTGCATAAACCGTTGCAAAAAAAGCCGCACCGCATAAATATTTATAAATTTAATAGTGTTTAATTTAAAAGAAAGGCACTGATAACAACAATGAATAACGCAGAAATTAAAGCCAAAGGCGAAAAATACTGTATGAATGTTTTTAACCGCTTGCCTATTGCTATGGTAAAGGGCAGCGGCAGTTATGTTTGGGATGCCGACGGCAACCGCTATTTGGATATGGTGGCCGGTATTGCCGTAAATGCGCTGGGGCACGCAAATCCCCTGGTGGCCGATGCTGTGGCCGAGCAGGCGCACAAGCTTATTCACGCTTCTAATTTGTACTGGTTAGAGCCGCAGGTTAATTTGGCCGAACTGTTGGTAGAAAATTCTGACTTTGATAAGGTATTTTTTGGTAACAGCGGTGCCGAAGCCAACGAGGGTGCCATAAAGCTGGCGCGCAAATATGCCATTATGCAGGGTCACCCCGAAAGAAAAGACATCATTACGATGAAAAATTCTTTCCATGGCAGAACCCTGCTTACCTTAACGGCTACCGGGCAGGACAAAATGCACAAGGGCTTTGAGCCGCTGGCGGCGGGCTTTAAATATGCGCCGTATAACAAGACGGACGAGCTGTTATCTTTAATAGACGATAAAACCTGCGCAATTATGATGGAGCCTGTACAGGGTGAGGGCGGCGTTTGGCCGGCTGACCCGGCATTTTTGCAGGCGGTGCGCCAAATTTGTGACGAGCGTGATATTCTGCTGATTTTTGACGAGGTACAAACCGGGCTGGGGCGCTGCGGCAAGCTGTTTGCCTACCAGCTAAGCGATGTAAAGCCCGACATTATCAGCTTGGCCAAGGCTTTGGGCGGCGGCGCGCCTATTGGTGCTTTTATGGCAACCGATAAAGTGGCGGCGGTGTTTAAGCCCGGCGATCATGGGTCTACCTTTGGCGGCAACCCGCTGGTTTGTGCGGCAGGTTGTGCGGTGGTAAAAGAGCTGGTGGAAAATGATATACCTGCCAAGGCTATGGCCACCGGTGAATATATTAAACAAAAGCTACAGGCGATGATAGATAAATATGCTTTTTTGCTGGAGGTGCGCGGCAGCGGCCTGTTGCTGGGCTTGCAGTTGGCCATACCCGGTGCGGATATTGTGGCTAAATGCCTGCAAAGGGGCCTGCTGATAAATTGCACGGCGGGCACAGTGCTGCGGTTTATTCCGCCGCTGACGCTTAGCATTGAAGAAGCCGACGAATTTTTGACGATATTGGAAAGCGTGTTTAAGGAGGTTAAGATATGAAAGAACTGAAAAAGGATTATGCCGGCCGAGACTTTTTATCTCTGCTGGATTACACCCCGGAGGATTTAACGTATTTTTTGGAGGTGGCCGACTATTTAAAGGCTGAGCATAAGGCCGGGCGCGAAACCCCCTATTTAAAGGGCAAAACTATGGGGCTTATTTTTGAAAAAAGCTCTACCAGAACGCGCGTTTCTTTTGAGAGCGGTATTTATTATTTGGGCGGTCACGGTTTGTTTTTGTCGAGCCACGATTTGCAGATTGGCCGCGGTGAGCCGATTAAGGATACGGCGCGGGTACTTTCCCGTTTTATTGACGGCATTATGATAAGAACCTTTGGTCACGAAATTTTGACCGAGCTGGCAGAATATGCTGATATTCCGGTTATTAACGGGCTTACTGATTTGCTGCACCCCTGCCAGGTGCTGGCCGATTTGCAGACGATACGCGAACACAAGGGCACTTTGGCCGGCTTAAAGATGGTGTTTGTCGGTGACGGCAACAATATGGCACATTCGCTGATGAACGGCGGCGCCCAAATGGGTATGCACGTAGTTTGTGCCTGCCCCGACGGCTACCTGCCCGCCCCGGAGATTGTGGCGGCGGCTAAGGCTGCGGCAGCCAAAACCGGCGGCAGTGTAGAGGTTGTTAACGACCCGATGGCTGCGGCGGAAAATGCCGATGTTATTTACACCGATGTTTGGGCATCTATGGGGCAGGAGGCTGAAAAGGCCGAGCGTGAAGCTGTGTTTGGCGGCGTTTATCAGGTGAATGAAGCTATGATGGCGGTTGCCAAGCCAGATGCTATGGTGCTGCACTGCCTGCCGGCGCACCGTGGGGAAGAAATTACCGAGGGTGTTATGGAAAGTCACCCGGAAATTTTTGACGAAGCGGAGAATAGGTTATATGCTCAGATGGCGGTAATGGCACTTTTACTCCAGAAGGCACAATAGCGGCACATCTGCTGTGTCGTGATATAATTTTGCTCGCGACGCGCACTATTAGTGCAGCTTGCTCGTCAAAATCATATCACTCCTTGCATCTGCACCACTCTTGGTCTTCTGGGTTTCTAAAGAAGCATTGCATCTGGCGCACATTTGCAATTCTGGTTTTCTGTAGCAAGGTTGGTTGTACATCTGCTGTGTCGTGATATAATTTTGCTCGCGACGCGCACTATTAGTGCAGCTTGCTCGTCAAAATCATATCACTCCTTGCATCTGCACCACTCTTGGTCTTCTGGGTTTCTAAAGAAGCATTGCATCTGGCGCACATTTGCAATTCCGGTTTTCTAAAGCAAGGTTGGTTGCACATCTGCAATTTGGGTTTTATTTAAGAAAATGACCGTAACAAGTTGACATAAATCAGCCTGATATTGTAAAATATAGGCAAAATAATATAGATTAAGTATTTACATTTTATATACACAAAATTTTAAGGAGAGATTTACAATGGCAAAGAAAGAAAAAGTAGTATTGGCGTATTCCGGTGGGTTAGATACCTCCATCATTATTCCGTGGCTTAAAGAAAATTACGGCTACGATGTTATCGCAATGAGCGCTGACGTTGGGCAGGGCGAGGAGCTGGCACCCCTTAAGGAAAAGGCAATTAAAACCGGTGCTGCCAAGCTGTATATTGAAGATTTGCGCGACGAATTTGTAACCGATTACATTTACCCCACTATGAAAGCAGGCGCTCTGTACGAGGGCAAATATCTGTTGGGTACGTCTTTTGCACGCCCGCTTATTGCCCGCCGTCTGGTAGAAATTGCCCGCAAAGAGGGTGCTGTAGCTATTGCTCACGGTGCAACCGGCAAGGGTAATGACCAGGTACGTTTTGAGTCGGCTGTAAAGGCATTGGCCCCCGATTTAAAGATTATTGCTCCCTGGCGTGAATGGGATATTCAATCTCGTGAGCAGGCTGTAGACTATGCCGAAGCACACAATGTTCCGCTGTCTATCACCAAAAAAACCAACTATTCTATGGACCGCAATCTGTGGCATCTTAGCCACGAGGGTATGGATCTGGAAGACCCTGCCAACGAGCCTAAGGAAGAAATGCTGATGATCTGCACCCCGCCGGAGCAGGCACCCGATACCCCCACCTATATTGAGATTGAGTTTGTACAGGGTACCCCCGTTAAGGTAGACGGCAAGGAATTTGGCCCGGCTGCGTTAATTGATTATTTGAACGAAAAGGGCGCTGCTAACGGCGTTGGCATTGTTGATATGATTGAAAACCGTCTGGTTGGTATGAAGAGCCGCGGTGTTTATGAAACCCCCGGCGGTACCATTTTGTATTATGCTCACCAGAAGCTGGAAGAACTGTGCCTTGACCGTGTTACTATGCACTACAAAGAGCAGATGGCTCTGCGTTATGCCGAATTGGTATACGATGGTGTTTGGTTCTCTCCCCTGCGTGAAGCAATGGACGCTTTTGTGGAAAGCACCCAAAAAACCGTTACCGGTACTGTACGCTTAAAGCTGTATAAGGGCAGCATTACTGCCGCCGGCACCACCAGCCCCTACAGCCTGTACAGCCAGGATTTTGCTACCTTTGATGTTGACGATGTTTACAATCAGGCTGACGGCACCGGCTTTATCAATATTTTTGCTTTGCCTATGCGTGTTCGTGCTATGCTCTTCCCCGAAGAAGCAAATGCCCGCCTTACCGGCAACGAGCCGCAGCCGGTAGCTGTAGACCCCAACTACGAGGACTGATTTTGTATTAAGGAGGCGGCTTGCCATGACAGACGAAAAAACAGCTAAACCGTTGGATTTTTCTACCTGGTTGGCCGCCTTAAAACAATGCCGCCGCTGCAAGTTGTGCGAAACCCGCACACAGGCCGTGGCCGGAGAATATCGGCAGAACCCGATGGTTTTTATGCTGGGCGAAGCGCCCGGCGGCCGGGAAGATCAGGAAGGGCGACCTTTTTGCGGGCAGGCCGGTGGTATTTTAGACGATTTTTTAAAGCTGGCCCAACTAAAGCGAGAAGATGTTTACATAAGCAATGTGGTAAAATGCCGCCCTACGCGGCCATCTAACCGGGGTATTTACGGTAATTATGCCAACCGCAAGCCCACTGCCGAAGAAATTAAAACCTGTTCTCCGTGGCTGGAGCTGGAGCTTAGGCTGTTAAAGCCCAAACTGCTGGTTACGCTGGGCGGCGTGCCGCTTAGCTATGTTATGGGGCAAAATGCCGCTGTGGGCAAATACCACGGCAAGGCGTTTTACTGGCGCAAGCTGGGCGTTTGGGTGTATCCGCTGTATCACCCGGCGGCGCTTATATATGATGCCGCCAAGGCCGCAGCCTACGAGCAGGATGTTAAAAATCTGGGTGAGCTTTGCCGTGAGCTGGCCGAAAGCCCGGAGCTTTGGCAAAGCAAAATTGATTAAATAATGCAGATTTGGAGATTTTAGTTATGAGAATTGCCGTTTATGCAGGCACCTTTGACCCGCTTACTCTTGGCCATTTGGATATTTTGACCCGTGCAAGTCATTTGTTTGATAAGCTGATTTTGGCGGTGGCCGAAGATAATTACAAGCACACCTTTTTTAGCGCGGCCGAACGTGTGGATATTGCCAGGGCGGCCTGCGAGCATTTGCCCAATGTAGAGGTAAAAAGCTTTGACGGGCTGTTGGTGGAATTTTGCCGAAAAGAAGGCGCAGTGGCTATTATTCGCGGGCTTAGGGCGCTTTCTGACTTTGAAAAGGAGTTTCAGATGGCGCTGATGAACAAAAGCGTGGCCCCGGAGATAGATTCGCTGTTTTTAATGGCGGCGCCGGAGTATCAGTTTGTAAGCTCCAGTATGGTAAAAAATTTCAGCGAGCTTGGCACGGTGCCCGACGGCATACTTTCTCCGTGTGTTACCAAGGCTATGCTTAAAAAGCTGGCCGAACAAAAAAGCGCCGAATAAAACAGATTCCCGGTGTGTTACCGCCGGGAATTTTGCTTTTTGTGTTGAAATCGGCAAGGTTTATCTGCTATAATAAATTGAATAAATATTTTTTTATTTATTACTTATTGTATATTTGATATTTTTGGGAGGTTGAAATGGGTTTTTTAGACAAATTGTTTGGATCTGCGCCCGCTGAAGCACCGGCGGCGCCCGCCGCCAAGGCTGCACCTGCTGCCAAGGCCAACGCACACAAGGTGGGTATTACCGATACTACCCTGCGTGATGCACACCAGAGCCTGCTGGCTACCCGTATGACGATAGACGATATTTTGTCGGTGGCATCTGATTTGGATAAGGTAGGCTTCCACAGTATGGAGGTTTGGGGTGGCGCTACCTTTGATAGCTGTATGCGTTTTTTGAACGAAGACCCGTGGGAAAGACTGCGTAAAATTCGCAAGGCCTGCCCCAACACCAAGCTGCAAATGCTGCTGCGTGGTCAAAATCTGTTGGGTTACCGCCATTATTCCGACGATGTTGTAGATTTGTTTGTTAAAAAATGTGTAGAAAACGGCATTGATATTATCCGTATTTTCGACGCCCTTAATGATGTTCGTAATGTAGAAAGTGCCGTAAAGGCTACCAAAAAGTACGGCGCGCACGCTCAGGTAGCGGTATCTTATACCAACAGCCCGGTACATAATACCGCACATTTTGTTGAGCTTGCTAAAAAGCTTAAAGCTATGGGTGCCGACAGTATTTGTATTAAGGATATGTCGGGGCTTATTTACCCCTATGCCGCCTATGATTTGGTAAAGGGCATTAAAGATGAGGTTGGCCTTATGGTTCAACTGCATTGCCACTACACCACCGGTATGGCTGCTATGGCTTATATGAAGGCCATTGAAGCCGGCTGTGATGTTGTAGACTGCGCTATGAGCCCGCTGGCAATGGGTACTTCTCAGCCGGCCGACGAGGTTATGACGGCAGTATTAAAGGGTACCCCCTATGATACCGGCCTTGATGTTGACAAAATGCTGGCTATTGCTCCTAAGGTGAAGGAAATCCGCAAGCACTACCCGGACTATGATATTTCTAATCCCGGTGTAGACCCGACAGTGTTATCCAGCCAGATTCCCGGCGGTATGATGAGCAACTTCCTCTCTCAGCTTAAAGCAGCTAACGCGCTGGACAGACTGGACGAAGTTATGGCCGAAGTACCGCGTGTGCGCAAAGATATGGGTTATCCGCCGCTGGTAACGCCCAGCAGCCAGATAGTTGGTTCTCAGGCATTGATGAACATTTTGTCGGGTGGGCGCTATAAAATGGTAACCAACGAAGTTAAAGGCTACTTCCAGGGTCAGTATGGCCAGCCCCCGGCACCGATGGACGAAAAAATCAAAAAGCAGATTATTGGTGATTTGCCCAGCATTACCCACCGCCCGGCAGATGACCTGCCGCCTTACCTTGACGATGCCCGCAAGGAGATTGGTGATTTGGCCAAAACCGACGAAGACCTGCTGCTGTACATTATGTTCCCGCAGGTTGCCAAGCCGTTTTTGACACAAAAATACGGTAAATAATATTTTAAGCTTAACATCAGAGAGCAGGCTTTGGCCTGTTCTCTTTTTTTGTTGTAAATTTTTTAATTTATCAAGCAGGAAAAACCTGTTAATTTTTGTAATTATCATATAGGTATTTTATTGAATTTTACAAGCTACAGGAGGTTGCTATGCGGATAAAATTATCTAATCGCCTGCAAGCCGTGGCGCGGCATATACCGGCGGGCTGCACGGTGGCCGATATTGGCACTGACCACGGATATTTGCCGGTGTTTTTGGCAATAAACGATATTGCACCCAAGGTAATTGCGGCCGACCGCAACAAAGGGCCGCTTTCGGCAGCCGAACAACTGGTTGGCCTGCTTTCGCTCGAAAATCAGATAAGCACCCGTTTGGGCGATGGGCTTAGTGTGTTGGCTCCAGGCGAGGCCGAGGTTATTTGCATTGCCGGTATGGGCGGTATAACCATAACCGAAATTTTGGCGGCGGATATGCCCAAGGCTAAGGCGGCGCGGCGTTTGGTGCTGCAACCGCAGCGCAACGTTGCTACGGTGCGGCGTTTTTTGGCAGACAACGGCTTTAAGCTGGTGGCTGAGGATTTAGCCGAAGATGATGGTTTTTATTACGAAATTTTGGTGGTGGAGCCGGGAGAAATGGTGCTTGACGATATGCAGGCAGAATTCGGCCCGCTGCTGTTGGCTAACGGCCACCCGCTGCTAAAGGATTTTTTGAGCCTGCGCGAGCGTGACCTTACGCGTTTGCTGCAAGCTATGCAAGGCAACACCAGCCCGGATTCGGTGAGCCGGCGGGAGCAGTTAGAGGCCGAAATAACCCGTATAAACACCGTGATTGCCGGATTGGCTGTCAAGGGGGAATAATATGCGCATAGAAGATGTTTTTGCGGTGCTGGACAAGCTGGCACCCTTTGATACTGCGGCCCCGTGGGATAACCCCGGTTTGCTGCTGGGCGATATGCAGGCCGAAGTAAGCGGCGTTATGGTGGCGTTAGATTTATCGGTTGGGGTAATTGAACAGGCGCAGGCGGCGGGCTGCAATTTAATACTTACGCATCACCCGTTTATTTTTACGCCGCAGCCGCATATTATTGCCGGCACCTACGAAGGTGACCTGGTGCTGCGGCTGGCTAAAAGCGGCATAAGCTGCATTGCCTGCCACACCAACTGGGATAACGCGCCGGCTGGCATAAATTACGTTTTGGCGGCGGCGTTGGGGCTTAAAAATGTGACCCCGCTGCTAAACCCTGCCGACGGTGCGGAAATTTTGCTGCTGGCCGGAGAATTTGACCAACCGCTTGCTGCTGCCGAACTGGTGGCGCTGACCGCCGGGGCTTTGGGCTTGCCGGTGGTGCGGGCGGCAGGGCTGTTGCCGCATAAGCGCTATAAAAAGCTGGCGGTTTGCGGTGGTGCGGCTATGGATTTTTGGCGGGATGCGGCGGCTATGGGCTGTGATGCTTTACTTTCGGCGGACCCTAAGCACCACGAAGGCTTGCAGGCGGCACACAGCGGCTTTGCGGTTATAGACGGCACGCATTTTGCTACCGAGGTTATAGGTATAAGGCAGTTGGGCAACCGGCTGGCCGAGGCTTTGCCGGGCTTAAAGGTAAGCTTTGCAGCCGAACAGGATAGCTGGTGCTTTTATAACGCGGCCGGCGGGCAGATGTAAATTAGCGGAGGATGTATAATGGATAAACAAAAAAAAGTAACTGCGGCTGTTTATGTTGTTGTGCTGCTTATAAGCCTGCTGTTGTTGGCGGTGGCGTTGCTGGTGCCGGGGCTTTGGATAGTATGGCGGGTTATTTTGGGTGTGTTTGCGGGCTGTTGGGTTTTAACGGCCATAATAAGGCTGTATGATATGCTGACCGGGCAAAAAACCACCTTTAGCAAGCAGGATTTATTTTCCGGCGGCAACAGCCCGTTGGTTTCTTATATAAAAGTAATTGCAAAAAAGCGTACAAGATGATATAATAAATAGTCGACAAAAAATTATACTTTTTTGTTGATTTTGCTGAAAATTTTGAGCCGAGTAAGCTAAGCAGACGCGGAGGATGATCCCAAAAGGCTTTCTCTGAGGAAAGTCCGGGCTGCATAGGGCAGGGTGCCGGCTAACGGCCGGTGAGAGTGATCTTAAGGAAAGTGCCACAGAAACAAACCGCCTAAGCGCATTGCGCCGGCAAGGATGGAACGGTGCGGTAAGAGCGCACCAGCGGGCAGGAGACTGTTCGGCTAGGTAAACCCCACCTGCAGCAAGGCCAAAAGGGGGCGCACAGGCTGCCCGTCTTGCCCCTTTAAAAGGGCCGCTAGAGGCCGCCGGCAACGGCGGCACCAGATAGATGTCTGCTCTCGACAGAACCCGGCTTACAGGCTTGCTGGGCTTAAAGCTTTTGGCAACTATAAAAACGGAGGTATTTAAATTATGGAAGAATTATTTGCAAAATTGCGTGAATATCTGCAAATGGAGGAAGAAATTCCCTTTGCGGAATTTGACACTTACTATAGAGCCGTGGTGGCAGAATTTATGACCAACTTTAAAATTTATGATCAGGACACGATGATAAAGGCTACGGCAGTTACCACCGTTGTGGCAGCTAACGCTATAGACCGTCAGAAGCATAAGGGGCCTGATGCTAAAAAGTACAAAAAAATTGCCGAAAAAATGTCTTTTTGGGCCGAAGCTATTGCCCTGCGCCTGCAAAAAGATTTTGGTTTGACCAAGCAGCAGGTAGACAAGGAGATAGACAAGCTGCTGGCTGATGTTTAAGCCACGGCTTAACTTTAAAAGGAAGATATTGCTATGCGATTAAGACACATCCCCGGCGCTAAAGAAGCTTTGCTGGCAGCCCCGGCGGTGCTTACGGCGGCAACTGCCCCACGCGGCAAATGGCGGGAATTTTTTGCGCAGCGCGGTGCTGCTGCCGATGTGCTGTGCCTGGAAATTGGCTGTGGTCGTGGGCAGTTTTGCAACGATTTGGCAGCCGCCTGCCCCAATTTAGCCGTTATCGGCTTAGAGGTGGTAGATGAGGTTATGCTGCGGGCTTATCAGCATTACCGGGAGGAGCCTAAAGATAACCTGGCGCTGTTGTGGCAAAATGCGGCGCAGCTTAGCCAAAGCTTTGCACCCGGCGAATTAGACCGTATATACCTTAATTTTTCTGATCCGTGGCCCAAAAACAAGCACGCCAAACGCCGGCTTACACACGATGGCCTGCTGACGGTTTATGCCCGGCTTTTAAAGCCGGACGGTGAGTTGCGCTTTAAAACCGATAATCGGGCGCTGTTTGATTTTTCGGCGGACAGATTGCTGGCTTGCGGTTGGCGCATAACCGAAATTGATTATGATTACCCGTTAGAGGCTGCTGCCGAAGATAAGCAGACGGAATATGAGCAGCGTTTTAGGGCATTGGGGCAGCCGATACACCGTCTGGTGGCACGGCGTTTTACCGATAATGATAACACGGGGGTAGATGATATGCAGTTTATCAGTACACGCGGCAAGGCCGGTGCAGTAAGTGCAGCGGCGGCAATACGTACCGGTTTGGCAGCAGACGGCGGCCTGTTTGTGCCGGCGCAAATGCCAGAGTTTAATTATACCTGGGACGAGCTAAAGGCTATGAGCTACCGGACGCTGGCAGAAAAGGTGCTGGGTTTGTTTTTGACCGATTATAAGCCGGAGCGTTTGGCGCAGATTGTTAAGGCGGCATACGGTGATAATTTTGCCGACCCGAAAATTGCACCGTTAACACATTTGGCTGATGGTCTTAATATTTTGGAGCTGTGGCACGGCCCTACGGCAGCGTTTAAGGATATGGCGCTGCAAATTTTGTCCCACCTGCTTACCGAAGCCGTAAAGATAGAAGGCGGCGACAGTGAAGTAGATATTTTGGTAGCAACATCGGGGGATACCGGCAAGGCAGCGTTAGAAGGCTTTAAAAACGTGCCCGGCGTAAAAATTATCTGTTTTTACCCGCAGGGTGGTGTATCGCGGGCGCAATACCTGCAAATGGCCACCACAGACGGCGATAATACCTATGTTTTGGCGCTTAAAGGTAATTTTGATAACTGCCAGACCGGCGTTAAACGTATTTTTAATGATAAACAACTGGCGGCTGAAATGGCGGCTGCCGGCAAAGAATTTTCGTCGGCCAACTCGATTAACTGGGGGCGGCTGTGCCCGCAGATAGTTTACTATTTTTGGAGCTATGCCGAGCTGCTGCGTCAGGGTACGCTTAAAGCGGGCGAACCGTTTAATGTGGCTGTGCCCACCGGCAATTTTGGCAACATTTTGGCGGCATATTATGCCAAGCTTATGGGCCTGCCGATAAAGCGGCTGGTTTGTGCATCTAACAGCAACAAGGTGTTGGCCGATACTTTGCAAACCGGTGTTTACGACAAACGCCGTGATTTTGTAAAGACTACCAGCCCCAGTATGGATATTCTTATAAGCAGCAACTTTGAACGTTTTTATTACGCTATGACCGGCAACGACGCGGCGGCGGTGGCCAAAGCTTATGCCGATTTGGAAGGCGAGGGCTGCTTTACTGCATCGGCCGAGGCTAAAGCCCGTTGGGATGAGGTTATATCCGGTGGGTTTGCCGACGAAGCAGAGGTGGCGGCAACCATTAAGCAGGTTTTTGCCGAAGATAACTACGCTTTAGACCCGCATACGGCGGTGGCAGTGGCAGTTTATAAGGCATATGCCCGCCGCACCGGCGATGATACCCCGGCAGTTATAGCAAGTACAGCCAGCCCGTTTAAGTTTGGCCGCGCAGTGTTGGCTGCCCTGGGCGAGGTTGTGGCCGATGATGAAGCAGAAAGCGTTGTTTTGCAGCGGTTGTCGGATAAAATTGAACGCCCGGTGCATAGGGCCTTGGCAGATTTAGAGGATAGACCGGTGCTGCACAATGACGTTGTTGAGGCAGACACTATGGCTGCCAAAGTCAGTGATATTTTAGGGTTGTAGGCAATATTACAGGCTATTTATATAGGGGGAACAACGATGGCAAACAAGGTTTTAATAATTATGGGCAGTGATTCTGACCTGCCGGTTATGCAAAATGCCGCCAAGGTGTTAGACGAGCTGGCGGTAGAATACGAGGTAAGAATATCTTCGGCACACCGTGCGCCGCAAAAAACAGCCGATTTGGCTAAAAACGCGGCAAACAGGGGCTTTGGTGCCATTATTGCCGGCGCGGGTGGTGCTGCGCATTTGGCCGGTGTAATTGCTGCCGAAACTACCTTGCCGGTGATTGCCGTGCCTATAAAGTCGGGGGCGTTGGTTGGTTTTGATGCCCTGCTGGCTATGGTGCAAATGCCGGCGGGCATACCGGTGGCTACGGTGGCTATAGACGGTGCCCGCAATGCCGGTATTTTGGCAGCACAAATTTTGGCTACGGCTGATGCTGCACTGGCCGAAAGATTGGCAGCCTTTAAACAGACTATGCTGGCCGGTGTAGAAAATAAAGACGCCAAATTGCAGCAGTTGGGTGTAGAAGGCTATTTGGCACAGAAATAATTTGGTTGTAAAAAGCCTTGGGGGAAGGGTGGATTTGCCGTGATTGCTCGATACAGATTGCCGGAGATGGAAAAAATATGGTCAGATGAAAACCGCTGGCAGCAAATGCTGCAAGTGGAGCTTTATGCCTGCGAGGCAATGAAGGACTTTGGCAAGCTGGATGCCGCCATATATGATGAAATTGTGGCTAACGCCAACATTGATATTCAGCGCATTAAAGAGATTGAAAGTGTGACCAGACACGACGTTGCCGCCTTTTTAGAGGCGATTACCGAGCAAATAGGCGAAGAAGCTGCTAAAAGCCTGCACTTTGGTATGACATCGTCGGATGTGGTGGATACCGCTATGGCCGTGCAGATGACCCAGGCTACCGATCTGATTATCGGTAAATTATACCAACTGCGTGATATTTTGGCCGAGCTGGCTAAAAAGCACAAATACACCCTTATGGTAGGCCGCACACACGGCATACACGCCGAGCCGATGAGCTTTGGTATGAAGATGGTGGTTTGGGTGTCGGAAATTGACCGCACCATAGGCCGTATGCAGCAGGCCAGAACTACCGTGGCGGTGGGCAAAATATCCGGTGTTACCGGCCTTTATGCCCATATAGACCCATTTGTGGAGGAACACGTTTGCCGCCGACTGGACTTAAAGCAGTCTACTGCGGCATCGCAGGTATTACAGAGAGATCGCCACGCGGAATTGCTGATGGCGCTGGCTTTGTTGGGCTCTACGCTGGACAAATTTGCGGTAGAAATCCGCACGCTGGAACGCAGCGAAATCCACGAGGTATCGGAGCCGCTGGTTCCCGGTATGATAGGTGCATCGGCTATGCCGCATAAAATAAACCCGGTAAAAGCCGAGCGTGTAAGCGGTTTGGCGCGTATTTTGCGCGCTAATGCCATGGCCGCGCTGGAAAACGTGGCCCTTTGGGACGAGCGCGATTTTACACATTCGCCGGCCGAAGATGTTATTATTCAGGATAGCTGCCTGGTGGCAGACTATATGTTGCAGCAGATGATAGAAACCCTTAAACAGATGAGCATAAACCACGAACAAATGGAGCATAACCTTGACCTTACCCGCGGGCTTATTTTTTCTCAGCGGGTGCTTATGGCCCTTGTAGAACGTGGTGTGCCGCGCAAAGTGGCATACGAAATGGTACAAAGGGATGCTATGGTATCTTATGATGAAGGTACGGATTTTGCTTATCAGCTTTTGCAGGATGCCGAGGTTATGGAGTATCTTTCGCCCGATGACTTAGACCAACTGTTTGACTACGAGTATTATCTGCGTCATATTGACTATGTATATAAACGCGCCGCTATTTTTTAAGGGGCGCTGTTCTTGTTTTAGCGGCACAGATATTTTGACGGAATTTAATTGATTTTTGCAGTATTTTAGGGTAATTTTTTTAAGGGGATGGCAAAAGGCCATGGATGATTTTTGTCGCAAAGACGATAAGCTGCACGAAGAATGTGGCGTTTTTGGTATATGTGATGCTGCCGGGCAAACTAATGCGGTGTTAAAACCTGAAGCTTGCCTCTTAAAATACTGTTAAGGCTGCTTTGCCGGCAAATATCCGGTGGCGGGCTAGAAATCAACGTAAAAAACATAAAGATCAGAAAAAAATTTGCATTTAATATAAATGAATAACCCAGGGAGGATATAACAAAATGGCAATTTCCTATAAAGACGCCGGTGTAGATATTGACGCCGGGAATTTGGCAGTACAAAAGATGAAGGGCTATGTGCAGAGTACGTATCGGCCGGAGGTTTTGACTGACCTTGGCAGCTTTGCCGGTTTGTTTCAGTTGGATATAAGCAAATATAAACAGCCTGTGTTACTTTCCGGCACGGACGGTGTTGGTACCAAGCTTAAAGTGGCGCAAATTTTGGATAAGCACGATACTATTGGCATTGATGCTGTGGCAATGTGTGTAAACGATATTTTGGTGCAGGGTGCCGAGCCGCTGTTCTTCCTTGATTATATTGCGGTAGGCAAGCTGTTCCCCGACCGTGTGGCAGATATTGTTAAGGGCGTGGCCGAGGGCTGCAAGCAGTCGATGTGTTCGCTTATTGGCGGTGAAACTGCCGAGATGCCCGGGTTTTATCCGGTAGATGAATATGATATTGCCGGCTTTGCCGTTGGTGTGGCCGATAAAAGCAAGATTTTGACCGGTGAAAAGGTGGCTGAAGGTGACGTACTGATTGGCTTGCCCTCTACCGGGTTGCATAGCAACGGGTTTTCTCTGGCGCGCCGTGTGCTGTTAGAGGGAGAGCTTACTGCCGACAGCTATGTAGACGAGCTGGGCACAACGGTAGGCGAAGCTATGCTTACACCCACCCGCATTTATGTTAAGGATATTTTGCCCCTGCTGGATAAAACGGAAATTCACGGTATGTGCCATATTACCGGCGGCGGCCTGCTGGAAAACCTGCCCCGTGTTTATAATGATGAGCTGGCGGCGCAAATTGACAGCACTGCCTGGGAACGCCCGGCAATTTTTAAGCTGATGCAGCGCCTTGGCGATATTGCCGATGAAGAAATGTACCGTGTATTTAATATGGGCATTGGTTATGTTATTATTGTGCCGCAGAGTGAGGTTGATACTGTGCTGGCCAACTGCCCCGACGGCAAGGTTATTGGTGAGATGGTGAAGCGCACCGGTGCCGGTGTGGTTATAGCGTAAACGCAATAGCACACCATCTGCGGTGTCATCAGCCTTCTCGCTCATCGGCGTACAATCAGTATGCAATAGCACGTCATCTGCGGTGTCATCTTAAGCAGCTCAATCAAGGCTGAGTGGAGGGGTATCTTTTCCCACCCGCCGCCCTATATGCTTTGGCAGGCAGCCTTGATTGATAGCGTAAACGCAATAGCACACCATCTGCTGTGTCATCAGCCTTCTCGCTCATCGGCGTACTATCAGTATGCAATAGCACACCATCTGCTGTGGCAGCACGCAATAGCAAATCAGTGACTGTGGTATTTGATAGACTTGAAAATATAAGGTGCCGTTAATATTTTATTGTAACGGTAATGTTGTAAAACGGAGGAACCTATGGAAAAACTAAAAATCGGCGTATTAGCCAGCGGCAGCGGTTCTAATTTGCAGGCCATTATTGATGAAGCTGCTTATGGGCAAATACCGATAGAGGTAGTTATGGTAATAAGCGACAAGCCCGATGCTTATGCGCTTAGCCGTGCCGAAAAGGCCGGTATTACAACGGCAGTGGTGCTGCCCAAAGATTACCCCACACGTGAGGCTTACGACGAACAGGTGGTAAAGCTGCTTAAACTGGCGGGGGCGCAGGCGGTGGCCCTGGCAGGCTATTTACGCATTGTTACCCCAGTGTTGTTGCAGGCTTTTCCGCAAAAGGTGCTTAACATTCACCCGGCTTTGTTGCCCAGCTTTCCCGGTTTGCACGGCCAGCGCCAGGCGTTTGAATACGGCGTAAAGGTGTCGGGCTGCACGGTGCATTTTGTAGACGAAGGTTTGGACAGCGGCCCGATAATTTTGCAGGCCCCGGTGCCGGTGTTGGATACCGATGATGAGGATACGTTGGCGGCGCGCATTTTAGAGCAGGAGCATATTATCTTTCCGCTGGCGCTTAAGCTGCTGGCACAGGGTAAGCTGCGTATAGAAGGCCGCCGCGTTATAATAGAGGATTAACGCCGCCAAACAGAAACAGTGATAGTTATAAGGAGGTTTTTATGGATACCAGACAGTTTGTGTGCCCCAAGTGCGGCTGCCGGCAGTATGAAACCGACGAGTTTGCGGCAAGCGGCACATCTTTTGCCAAGTATTTTGATATTCAGAACAAAAAGTTTTTAACGGTTAGCTGTGTTGATTGCGGTTATACCGAAATTTACAGAGAGCAGACATCGGCCGGAGAAAACGTGTTGGATTGGTTGTTGGGTGGCTGATGCTGCCCGGCGCGATGTAATATTTAAGAATTATATGATTAGGAGAGATAAGAATTATGCCAAGCAAAAGAGCAATAATCAGTGTGTCGGACAAAACCGGCGTGGTAGAATTTGCCCGCGCCCTTAGCGAGCTGGACTACGAGATAGTTTCTACCGGCGGCACCTATAACACCATTAAAGAGGCCGGCATACCGGTGACCTATGTAAGTGAGGTTACGGGTTTTCCGGAGATTTTGGGCGGCCGTGTAAAAACGCTTAACCCTTATATTCACGGCGGTATTTTGGCTATGCGCACCCCCGACCATTTGGCGCAGTTAGAGGAGCATAAAATTACACCGGTAGATTTGGTGGCGGTAAATCTGTATCCGTTCCGTCAGACGATTGAAAAGCCCGATGTTACCCTTGCCGATGCTATTGAAAACATTGATATCGGCGGGCCTACCATGGTGCGTGCGGCAGCTAAAAACAACAAGTATGTTACTATTGTTACCGACCCTGCCAAGTATGATGAGATAATTGCCAGAATTAAAGACGGCACCCTGGACGAAGCGTATCGACTGGAGCTGGCGGCTGCGGCTTTTCGTCATACGGCAGAATACGACACATTTATTTCTACCTATTTGCAAAAAATTACCGGCACCGAAGAAAAATTCCCCGAGCAGTTTTTGCTGATGGGCGAAAAAAAGGAGGAGCTGCGCTACGGTGAAAATGCTCAGCAGCGGGCGGTGCTTTATACCTGCTTTGGTGACGATGAACCGGGCGCCGGTACGGCCAAACAGATAGCCGGGCAAAAGCTTTCTTATAACAACACGTTAGACGTTGACGCGGCCATAGAGCTGGTGCGAGAATTTGATCAGCCGGCAGCAACCATTATTAAACATACCAACCCCTGCGGCCTGGGCTTGGGGCAGACTGCTGCCGAAGCCTACAAAAAAGCCTACGAGGGTGATACTCAGGCTGCTTACGGCGGCATTGTGGCAGTAAACCGCCCGGTAGATGCCGATACCGCCCATGAAATGCTTAAAACCTTTTTAGAGGCTGTGGCGGCCCCCTGCTTTACCGACGAAGCGCTGGAGATATTAAAGGTAAAGCCCAACCTGCGCCTGTTGGTGGTAGGTAATTGCGGCAAAATAAAAAAGGCCGAGCCCCGCGTTTGCTTTTACCCGGTAAAGGGCGGCATTTTGTTGCAGGAAAACGATATGCTTGACCCGGCGGAAGAAGAAATGCGTGTGGTAAGCAAGCGCCAGCCCACCGCCGAAGAACTGGATCAGTTGAAATTTGCTATGACGGTTGCCAAGCACGTAAAGTCTAACGCTGTGGTGCTGGCTAATAATTATCAGGTGGTTGGTGTCGGTGCCGGGCAGATGAGCCGTATCGGTTCGATGGAGATGGCAGTTAATGTAGCAGCTCACCGTACCTTTGGCGCGGTTATGGCGTCGGATGCATTTTTCACCTTCCGCGATACGGTAGATGCCTGCGCTAAGCACGGCATTACGGCAATTATCCAGCCGGGTGGTTCTATTTATGATGAAAACTCTATTGCGGCAGCCGACGAAGCCGGTTTGGCAATGGTATTTACCGGTGTTCGTCACTTCCATTATTAAAATACTGAAATATTAAAATTACGAGGTGAACCGTATGAAGATTTTGGTAGTGGGCGGCGGTGGCCGCGAACACGCTATTGTGTGGAAGCTGGCCCAAAGCCCCCTTGCAGAAGAAATATATTGCGCGCCCGGCAACGCCGGTATTGCCGAACTGGCCGATTGTGTGAACATTGCGGCCGAAGATGTGGATACCCTGCTGGAATTTGCGCAGGCCGAAGCTGTTGACCTGACGGTGGTGGGGCCGGAAGCACCGCTGGCTGCCGGTATTGTTGATAAATTTACGGCTGCCGGACTTAAAATTTTTGGGCCTACGCAGGCTGCCGCCCTTATTGAGGGCAGTAAAGAGCTGGCCAAACAGATAATGGAAAAATACGGCATACCTACGGCCAAATATGCCAGCTTTACCGATGTGGTTGCGGCCAAGGCTTATATTGACGAGATGGGTGCGCCTATTGTGGTTAAGGCCGACGGTTTGGCTGCCGGCAAGGGCGTTGTGGTAGCTATGACCACTGACGAAGCCAAGCAGGCCGCCGATGAAATGCTCAGCGGTAATGCGTTTGGCAATGCCGGGGCTAAAGTAGTAATTGAAGAATATCTGGACGGCGAGGAAGTAAGCGTGCTGGCCTTTACGGATGGTTATAACGTGCTGCCGATGGTTTCGGCGCAAGACCACAAACGCGCCTATGACAACGACGAAGGCCCCAACACCGGCGGTATGGGGGCATATTCTCCGGCACCGGTTTATACCGATGAACTGGCGGCTGAGGTGCTGGCAAGGGTTTTGCAGCCGGCGGTAGATGGTATGCGGGCCGAGGGGCGACTGTATAAGGGTGTTTTGTATGCCGGGCTTATGCTTACCAAAGACGGTGTTAAGGTGCTGGAATTTAACGCCCGCTTTGGTGACCCGGAAACTCAGGCAGTGCTGTACCGCTTAAAGTCGGACTTGGTAGAGATAATGCTGGCGGTTATAAACGGTACCCTTGCCGGTATGCAGTTAGAATGGTCGGAGGAGCCGGCTGTTTGCGTGGTTGTTGCTTCGGGCGGGTATCCGGGCAAATACGGCCGCGGGCAGGCTATAACCGGCCTTGATGCCGATGTGCCTGGTGCTTATGTTTTCCACGCGGGCACGGCCTTTATTGGGCAGCAGGTGGTTGCTAACGGCGGCAGGGTGCTGGGTGTAACGGCATCGGGCAAAAATATCAGGGCTGCCATTGATACCGCATACCAAATGGTAGATAAAATACACTATGATACCTGCTTTAGCCGCCGTGATATAGGCCACCGTGCGTTGGAGCACGAGCAGGCTTAAACAGCAGCAAAATGGCAACGGTATATATGCTAAAATGTGCCGACGGCACTATCTATACCGGGTATACGCTAGATATTACACAGCGGCTGGCGGCGCATAACAGCGGCACCGGCAGCAAATACACGCGCTCTCGGCGGCCGGTTAGCCTGTTGTGGCAGTGCAGCCTGCCTACGGTGCATTTGGCGCGTGCTGCCGAAGTTTATATCAAACAGCTTAGCCAGGCGCAAAAGCTTAGTTTGGCGGCGGGCAGGGTAGACCTGCTGACAGCCTGCCCTAAGCTGGCGGTGCAAATGTCGGCGGCTGTTAAGGGGGAATAATTATGCTGGTTCCACCGGATAAAGAACGGGCGGCTTATTTGGATAACGCCTTTGAAGCGGATATTTTGCGGCAGGTGCTGGCCGATGAACAGTTGCCGGCGGTAATTCGCTCTAATGATTCGCTGGCATACGGAGAGCTGTTTCAGAGCCAACAGGGCTGGGGTGCGGTTTATGCAGCGCCCAAGTATCACGCTGCCATACAGGCGTTGCTGGCCGAGGTTAGGGCGGCGGTACCTGTAGAAGATGAGTTGACCCGGATGGCTGAAAATAGCTGATAAAACTGAATATTAAACAAAGGGGGGCTTTATATGGAGTTTACGGCGGCTTTTGTTGACGAGATGATGGCTTTGGCTTATGCCGAGGCTAAACGCGGCAGTGCCTGTGGAGACGGTGGCCCGTTTGGTGCGGTGGTGGTGGATGCCGACGGCAAATTGCTGGCGGCGGCGCATAACCGGGTGCTGGTAGATTGTGACCCGACTGCGCACGCCGAGGTTGTGGCTATACGTGCTGCCTGCCGGGCGGTTGGTTCGCACGATTTAACCGGCTGCGTAATATTTTCTTCCTGCGAGCCTTGCCCGATGTGTTTGTCCGCCATTATTTGGGCTAATATAGGCGAGCTTTACTTTGGCGGCACCAAGTATGATGCTGCCGAGATAGGTTTTCGTGATCAGGCTATTTATGATTATTTGGCCGGGGCCGATGAGCAGGTTTTGGCGGTAAAGTGTTTAGACCGTGCTGCCTGCCGGCGGCTTTTTGCCGAATACCGGGCGGACGGACGTGAGATGTATTAAATTGCCTTTAGCGGGGCTTGCCCCAAATTATCAGATATGACCAAAGGAGGCAGAAAAATGTATGTATTGACGGAAAAACAGAACGGTGTAGGCTGGATCTACATGAACAACCCGGCGTCGCTTAACAGCCTGACGGCAGAATTGGTGGCCGATACGGTGGCAGCAATTAAAGCTATGGATGCCGATGACGAAGTGCGCGTTATGGTGTTTAGCGGTGCCGGCCGGGCTTTTTGTGCCGGCGGTGATTTGGGCGCGCTGGCCGATTTGGCAGAGTTGGACGAATCGGTGGCGTTTATGGCTAATGCCGGGCAAATATCCGAAGCTATTTACAAGGCAACCAAGCCGGTTATTGCTATGGTTAACGGTGCGGCAGCCGGGGCAGGGTTTAATTTGGCGCTGGCCTGCGATATGATTTTTGCGGTAAGCGGTGCCAAGTTTATTCAGAGCTTTACCAACATTGGTTTGGCACCCGATTGCGGCGGGCATTACTTTTTGCCGCGTGCTATTGGCAGCCACCGCGCCAAGCAGGCGATGTTTGAAGCTTTGCCGATTACTGCGGAACAGGGCGTGGCTTATGGCTTTGTAAATGCGGTGTTTGCTGCCGAAGATTTAAAGGCCGAAACTGCAAAATATGCCGAAAAGCTGGCTAAACGCGCACCCCTGGCACTGCAAAGCATAAAGCTGGTGCTTAACGCTACCCCCAACAGCAGCCTGGATGAGGTGTTGAAGGAAGAAGCACAGGCAAACGGCAGGCTGGCACTTACCGCCGATTGCAAGGAGGGCTTGGCGGCCTTTGGTGAAAAACGTGCCCCGGAATTTAAAGGCGAATAATTAAAATTTGACATAAGAAAACGACCCTTTCGGTGCAGAACTGATGGGGTCGTTGTTTATATGGGGGGAAACAAACCGCGGCTACTATAATAAGCAGCGCATAGCCTCTCTCCCTATTTCTATTGCGCGTTCAAGTGTATCGGCAAGGTGTCTGTGGTCAGATATATCATAATAATCAAACCAGTCGGCACCCATATATTCATCGGTTATTTTGCGCTGAAGCCATACCTCATAGCAGTTAGGATTACGATATACTTCAAATCTTAAATCTTTATCTTCGGAGTATTCCAAATAGATCAAAGTATCTCTCATCATCATTTCTCCTGCAAATTCCGGTCTGTTCTGTGTATGTTGGTGCTTAAATATAGTGCATAATGCCGTCGGCAGAAAGTGCTTCTTTAACCCAGGCGGTAAGCAAAACATCGGGGCGGGGGTTTTGGGTGGTTATTATGTAGCCGCCGGTGTTATCACGTGACACATTGGTAATGCCTGCAAATTCTGCGGTGGTGTCGTTTGTCCAGTAAACGCGCCACAGCATATCCGGGTTGGCAGGGTCGGTGTATTCTATTAAACCGTTTTGGTGCAGGTAGTCTATATATTCTTCCAGCACCCAGCTATTGTCGCGGATAATCAGCGAATGTGGCAGCCCTACATAGCGGTAGTGCCATGGTTCGTAAGCAATGTTGGTAAGCTCGCGCTTGTTTTCGTCATAGCGCAGAATAAACCCGTAGTCCCAGCAGTTTTTAAGCAGCCATTTGCCCTGCACGGTGTTTCTAAAGTTGTCCGACAGTGCATTGTTAGAGCTTAAATCTACGGCCAGCCCGGTTTGATGTTCGCTGGTGCCGGGCAGTGCGGTGTATTCTAACGTATTTTTGTAGGCGGTGTTGTAGCTTTGCCCCATACTTTGGCGGCCGGCCAGCTTGGTGTTAAACAGGCGCTCCTGATAAGCAAAGTCGCGGTAGCCGGATATTGAATAGATGGTGCGGCGGCTTTGGTTTTTATACGCCTGTATCATATCATAATAAGCGGCGGCGGCGGTTTTGCGCAGCATAAGGCGGCTTTTGATAGATTTTACCTGACGCGAGGTGTTTTCCAAATCGGTGGGTTTGTAGTTTTTATCCAGTTGATAAGTGCCGTTAACCAGCAGCAGCAGTTCATCGTCCAGCGATGTATCAAAGGCGGCGGCAGGCTGGGCAGCCCAGACACCAAGCAACAGTGCCGCGGCCAAGCAGCGCCATAAATTTTTTATATGTTTGTTCATATGTTCAGCTCCCCAAAGGCTTAAAAAAGCCGACTATATTTTATTATAGATTAAAAAGCGGATATTGTCAAACGGGGCATAAAATAGCTTGTAAAAAATGGCTGTGTTTGTTAAAATAGACTTAAAATTGGCATAGTAAAATAGCTTTATCAGTAAAAAAACAAAAATACACACGTAAAATAGAGGTATTTTGTATGGAAAAACAGCCAGCCGCAATTTGCGGCGTAATTTTGGCGGCCGGTGCCGGCAGCCGCCTGGGCTACCCCAACGAGCTGGGTGGCAAGCCGATGGTGCCGGTTTTGGGCAAGCCCCTGTTGGAATATAACCTTAAAAGGATGGCCGATGCCGGTATAACCGATATTGCTTTGGTGGTAAACCCGCATAACCGCCCGGTGATAGAAGCATTTGCTGGCAATGGCGAACAGTTTGGCGTTAAGCTTACTTATGTGGTGCAGCCGGAGCCGCTGGGCATTGCACACGCACTGTATTTGTGCCGTGACTTTGCTGCGGGGCGGCATTTGGCATTGCTGCTGGTAGATAACCTGTTTGCGGCGGATATTGCCGGCTATGTTAAGGCGTATGCGGCCGAACCTGCCGGGCAGGCGCGTATTTTTGTGCTGCCGGTGCCTAACCCGCAGGACTACGGTGTGGCGGAATTTGACGGCGATAAGCTGGTTGGTCTGGTGGAAAAACCTGCCGAACCGGTAAGTAATTTGGCGGTTATTGGCTTTTATTTGTACCCGCCGGATGCTTTTGAGCTTATACCGTGCCTTACACCGTCGGCAAGGGGCGAGCTGGAAATAACCGACCTTAACAAGCTTTATTTGCAGCAGCAGCGTTTGGGCAGTTGTCGGCTAAATGGCTGGTGGCTGGATGTTGGTAACCCGCAAAAGCTGGCCGAAGCCGAAAAAATTATGGCGGCACGTTAGGCATTGGGCTGCCGTTGATGTATAAGCAGACACAATTTGGGGCATTATTCTGGTATAAAAATTATTATACAAGGATAAGGTGGTAGGTGTATGCGCATACCTAAGCATTTGGCAGTTATACCGGACGGCAACAGGCGCTGGGCGCAGCGGCACGGCTTAAAGCGAGAGCAGGGCTACCGCTTTGGTCTGACGCCGGGAGTGCAGCTTTTGCGGCAGGCTAAGCAAGTGGGTATTGATGAGCTGACATTTTACGGCTTTACTACAGATAACTGCAAACGCCCGCGGGCGCAGAGAGATGGCTTTACGGCGGCGTGTGTGGAGGCTGTGCGGTTACTTTCGGCAGAGGGTGCCGATTTGCTGGTGGTGGGTAATTATGATTCGCCGCAGTTTCCGCCGGAGCTGCTGCCCTATCGCAGGCGGCGCACTATTGCCGGGGGCGGCATAAAGCTTAACTTTTTGGTAAATTACGGCTGGGAATGGGACTTGGCTGCCCTGAGCGGAGCTGTCGCCGGCGGGCGCAAAGCAATTTGCAGCGGTTTGCAATCGCGCGAGGTTTCTCGGGTGGATATGGTGGTACGCTGGGGCGGTATGCGCAGGTTATCGGGTATGCTGCCGGTGCAAACGGTGTACGCTGATTTTTTTGTGGTAGAAGCCCTTTGGCCGGATTTTCAGCCGGAGCATTTAACCGAAGCTTTGGCGTGGTACAGCACGCAGGATGTTACCCTTGGCGGATAGCTGATAAAAAATATTTAAAAAATTACCAAAAACATCTTGACCTTTAGGCAAAGATAAGATATAATGTAAAGGCGTTAAATCACGGGTGTTTGTAGCTCAGTTGGATAGAGCGATCGCCTCCTAAGCGATAGGTCGCAGGTTCGATTCCTGTCAAGCACACCAACACACATCCGTGCTTAGCCAAACATCTTTCACGGATGTGTAAATAATGGGGTATGGCCAAGCGGTAAGGCACTGGTTTCTGGCACCAGCATTCCTAGGTTCGAATCCTAGTACCCCAGCCAAAGTTCAGCCCCTCAGCCGAGGGGCTTTTTTATTTTATGTTTTTGCGGAGGTTTTGCTGATGGAACATCGTGCATATATGGCGCAGGCGCTGGATATTGCCGCCGCTGCTGCTGCCGCCGGAGAAGTGCCGGTGGGTGCGGTGGTGGTGCAGGGTGATAAAGTTATAGCTGCCTGTGCCAACCGCATTGAACAAACCGGTGATGCCCTTGCTCACGCCGAAGTGTTGGCCATTAAGGCTGCTGCGGCCAAGCTGGGGCAAAAATTTTTAACGGACTGTACCCTGTATGTTACTATGGAGCCTTGCCCGATGTGCGCCGGGGCAATAATTTTGGCGCGGGTGGGGCAAGTGGTGTTTGGCTGCCCCGACAGCCGCTTTGGGGCGTGTGGGTCGGCATTTAATTTGGGCTGGCACAAAACTGCACCGTATAAGCCGCAGGTAATTGGCGGTATAATGGAAGATGAATGCCGCGCGCTGCTGCAAAATTTTTTTAAAGCCATAAGGTAACAGCGCAAAAAACTATTGCTATTTGCGACAAAACAGGCTAAAATTATATACGGATAAATTTGTTTTGCTATAAAACAGCACAATAACAAACGGTTTGGCAGTTGCTTAAAAACCGTTTTTGCTATGTTTAATCATATAATCAGCTAAAATCGTAACAAAATGTTTACGCAAAGAATGGAGAAGATATTATGCCAAGCGAAAAATCGACAAAATATGTTTTCGTAACGGGGGGTGTGGTGTCCGGCCTGGGCAAGGGCATTACGGCAGCGTCTATAGGCCGCCTGCTTAAAGCGCGCGGTGTGCGTGTTACTATGCAAAAGTTAGACCCTTACCTGAATATAGACCCCGGCACGATGAGTCCCTATCAGCACGGCGAGGTTTTTGTTACGGATGACGGCGCCGAAACCGATTTGGATTTGGGCCATTACGAGCGTTTTATCGACGAAAGCCTTAATAAATATTCTAACGTAACCTCCGGTCGGGTGTTCGACAGTGTGCTTAAAGAAGAACGCAACGGCAGTTACGAAGGCGGCACCGTGCAGATGATACCGCATATTACCAACAAGATAAAAGAAAATATTCGCCTTAATGTAGAAACCGCCAATGCTGATGTGGCGATTATTGAGGTTGGCGGCACGGTGGGTGATATTGAATCGTTGCCGTTTATTGAAGCTATACGCCAGTTTGGCAGCGACGTTGGGCGTGAAAACTGCGTGTATGTTCACGTTACGCTGGTGCCGTATTTGGCAAAATCCTGCGAAATTAAAACCAAGCCCACGCAGCATAGTGTGCGTGAGCTGTTAAGTCAGGGTATTCAGGCCGACGTTATTGTTTGCCGTACCGAAGTGCCGCTGCCGTACAGTGCCAAGCTTAAAATTGCTCAGCAGTGTAATGTGCCGGTAGAAATGGTGGTGGAAAACCGCGATTTAGACAGCCTTTATGCTATACCCCTGGCCTTAGAAGAAGAAAACCTGTGCCGCATTGTGGTAGACAAGCTTAAGCTTAATGCTAACGAGCTTGACCTGCGTGATTGGCAGAGTATGGTAGAGGTGAGCCGTAATTTGCAGCATACGGTAAAAATTGCGCTGGTGGGCAAATATGTGGCCCTGCACGATGCTTATTTAAGCGTGGTAGAGGCACTTAAACACGGCGGTTTTGCCAACAGTGCTGCCATAGACATTAAATGGGTAGATTCGGAGGATATTACGCCGGATACTGTAGAAGCTATTTTGGGCGAGGTAGACGGTGTGCTGGTGCCGGGCGGTTTTGGCAACCGCGGTGTAGAAGGCAAAATTTTGGCTGCCCAATACGCCAGAGAAAACGGCAAACCTTACTTTGGCATTTGTTTGGGTATGCAAATTGCCCTTATTGAATACTGCCGCCACGTTTTGGGCTGGCAGGGGGCAAATTCTACCGAATTTGATGATGCAACACCTTACCCGGTTATCAACTTTTTGCCCGGTCAACATTCGGAAATTGACTTGGGCGGTACGCTGCGTTTGGGGCTGTATCCCTGCGAATTACTGCCGGGCAGCCACGCGCATAAAATTTACGGTGCAGACCTGATTCAGGAGCGGCACCGTCACCGTTACGAGGTTAATAACGATTATTTGGACGATTACCGCAAGGCCGGTTTGGTGCTGTGCGGTCAGGCGCCGGATAAAAGCGTTATAGAGATGATAGAAATACCTGAGCATCCGTGGTATGTAGCCTGCCAGTTCCATCCGGAATTCCGCAGCCGCCCCAACAAGCCGCATCCGCTGTTTGCATCGTTTATTGGTGCAAGTCTGGCCGGGCAGCAAAACAGGCGCTGATTTTAAGGGGGCATATAAATGCACGAGCATCAGTTGGTTTTGATTTTGGACTTTGGCGGGCAATATAATCAGCTTATTGCGCGCCGGGTGCGAGAACAAAATGTTTATTGTGAAGTTAAGTCGTATAAAACACCCGTTGAAGAAATTAAGGCCCTAAACCCTATTGGTATTATTTTTACCGGGGGGCCGGGCAGCGTATACCTGCCGGGTTCGCCCAAGTGTGACCCTGCGGTGTTTGAGCTTGGTGTGCCGGTGTTGGGCATTTGCTACGGGTGCCAGCTTATGGCGCACACTTTGGGCGGCGAGGTTACCCCCGCAGCCGATGATGCGGCGCGGGAATACGGCAAAACATTAACAAGCTACGACACAACATCACCTCTGTTTTACGGCTTGCCGGCCGAGGGGGTTTCGTGGATGAGCCACGGGGATTATATGGCCAGGCTGCCGGTTGGCTTTAAGCTTACGGCACATTCGGCGGCCTGCCCCAATGTGGCCATAGCCGACGAAGCACGCGGGTTTTACGGCGTGCAGTTTCATCCGGAGGTAAACCATACCGAAATGGGCACGGCTATGCTGCGCAACTTTTTGTATAAGGTTTGCCGCGCCAATGGCGACTGGACGATGGGAGATTTTAAAAACCGTTCGGTAGAGGCCATACGCAGGCAGGTGGGTAGCGGCAAGGTGCTGCTGGCACTTTCCGGCGGGGTGGACAGTTCGGTGGCGGCGGCGCTGCTGGCCGAAGCGGTGGGTGAACAGCTTACCTGTGTGTTTGTAGACCATGGACTGATGCGCAAGAACGAAGGCGACGAGGTAGAAGCCGCCTTTGCCAAGTGGAAGATAAATTTTGTGCGGGTAAATGCCGGCGAACGCTTTTTGAGCCGCCTGGCCGGGGTTAGTGACCCGGAAACCAAGCGTAAAATTATCGGTGAAGAATTTATCCGCGTTTTTGAGGACGAAGGTAAAAAAATCGGCAGCGTAGATTATTTGGTGCAGGGCACCATTTACCCCGATGTTATAGAATCGGGGCTGGGCGATGCTGCTGTAATAAAAAGCCACCACAATGTGGGTGGTTTGCCGGATCACGTGGAATTTAAGGGTATTATAGAGCCGCTGCGGCAGTTGTTTAAGGACGAAGTGCGCGAGCTTGGCCGTGAGCTTGGCTTGCCGGATTATCTGGTAGAACGCCAGCCGTTTCCGGGGCCGGGGCTGGCAATTCGTGTTATCGGTGAGGTTACGCCGCAAAAGCTGGCCACCCTGCGCGAGGCAGACTTTATTTTTAGAGATGAGATAGCTAAAGCCGGGCTGCAAAACACGATGGATCAATATTTTGCGGTGCTTACCAATATGCGTTCGGTGGGGGTAATGGGTGACGGCCGCACCTATGATTACACACTGGCTTTAAGGTCGGTTACCACTACCGATTTTATGACGGCCGATTGGGCGCGCATACCCTACGATGTTTTAGACAGAGTATCGGTGCGCATTGTTAACGAGGTTCCTAACATCAACCGTATTGTTTATGATATTACCGGCAAACCCCCGTCAACGGTGGAATGGGAGTAATACCAGTATAAAACAGTTGAAAATAAATTGCAGGAGGAATAATAATGAGTATTGTAAGACCCGAATCTATGGCGCGTATTAACACGCCCGAACTGGCTAACGCTTTTATTGAAGAACAGGTTGCGGCAGTACGCGCCCAGGTTGGTGACAAAAAGGTGCTGCTGGCACTTTCCGGCGGGGTAGATAGCTCGGTGGTTGCGGCGCTGCTTATTAAGGCTATTGGCAAGCAGCTTACCTGTGTTCACGTTAACCACGGTTTAATGCGCAAAGGAGAAAGTGAACAGGTTATTGAAGTGTTTGGCAAAGAAATGGACGCCAACCTTATCTACATTGATGCTACCGACCGCTTTTTGGATTTGTTGGCCGGTGTGGCCGAACCGGAGAAGAAGCGTAAAATTATCGGTGCCGAATTTATTAAGGTGTTTGACGAAGAAGCCGGCAAACTGGAAGGTATTGACTTTTTGGCACAGGGCACCATTTACCCCGATATTTTAGAGTCAGACGGTGTAAAGGCACACCACAACGTAGGCGGCCTGCCCGAAGATATGAAGATGGAACTGGTGGAGCCTGTTAAGCTGTTGTATAAAGACGAAGTTAGAGTGGTAGGCGAAGCTTTGGGCTTGCCCCACAATATGGTTTATCGCCAGCCGTTCCCCGGGCCGGGGCTGGGTGTGCGCTGCCTTGGCGCCATTACCCGCGACCGTTTGCACGCCCTGCGCGAGGCCGACGCTATTTTGCGTGAAGAATTTGACAACGCCGGTTTGGCCGGCAAGGTTTGGCAGTATTTTATTGCCGTGCCGGACTTTAAGAGTGTTGGCGTTAAAGACGGTAAGCGCTACGAGGGATGGCCGGCTATTATACGTGCGGTAAACACCACCGACGCTATGACTGCTACCATTGAAGAAATACCTTACCCCCTGCTGCACCGTATTACCGACCGTATTACCCACGAGGTAGACGGCATTAACCGTGTGGTGCTGGATTTGACACCGAAGCCGATAGGCACTATAGAGTGGGAATAATCACAGAAGCCGACTTTTCCGGGTCTACACCGGGAAAAGTGGCGTTTCAGAGCAGAATTGATACTGTTTTGATACTGTAAACAAAATTTC
>CAZMTO010000018.1:0-31650 GCA_964569265.1 uncultured Peptococcaceae bacterium | reverse complement strand
TGGCGCTATCCTTAAAGTTACTGAGAGAAGCGGTTGCGGTAGTGTCCATACCGGTAGCTTTAGCGTAACGGTACAGCATTGCTGCCATTTCCTGGCGGGTTACACTGTCGTTGGGTGCAAATTTGCCATCGCCTACGCCATTAACAACGTTGTTGGCACTTGCCCAGGCTACAGCCTTGGTGTACCACTGGCCGTCTGCTACGTCATTGAACAGTGCGTTAGCTGTTACAGTAGGCTCGTTCTGCATACGGTACAAAATAGTTACTAACATTGCGCGGCTCAGTTTGTTGTTCGGCATAAACTTGGTAGCGCTTTCGCCGTTCATCAGGCCCTTGTCGTACATTGCCTTGATTGCATCGTAGTACCAACTATCTTTTGCTACGTCAGTAAACGGCAGTTTGGCAGTGTCAATCTTTTCGCCGGTAAGCTCGGTATAAGCTTTTTCAGCGGCGGTCAGTTTGTCGTAGTTGGTAACATTCTTCTTCTGGGCAGCCGTCAGGGAGTCATAAGCCTCACGAGCCTTTTCGATTGCGGACTTGCTGTCCTTGGTAACGGTGCCAATCTTGTCGATAAGGTCTTTTACATCAGCCGCAGTATACTTGGTGTCAACGGCTGCACCGCCACCGATAGAGCCGCCTGTGGAGTTGCCGCTGATGGATACCGTGCAACGGCAGGGCACAACAGGTGCGTTATCATTGCTTATTTTGCCACCATTATAGTTATCGCAGGTGTAAGAACAAGTACCGCCAACATCAATCGTATACAAGCCGGCATCCGGGAAGGATAGCTTAAACTGTCCGTTTTCATCAGTTTGAGCAGTTGCAATTTCACTGCCGTCTTTAGAAATCGCGACAGTTGCCCCAACCGGAACCGCTGCCGCCTGCTTATTGCCCTCACCGGAACCAAACAGATACATACCCTTTACACTAAAGGTAATTTCGTTGCCGGTTTTGCCACTATAGCTTTCCTTGTCAAACCAGGTCAGCAAATCCGAATAATCTGCCCCGGTATCCTGATAAATAAATACATCCAGCTTATCTCCGGAATTTATCACCTGGTTAGCACCCCAAACCCACTTGTGATTTTGCGTGTAACCCAAATTCATCGAGGTATCACCCCAGAATTTGGTAACCCAACCGGTAGAAGATCCTTCATAGTTAGCTGCATCATCATATTTTTCGTGCAATACAACAAATGCATCGTTCATAGTGTATTTTTTATCGTTATCGGTATCACGTACATTAAGGGCCGCATTATGAACCACCAATTCGCCGTCCTTACTAAAGTTAACCGTTACGGCTACGGTTTTTTCGGCAGGTGCCCCACTGCCGCCGGAGCTGTTGCTGCTTTCTACACGAATTTGGGCAGCCGTACTCATCACATAAACTCTTTCATCCTTGCTGTTAGTAACCTTGCAGCGATAGAAGGTGGTGCCGGTCTTGCTTACATCAGGCGTATAGCTGCCGCCGGTTGCACCCTCAATATTTGCATATTCGGTATCTACATCATTTTCGCTGCTCTGCCACTGATATTTTATAGTTGCATCTGCTTCATTTACAGTAGCGACAACATTTAATGCATTAGCCTTGGCACCCTTGGTATAGGTAACAGGTTCATCAGAAAGATCAGTGGTAATTTCGGGATACACACCGTTAACACCGATAATCTTGAACAAATTGCCGCTATCGTTGGTAATATACAAAGCACCCTCATCATCGCAAGACAACTGTTCAAAGGCATATTGACGAGCAGACGGTGTTACCAACCATTTCATACTACCGGACGTAGCATCAGGGGTATCCTTTAAGTAGTAAATATGGCTGCCATCATAGGTCTGTGCATACAAATACACTGCATTATTTTCTGTATCGGCATATAAAATAGGAGTACTCTGAATAGAAGTAAATTTACCGGGCGCGGTTGCAGTATAAATCAGGCTCATATCAGTCAAGTCATAAACCGCAATAGAACCACCGCCAACCGCATCAGGCTGACCGGCCAAATACAATCTATTACCGTAGGCCACCGGAGTTACAACGTTCATTCCTCCAACTTCTACCTTATTAACCGTTCCCAGACTGCCGTTACTGCCAAGTTTCATATAATAAAGATACGGTTTAGAGGTAGACATTTCAATACCGTCCCAATACAGGCTGCCCTTATGATGCAACACACCGGGCTGTTTTTTAATATCATAACCGGAGGTTTCACCATAATCCGAGGCAAATTGCACCTTGCCAACTTCTTGCCAATTTGTGGTATCAAAGGAGTGTAAGTAACCGTCATAACCTGCCACAATGTACTTGTTATCTACAACCACACCGCTGGCATAATTGTACTTGCCATAGCTGCCATTCAAATTTGCCTGCACAGCACCGGTTGCAGCGTTCAAAACACAACCGTTAGAAACCACATAGCCATTTACATACTGAATCGGCACATAGTTAGCATTGCCCACCGTAGCAGACCACACCATCTTAAACGAATCAATATCAAACGCCATAACGGTGCCCGGGCAAGCAACATAAATCATACCGTCGCCGTAGATTGTGTAGCCATAATAATAGCCACCACTACCGGGGCAACCGGAAATTTTATCTACAATTTCGCCGGTAGCCTTATCGATTTTGTAGAATGTCTGCTTTTCGCCGCCCATCTGGAAACCGTCCATACCGTAAGCACAGGCATAGGCATAAACATAATCACCAACCACAGCCACGGTACTGTTACCAACCGATGCGCTCCATTCTTCTACAGCAATCTGATCATCACCGATAAGCTTGCCGGGCGCAATATTATTATTATCGGCATTGGCATTAAAGGTACCCTTCCAGCCAACTTCATAGCCATAATCATCAAGCACCGTTAAGGTAACCGTGCCAACTATCTCAGAATTATCCCTGGATTTGGCCGTAATGGTAACTTCTCCGGCTGCAATACCCTTTACCACGCCGGTGGTCACATCTACAGTAGCAACACCGGTGTTACTGCTCGACCATTCCACACCCTGTTCAGTTGCGTTAGCAGGAGAAACAGTTGCCAGCAGCTGCTTGCTTTTGCCAACTGCCAAATATTTAGTTTGATTTACTTCAACCTTGGTTACATCAATTTTCTTAACTGTTACAGCACAGGTAGCAGTTTTGCCACCGTCTGCACTGGTCACCGTAATATCAACGGTACCTTCCTTTATACCTTTAACCTTGCCGTTATCATCCACAGTAGCAATCGCTGCATCTGCACTTTGCCAGGTTACTGCTTTGTTGCTGGCATTTGTCGGCAAAACAGTTACCGTAAGTGTAATCTCCTCGTTACGAATAACCTCGGCAGTTTCCGGCAGGCTAACTTCGGTAACGCTGACAAACGGAGTAACCTTAACTCTACATTCGGCTTTTTTACCACCATCAACAGTGGTGGCAGTTATAACGGCTTCGCCTTCTGCCACACCGGTAACCACGCCGTCAGCATCCACAGTTGCTACACCTTCATTGCTGCTTTGCCAGTTAACAGCACAGTTGCTGGCATTTGCCGGCGAAATAACTGCCGTCAATGCTTCTGTACCAAAGCCTGCCACCAGCTCAATCGATGTTTTATCCAGCGTTATGTTGCTAACGGCTGCCGCAGTAGAAACTACTACTGAATAAACGCGAACCGAGCCATTTTCTGCTGTAACAAAATATTCACAGCTATACTTAGTGTTATCGTCAGAATTTTGCTTAAAGGTTGCTTTTCCGGTCGGCGTTACACTTGCCTTGTCCGAAACTTGAACAGTGGGAGTAAATTCACAGGTATTACCACTTACAACCATATCAAACGGCGTATCAAAAGCAACCGTTTTAGCTGCATTATCAATCGTGGCATTAACTCCGTTTATGGCAAAACCGGTAATATCCTTGGCAGAGCTACCCATATCCTCATCAGCTAAAATCGGGTAGCCAAAGTTAGTGTTGCCTTTATCCGGCACAAACGCTTCACCCAGCTTTGTCACAAAATCAGCAGCCTTCATATCAGCAGCGCCAACCTTCTGCAAACCGACCGGCGTTTTAGCAGATGTGGAAGTGATACCGCTATAAGCTTCGGTAGTGTAATACAGCTTATCTATGGTTGCATCATAAATACTGCCGTTACCTATAACGCCACCGTAATTATCCGCAAGGACAGCCGTGCAGGTTAATTTGCCGGCATTATAGCAGCTTTTAATTACCACATCATCGGCAGGTGCATTTTCCTTAAACTGAACCTCGCCTATAATACCGCCAACATACTTTACACCGCGTACAGCAGCCATATTATAGCTGTCGGTCAGCTTAAAACTGCTATATTCCGTACCACTTGCACCACTCTGTTCTGCCATAGTAGCAACACCAATAATACCACCGTAAGCATAGCCGTTTTTACCGGTATCCATCAGCACCGAACCTACAGCACCATTGTTTACCGCTTTTTCTATTGTTACGTTATTACCATATACAGAACCTACAATACCGCCAATCTGTCCGGCAGTCAAACTCCAGCCGCCATAATCAATCAGGCCGGTGTTTTTGCAGTCTGCAATGGTAACATCACACATATCGCTGCCGTTCTTTGTTACATAGCCCACAATGCCACCAACATTACCCTCGGATTGCACCGGTGCATTATTAATCAATTTTTGGACGCTAAAGTCTGACATAGCAGACAAATGCCCAATTAAACCACCACTATTTTGCCCGGGTTGCTTGCTGGCAGATAAAATCATCACATCATTGGTGCAATTGGCAATTTCTCCACCAAAAACCTTAGCAGCCATACCACCAATATTTACAGAACCATTCATTGTAGCGGTAAAAAAGCCGTCAATTGTCAAATTTTTTACCGTACCGTTCAGAGAAGCAAATAAACCAACATTGTCATCTTTAGAATTGCGACTCACATCATTACGATAAAGCCCGATAATTTTATGGTTTTGACCGTCCAATGTGCCCTTAAAAACCTTAGCCAGTGTACCATTACCTATTGGCAACCACTCTTTTATAACCAGCCCGGTATTAGATGCCGACACAGTATCAGTACCGGTTTTTGTGGTATAAAAGGTCGCTTCCTTATTGTTTGGCGCATTATCGGCTCTACCGGTAAGCGTATTTGGGGCATAATACACCGTTGTTTCACCCTGCGTTATCTCAACACGAGCCACATCCGGGTGATATGTGAACAAAACATCGTTCAGCTTCATATCTGCAGCCAGTTTAATGGTTTTGCCCTCAAAGGTATCTGCGGCAATACCACCGTCTGCCAACAAACCATTAACAATGTATGGCAGAGCAGCCAACTGTGCCGGTTTGCTCAGCGTAAATTCGGTGCCTGTGGCATTATACCAGCGATAATCTACCGCACCGGTCCAGGTATCTGCATCTAACCCCTCAGTAGACATATTAACCGTCACCGTATGCTCAACTGTTGCTTTAGAATTATCTTGAGCTACAAATTTAAGCGTATGCGGCTTGAAATCGTACCAAACATTAGCATAATTATCTCTAACAGTAGTTGCCTCACTGCTATCGTCAACATATACTTTATAAGTTAATTTTTCTACAGTGCTGTCCCCATTATATTTAATATCCGTATCCTCAAAAATAGCATCCATACTTAAGGATAATGTTACACCGGGTGCAACAGACACCGTAGTTGGTGCATCAGCCTTAACCTTTGGGGGCGTATTTTCAACCACATTCAGGGTGATGGTAAGAATAGGAGAATCCGCGGTACCGTCATTTGCTTTTAAGTAGATATAATGCGTGCCAACCTCTGCATATTTATACCTTAACGTTGTTGATGCCACTGTCCAATCAGTATGTGTTTCATCCTTATAATAATATGTCAAAGTATCATTATCAGCATCAACAAAATATTTTTTGATAACAGATGTAGTACGGCTATATTGCTTATTAACCTTAATATATGCCGTAAAACTTTCTTGAGCAAGTGTCGGGGCAGTATTTGCACCATCTGCCACCGTCATAGGCTCGTCCGCGCCAAGGGTTGCCATCATCGGTACAGCCGCGGCAGGTTGGTCTACCTCCTTCCCATCAGATTCCGCATCATTGTCGCCGTCTGCGGCAGGCTCGTCCGCGGTAGTTTCCTGCTCGTCAGCGGTGGTCGGTACATCTGCGGTAGGTGTATCGCCGTCGACTTCATCAGTTGCGTCGTTGTCAGTTTCGGTTTCGCTGGCAGAATAACTGCTGTCAGTGTCAATAAGCATATCTTCCGCAAAAGCGGTGTAAGGCAATGCAATGTTGAACACCATAGCAACAGTTAACAGCCAGGCTAAAAACTTCTTCTTCATTACAACAGACTCCTTTCATAAAAATTTTTGTATATAAAAACGGCCCCGCTACCAAACCTGATAGCGGAACCGTATTTATCCGTATTCATCTATTTTGCCACCCCTGCTATATAGCCGACAGAGTTTGTGGCAGGCAATCAAGCAGGTCTTCTGACTTTAGGTTGTGTAGATTAGCTACATTATCTGCCAAACCTTCTCATATCAGGCGTTTTGCAACACCCTTAGCGATACAATGGCGGGTTTTCACCCTCAGCAGAGCAACCATAACAGCGGCGGCACCGTGCCGGAATTTCACCGGGCTTCCCTTTTCACCCTTGCAGACTAAAGGCACCTGCAAGGACACTTAACTGCGTATTAAATTGTAAATTGTCTAAATTTTGTGGGCAAAAATAAAACCCTAACCATAATAATACATCCAAAAAAAAAAAAACAAGTCCTTTTCAGCAATTTTTGGGCATTTTAGCATAAGTATTTTCAGTGAAAAAGCTGTGGGAGACAAGCGCCGTTTTTAGGGCATAAAACCACAGCATTTAAAGGTTTGTTATACCGCTGGGGTCAAAATGGGGTCAAACGCCCCCTAATCACCCTTTTTTTTCACAAAAAAAATACCTGCCAAACGCTTGTTTAGCAGGTATTTTGTATGGTTGCGGGGGCAGGACTTGAACCTACGGCCTTCGGGTTATGAGCCCGACGAGCTACCGACTGCTCCACCCCGCGATAATAAGCACTATCAACAGTGCTTATTTATTATAATACAACGTAGGGCAAAAGTCAACACCTAATTTATTCCAAATTAAGATGGCGTTTTAAAATGTAGGCTGTAGCCACAAACATAACAACGCACAACAAAATGTTCACCAGGTTCAGGCCGTTTATAGTAGCGTGAGTCAACAGCATAGGGTTGCCGGCACCGGCTTCATTCAACAGGTAGTTGGCAAAATCCGACAGCAAATGCGTACCCTGTTCAATTAAAGCGATCATCATTGCGCCCAAATACTCAACTACGCTTATGCCGATATATGCCACAACCGACAACAACAGGCGCGCCTTATTGGCCAAATGCCCTATAGCCAGTGCCAGATACACCGACATTATCGACTGGGCCAGTGCCGCCAGCACAAATATTATACCTTCGATGGCTAAAACAATAACGTCCGAACCATACCGCATATCAAGCTCTGTCATTATTTGCTGACAATCGTGGAAGAATGCCCACCAATCCAGACGATCCATACCCAGAATCATCACCGACAGAGCCGCCATAAGTATACCGATAATACTCCACACAATAGCGGGCAGCAGCTTGGCGGCCACATTTTGCCATGGCTTTACCGGCAGCGTGTTCATCAGATAACCCTCGTCGCGCAGCAGGTTTTTATAAAAGCGCTGAACCAGCAGCAGCACCGTCACCACCAGCACCACAGCAAACGTACAGCCATACAGCATAGTTATTAAACCCTGCACAACGCCATACCAGCTACCCCACGGTATTTTGTCAAAAGAACCGGTAACCGAAAGATGCATTAACAGCGACAGCACCAGCAACACCGCATAAAGCGGCAGCAATATGCGCCCGGTGGCTTTAAACTCGTATTTTAAAAGCTTGCCTAACATTTAAACACCTCCCTGAACAGTGCGTCCACACTTTTGCAGTCCTCAAAACGTATTTCATCTACCGATTTTTGCAGCACAATTTCGCCGTTCTGCAAAAATACCACCTCGTCCAGCACCTGTTCAATATCTGCAATAAGGTGCGTACATATCAGCACGCTGGCGGCAGGGTCATAATTATTGATAATGGTACGCAAAATGTAATCGCGGGCCGCCGGGTCTACACCGGCAATGGGTTCGTCCAGGCAATACAGCTTGGCGCGGCGGCTCATCACCAAAATAAGCTGCACCTTTTCCTTAGTGCCCTTAGACAGCGTTTTTAACCGGGCATTCTCGTCAATATTAAGGTCTAACAGCATTGCGTGGGCACGTTCTTTGTCAAAATCTGCGTAAAAGTCGGCAAAAAAATCTATGGCAGCTTTCACGCTCATACTCTCGTCAAAATACGTGCGCTCCGGCAAATACGCCACAATATTTTTGGTATAAACACCGGGGCGTTGGCCGTCTACCAGCAGAGTACCGGCAGTGGGCGTAAGCAAACCGTTTATCAGCTTTATAAGGGTGGTTTTGCCGCTGCCGTTTGGCCCCAGCAAACCGATTATTTTACCGGCAGGCAGATTAAGGTTTATACCCTTTAATGCCTGCTTTTTACCGTAGGTTTTGCTAAGCCCCACGCACTGCAAAATATTTTTTTCTTCTATTATAGTATCATCATCTATAATATCATCATCTATAATATCATCTGCTGCAACATCTGTTACGGCGTCATCTGCAACAGTGCTGTCTGCGCTGTTTGTTGCGCCGCTTATATCGTTTACCAAAGTATTATCAACAGCAACCTCTGCCGTTTCGGCTTTAGTTAATGCCTTTTCTTCCACAACTTTTCACTCCTTACCAAATAGAATAAATTTTACTGCATTTTTTGCGGCTATTGCTCGCGGTCAATGGCTTCCTGCAGCAGCTCTGCTGCTTCATCCGACGAAAACCCCAGCTTATGCAAGCCTGCCAAAAAATCGGCTGCCTGTTGCCCGGCAGTTTGCCGCCGCAAATTTTTTATTAGCTGCGCATCATCGGTAATATAACGGCCGCTGGTGCGCTGCGCAAACACCAAACCGCTGCGTTCCAGCTCTGTCATAGCCTTTTGCATTGTGTTAGGGTTTACCGCTGCTGCCAGTGCCAAATCTCTAACCGATGGCAAGCGCTCGCCGGGAGAATATTCTCCGCTGATGATTTTTTGCTGGATATTTTCTACCAGTTGCAAATATATCGGTCGGTCAGTTGTAAAATCCCATGGCATATTATCCCTCCTTTGCCCTTATTGAACAAATACAGCCTGCCGCCGCCCTATCACACTTGCGGCGGGTTTGTACTGTTGTATTACGCTCTTAATACAAGTATACAACTTTATCTTTATTTGTCAACAGTTTTTTTTAAAAATTTATCAAGCTTAAAAATTTTACATAGTTTTTACAAAAACCTGTCCATAAATTTTACCTATTGCCCGTACACTGTTTACGATACATAATTTATAATACCAAAATAGGGTCGTTTGGAGGACTTGGCAAAACGGCCGACACAAAAGGAGAAACGATATGGATTTGTTTAATGTGTTAACCCTGTTGGGTGGCTTGGCGTTTTTTCTCTACGGGATGGAAATTTTAAGTTCCGGATTGGAAAAACAAGCCGGCGGCGGGCTTTCCGCTCTGCTGGGCAAAATGACATCTAACCCCGTAAAGGGTGTGCTGCTGGGTGCCGCCGTAACCGCGGTAATTCAGTCATCTACCGCCACCACGGTTATGGTAGTTGGCTTTGTAAACTCCGGCATTATGAAGCTTTCTCAGGCCATAAGCGTTATTATGGGTGCCAACATAGGCACCACCATTACCGCCTGGTTTTTAAGTCTGGTAGGTATACAAAGTGACAGTGTGCTTATAAATATGTTAAAGCCCTCGTCGTTTTCTCCGGTTATGGCGCTTATTGGTATTTGCCTGATAATGTTTGCCAAAACCGCCCGCAAAAAAGATATCGGCAGCATATTTTTAGGCTTTGCCCTGTTAATGAACGGTATGGTAATGATGTCGGACGCTACGGCCCCCTTAGCCGATATGCCGGAATTTGCCAACCTGCTGCTGCTGTTTACCAACCCGTTAATAGCGCTGGTGTTGGGCGTTTTAATGACCGGTATCCTGCAAAGCTCCGCTGCCAGCGTTGGTATTTTGCAGGCACTTTCCATATCCGGCCTTATAAACTACAATTTTGCCATACCGGTAATTCTGGGTCAAAACATCGGCACCTGCCTTACAGCTTTGCTTTCGGCTATCGGTGCCAGCAAAAACGCCCGCCGCACGGCACTGGCCCACTTATACTTTAATGTTATAGGTGCGCTGCTGTTTTTAATTGCCATGTACGTTGGCTATATGGTCGGCCTTAAAGACTTTTTGTTCCAGCCGATAAACGCCCTGGACATTGCTGTTTTCCACAGTATATTTAACGTTACCTGTACTCTGGTGCTGCTGCCCTTTACCAAACAGTTGGAAAAACTGGTTTGCCTTACTATTAAGGATGACCCCACCCCCGCCCAAACCGAAGAACCGGTGCTGCTGGACGAACGTCTGCTGCTTACCCCCACTTTGGCATTAGATCAGGCCAACAAGCTAACGCTGCAAATGGCACAGCTTGGGTTAGAAAGCCTTGGCCACGATTTTGACATTATGCGCAAATACGAGGCCGACAAAGCCCAGATTATTGAAGATAACGAAGATAAAATAGATAATTACGAGGACAAGCTGGGCACTTATCTTATGCAGCTTTCCGGCCGCAGCCTGTCGCTTAAAGACAGCCGCCGCAGTTCTAAAATATTACATACCATCAGCGATTTTGAACGTATTGGTGACCACACCTGCAACCTGCTTAATTCGGCCACCGAGCTGCACGAAAAAAAGATTGCTTTTTCTGACGAAGCCTACAAAGAGCTGGTTGTGCTGGAAGAAGCCGTGTTAGAATCTTTACAGCTAACCATTGTGGCCTTTGGCACCGAAGATATACGCAAGGCCGTGCGCGTTGAGCCCCTTGAGGAGGTTATTGATTACCTTTGCGATGAGCTTAAAAACCGCCACATTGCACGAATGCAGCAGGGGCTGTGCAGTCTGGAAAAAGGCTTTATCTACCTTGACGTTTTAACCAACTTAGAGCGAATATCCGACCATTGTTCTAACGTTGCCGTTTGCCTTATTGAAATGCAGCACGGCAGCCTTGATACCCACGAATATTTAAACAATCTTAAAACATCGGGAGAAATGGAATACACCAAGCTGTATAACGCCTACCGCAAAAAATATTCGCTGTCTTAAAAATCAATATAAATATTTAGCTTGTACTTACCCACTATAATCATTATAATTATAGTGGGTGATTTTTTATGATATACATTGTAGAAGATGATATAAATATACGCCAGATGGAAAGCTACGCCTTAAAAAACAGTGGCTTTGAGGTAAAAGAGCTGGCCGGTGGTGCCGAATTTTGGGAAGCCTGCCGCGAACAACTGCCGGAGCTGCTGATTTTGGATATTATGCTGCCCGGCGAAGACGGCTTTGATATTTTAAAAAAGCTGCGGGCAGACGGACGCACCAAAGATTTGCCGGTGATAATGGTAACCGCCAAAAGCAGCGAGCTTGATGCCGTGCGCGGCCTTAACGAAGGTTCGGACGACTATATTACCAAGCCGTTTGGCATTATTGAATTTGTGGCCCGCGTAAAAGGTGTGCTAAGGCGCGTAAACAAAACTATGCCCACCAGACTTTGCGCCGGTGACATTTTGCTTGATGACGATAAGCGACAGGTTTATGCTGCCGAAAAGCTTTGCAGCCTTACGTTTAAAGAATACGAGCTGCTTAAGCTGCTGCTGCAAAATTGCGGCATTGTACTTAGCCGCGAACGTATTATGGACAAGGTTTGGGGCGTAGACTTTGAGGGAGAAAGCCGCACTGTAGATATGCACATTAAAACCCTGCGCCAAAAGCTGGGAGAAAGCGGCGCCCTGATAAAAACCGTACGCAATGTGGGCTACAAAATAGACTGAGCCGCCCAGGTAATTTTAAGGAGATTTTATGGCAAAAAAACTGTTTTGGCTGTTTACCCTGCTGGGGCTTATATCGGCTGGGGCCGGCGGCATTATTTGGGTGCTGTTTAAACAACTTGGTGCGGTGGGGCTTTTAGCTGCCATACCCGCCCTGGCCCTGCTGCTGCTGGCGGCACGCTATTTGGCTGCCTGTATGGTAAAACCGCTTACCGATATGGAGCAAAACATAGACGACCTTACCGGCAACGCCCCCTACCCGGAGCTTTTGCCGCTGCTACAGGCGCTGCACCAACAGCAGGCCCAAAAAGAAGAAAACGTGCGCCAGCGGCAGGAATTTTCGGCAAATGTATCGCACGAGCTTAAAACACCGCTAACATCGATATCCGGTTATGCCGAAATGATTGAAACCGGTATTGCCAAGGACGAAGATATAACCGAATTTGCCGGCAAAATACACGCCGAAGCCCGGCGGCTTATCGACCTTATCCGTGACATTATTAAGCTATCGGAATTAGACGAGCCGCAAACCACCGACGATTTGGCACCCATAGAGCTGCTGCCGATTACGCAGGACACCTGCGGTCTGCTGAGCTTTAATGCCGAACGCGCCGACATCAAGCTGTCGGTAGAAGGCTGCTATGCCAAAATTAACGGCCGACGCGAACTTTTAGAGGAGCTTATATATAATTTGTGCGATAACGCCATACGTTACAACAAACCCGGCGGTTATGTGCGCGTAACGGTAGCCACGCAGGACGATTTTGTGCTGCTTACCGTAAGCGACAACGGCATTGGTATACCGCAGGAACATCAGGAGCGTATTTTTGAACGCTTTTACCGTGCCGATAAAAGCCGCAGCAAAGCCAGCGGCGGCACCGGCTTGGGGCTGGCTATTGTAAAACACATTGTTATACAGCTTAATGCCGGCTTGCAGCTGCAAAGCGCCCCCGGCCGGGGCACCACCATAACGGTGCGTTTTCCGGCGGCTATGTAACAACGTATAATATCCGCCGATAAAGCCGATAAAAAGCAGGAAATTTTACCTGTACGGCGAATAATATAAAGTTAAGATTTTATGCAATTTGACTCGGAGGTTACCCCGTGAGCAACTGTCTCAATAAACCCGCCAGCCGTATCATCATTCAGGGTGGCAAAAAGCTGTCCGGTATGGTGCATATAAGCGGTGCCAAAAATGCAGTATTGCCGCTTATTGCCGCAGCTATGCTGCCCGAAGGTGTTTCTACCATAGAAGAAACACCCAACCTTACCGATGTTTGCTATATGTGTGATGTGCTTAACTACCTTGGTGCATCCACCAAATATCAAAACGGTACGCTAACCATTGATGCTGCCGACCTTGCCAATACTACCGCCCCCTTTGAAGAAGTGCAAAAAATGCGTGCCTCTTTTTTGGTTATGGGGCCGCTTTTGGCGCGCCTTGGGCAGGCAAAAATTCCGCTGCCGGGCGGTTGTGCCATAGGTGCGCGCCCTATAGATTTGCACCTTAAAGGCTTTGAAGCCATGGGCGCAGGCATTACTATCAGCGACAGCTATATTGAAGCGCGTGTAAACCACCTGCACGGTGCGCGCATTTATTTAGATTTTCCAAGTGTGGGAGCCACTGAAAACATTATGATGGCCGCCGCAATGGCCGAAGGCAACACTATAATAGAAAACGCCGCCAAAGAGCCGGAAATTGTTGATTTAGCCAACTTTTTAAACGCTATGGGCGCAAAAATAAAGGGCGCAGGCACCGATGTTATACGCATAACCGGTGTAGATAAGCTGCACCCTGCCAACCACACCGTTATACCGGACCGTATTGAGGCCGGTAGCTTTATGCTTATGGCAGCCATAACCGGCAGCGAGCTGTTTATTGAAAACGTTATTACCAGCCATTTGCAGCCGATAATTGCCAAGCTTAATGACAGCGGTGTGCGTATTATTGACGAAATAGACGGGCTGCGTGTTTTGCCGGCGCGGGAAATTTTGCCGGTAGAAATTAAAACCCTGCCGTATCCGGGTTTTCCTACCGATATGCAGGCGCAGTTTATGGCCTACCTTACGCTGGCAGGCGGTTGCAGCACCGTTAAGGAAACTGTTTTTGAAAACCGCTTTATGCACGTAAGCGAGCTTAATAAAATGGGTGCCAATATATCGGTAAAGGGCAACACAGCCGTTATTAACGGCGTAAGCAGGCTAAAGGGAGCCAACATTACCGCCACCGATTTGCGGGCCGGTGCAGCTATGATAATTGCCGCTTTGGCTGCCGAGGGCGAAACTGTCATCACCGAGGTTGACCATATTTACCGCGGATACGAAAATATTATCGGTAAACTACAGGCTATTGGTGCCGATATCCGCGAAGAATAACAGCTATTGTGTTGTGTATATGTGTAGATGAAAGGAGTTACAATTTAATTTATGTCAATTTGGGAATTTTTTAAGGTAATTTGCTTAGGCATTGTAGAAGGTATAACCGAATGGCTGCCGATATCCAGCACCGGCCACCTTATTTTATTTGACGAGCTGCTGCATTTGGATGTAAGCGCCGAATTTTGGAATATGTTTTTGGTGGTAATTCAGTTGGGTGCCATTTTGGCTGTATGCTACCTTTACTTTGACAAGCTCAACTTGTTTTCTCCCCGCAAAAGCTATTCTCAAAAGCGCCAGGCGGCCAACCTTTGGGGCAAGGTTATTGTTGCCTGCATTCCCGCCGGCGTACTGGGCATTTTGTTTGACGATTGGATGGACGAACACCTTAGGGGTGCCGGTATTGTTGCCTGGGCGCTAATAATTTACGGTGTATTTTTTATTTTGCTGGAACAGTATAATAAACGCCGTGATTTTAGCATAAACAGTTTAGAGGCAATATCTTACCCCAAGGCATTTGGTATTGGTATGTTTCAGGTATTGTCGCTGGTGCCGGGAACATCGCGCAGCGGCAGCACCATTTTGGGCGCTATGCTTTTGGGCGTAAACCGCCGCGATGCTGCAGAGTTTTCTTTCTTTTTGGCCATACCGGTAATGTTTGGCGCCAGCTTTTTAAAGCTGGTAAAATTTGGTTTGGCCTTTACTCTTACCGAAGCTCTTACGTTAATAGTAGGTATGCTGGTATCGTTTATTGTATCGGTGCTGGCTATTAAATTTTTAATGTCGTACATCAAAGGGCACGATTTTCAGGTGTTTGGCTGGTACCGCATAATTTTAGGCGTTATTGTGCTGGCCGCTGCGGCCCTTGGCTGGATAGCCGCCTGATAATACAGCCCACCTGTAATTAGCCGCAAAAGCTAAAGGAGAATTTTTATGGGCACTATACAATTACTTTCGGCCGAAGAACTTGGCCGCCGCGCCAAAGCCGTTTGCGGGCAGTTGGCAGTGTTAACCGCCGAACAAAAAAACCGCGCTTTGCTGGCCATTGCCGACGAACTGCTAAAGGCTGCCGATGATATTTTGGCTGCCAACCGACAGGACTTGGCCGCCGCCGAACAAAAAGGGCTTACTTCCGCTTTTTTAGACCGACTGGCCCTTAGCCCCCAACGTTTGCAGGATATGGCCGACGGTTTGCAGGAGCTTGCCAAGCTGCCCGACCCTATTGGTGAGGAAATTGCCCGCTGGCAGGCTGCCGAAGCTATAGAAATTGTACAGCAGCGCGTGCCGTTAGGCGTGGTTGGCATAATTTACGAAGCACGCCCCAACGTTACCACCGATGCTGCCGGTATATGCCTTAAAACGGGTAATGCCGTTATTTTGCGCGGTGGCAGCGATGCCCTGCAAAGCAATTTGGCCGTAGGTAACGCCATACGCCGCGGCCTGCAAGCTGCCGGTCTGCCGCCAGATGCCGTACAGGTTATGGCTAACACTGCCCGCGATGAAGCCAACCGCCTTATGCACCTTAATCAATATGTTGACGTTTTGATACCGCGCGGCGGGCGCGGTCTTATTCAGTCGGTGCTTGCCGAAGCATCGGTGCCGGTTATTGAAACCGGGGCGGGCAACTGCCACATTTACATACAGGCAACAGCCAACCCGGCCTATGCCAAGTCAATATTATTAAATGCCAAAACGCAGCGCCCTGCCGTTTGCAACGCTACCGAAACCCTGCTGATAGATGCTGCCTGCGCCGAACAACTGCTGCCCGACCTTGCGGCGGCGCTGGTAAATGCCGGGGTAGAAATACGCGGCTGCGAGCGCACTGTACAAATTTTGCAGGCTGCCGGGCTGCCGGTTACGCCTGCCACCGACGACGATTGGGGCACGGAATATAACAGCCTTACCATTGCCTGTAAAGTAGTCAGCGATTACCGCCGGGCTGTAGACCACATAAACCAATACGGCACCCGACATTCTGAGTGCATTGTAACCGAAGATGACGAGGCTGCCGCATATTTTAAGGCTATGGTAGACGCTGCCGCCGTTTACGTTAACGCCTCTACCCGCTTTACCGACGGTTTTCAGTTTGGCTTTGGCGCCGAAATCGGTATAAGCACACAAAAGCTGCACGCCCGCGGGCCCATGGGGCTTTTGGCTATGACATCTTATAAATACCTTATTAACGGCTGCGGCCAGGTAAGACCGTAAAATAAAATTTTGTGTATAAAAAATTGTGTATATATGTGTATAAATTAAACGGAAGTGATAGTAAATGGGAGATTTAATTTTAGGGCTTATTTTGCTGATAGCAGTTTTAGACGGTTATCGGCGCGGTATTATTAAAATTTTGGGCAGCTTTGGCGGTGTGTTTGTGGGTATTTTTATTGCCCGCCGCCTTACACCGGTGTTGCTGCCCCTGCTGGCCGACAAGCTTGGGCTGGCACTTTACGGAGGTCAGACACCGGCCTACAGCCAGTTGGTGGCCACGTGGTTTTACACCGACACCGCCCTTGGCCGCATAGTGGAGCTTACGCTGTTTGTGGTGCTTACGGCGGCTATAACGTGGCTGGTAAAGTTTTTGGTAAACGCCTTTGGTTCGCTGGTAAACGCCACACCGCTTATCGGTTTTGTCAGCCGGGTGCTGGGTGCCTGTTTAGAGCTTTTTGTTTACGCTATGGTGCTGTATTTTATTTACGCCTGGCTGCTGCCGTGGTTAATAGGCATTATACCGCAGGCGGTTGCGCTTAACAGCATATTTACATCTTCGCAGTATGTGCTGCCGGTGGTTTGCGATATCGGCGCGCTGGTTTGGCACACTGCCATTGCGGCGCTGGGCACCGGCAAGCTGCAATAACAACGTCCAAAAATATAACAAGCGGGCTGCCTAAACGCCGCCCGTTTTGCTTTTTATGCTGCGTATACCTACGTATACATATGGAGGATATTTATGCTGTTTGATACAAAATTTAAACCCAAAATGCTGGATAAATGGCGCTCTGCCCCACCTAAAGCCGCCAAACTGCAAAAGCTGCGTCAAAATATGACCCCCGACGAGCTGGCATTAACCGCCAACTTTGCGTGGGAACACAACTGGCCGGAGCTTTGGCTGAACAACCTGACCGAACCTGCTGCCGCTGCCCTGCTGGCTGATTGCTGGCCCACAGGCCCTGCCGCTGACCGGAAAAATCTGCTTGAACAAGCCATAAACCTGCTAAAGCAGGCCAATAGTCAGGCGGCTGCCAAGCAGTTGCTTTTGCAGCTAAAAGACGAGCGAACGCTTAATCTGCTGCTGCCGGCGGCGTTTTCGGCGGCAGGCAAAACCAACTGCTTTAGCCCACAGCTTTTGTGCGAGCTGCTTACCCCCTGGCGCGAACAAACCGGGCGTGTGCTGCAAGCAGTGTTTGCCGAGCTTGGTACACCCGGCAAGCTGCTGGCTTTAGAGCTTGGCGGGCTGCTTATACCTGCCAATACTGCGGCGCTGCTAAAGCCTGCCCTGCGCGATACCGCCGAGGAAGTGCGCATACTGGCGGCCAAAACGGCTGCAGTTTTACCGGCCGACACCCTGATAGACTTTTTGGCACCGGCCCTTGGTGATACTGCCCCAACCGTGCGTACCGCCGCCTGCGAAACTATCGGGCGGTGCTGCCAAGCCAATGGCATACCCACCCTGCGCCAAATGCTGGCCACCGACGATGCGTGGACGGTTAAAAGTATGTGTTCATCGTTTGTAAGCAAGTGGGAACAGGAGCTGGCCGAACAAATACGTTTAGACGAAGGCCAACTGTTTTTACGGGACGCAGGAGATGATACCTATGCAAAAAATTGACTGGCACACCGGCGACATTGCCCGCCTGAAAAAACCCCACGCCTGCGGCTGCACGGATTGGCGCATAGACCGCGTTGGTATGGATATGCGGCTTTGCTGCCTGGGCTGCGGCCGTGAACTGACACTTGCCCGCCGGGAATTTAACAAACGCCTGAAGGAAAAATTATCACCGGGCGAGCCGGGCAAAAACATTTAATAACCTTATATTTGGGCAATTTACCAACAATTTGTGCAGCTTTTATATCACCTTTATAGCCGGGGCGGCTTGACTGCCTAAAAAATATTGGTTATAATAATACCATAGTGGGGTGATAGATAGATGAAGTTGGGTGTTTTGGGTAAGCCCTTGCCAAACTATGATGAGATGACCGACGAGCAGATAGTGGAAATTGCCCGCAACGGCGATATTGATGCGCAGGAATATCTTATCAACAAATACCGCAATTATGTGCGTGCCAAAGCGCGGACGTATTTTTTGCTGGGCGGCGATAAAGAAGACCTTATTCAAGAGGGTATGATTGGTATGTATAAGGCCATACGTGATTTTCGCAGTGATAAGCTGTCGAGTTTTCGTGCCTTTGCCGAACTTTGCATAACCCGCCAGATAATCACCGCCATAAAAACGGCCACCCGCCAAAAACACATACCGCTTAATTCTTACATAAGCCTTAACAAACCTATTTACGACGAAGATTCTGACCGCACCCTGCTTGACATAATTACCGGCAACAAGGTTACCGACCCCGAGGAGCTGATTATCAGCCGGGAAGAATTTGCCGAAATTGAAGAAAAAATGGGCGAACTGCTTAGCCCGCTGGAATGGCAGGTTTTAATGTACTATTTAGAAGGTAAATCGTATCAGGAGATTGCCGAAGGGCTGGACAGGCACGTAAAATCTATTGATAACGCCCTGCAACGTGTTAAACGCAAGCTGGAAAAATACCTGGCAGAGCGCGAATAAACTGCATATAAAATCAGCGAGGCAGCAATGCCTCGCTTTTTTGCACCCAAATTGCCATATAATGCTTTAATTTGGCGATAGAAAACAGGCATTTGCCACCGCATTGTGACATATTTCACCCGGGCTTGTGGCTTATACTTAAACCATACAACATTTAAGTATTTTGCTAAGGCAGGGTGATTTTTATGGCAGACAAGCCGCAGGTATATCCGTTTAGACGTACACAAGACGAAGAAGCGCCGCAAAAGCGCGGTTTTTTTAATGGCACACCGGGCCGCAAACCCCACCGGGTCGGTGCTGCATCTTCCCCCACTACATACGAAGAAAAATTCTGGAGCGGCAACAATTTGTTCAGTGATATTGGCGCAATAGACATATTTTGCCTGTTAGCTGCCTTTTTGCTGGGCCGCGCCGAAGTTTTGGGCAGCTTGTATCCGTTTGGGGTAGCTTTTGCCGGGGCGGCGGTGCTAAAATATTGCCACCTTACGGGCTTGCTGCTGCCGCTGGTGGCTGCCGGGCAAATTGCAGCACTGCGGCTGGCAGCGTGGCCTTATATTGCGGCGGTTGGGCTTACCTGCCTGCTGTTGTATTTTAAGCCGCGTGATGAAAAGCGCGATTGGCTGCGTTTGCCGGCGTTTTGTGCTTCTACCTTAATAGTGTTTAGGGCCATTGCCCTGTTAGCCGCCGATACCCTTAGCCCCTATGCCCTGCTGGCTGCCTGCTTTGAAGGCTGCTTTGCCGCCGGGCTTTCTCTTATACTGGTAACGGCGCTGGGCATCTTGCAGGAAATCGAAGATACCACCAGCTTATCTGCCGACGAGCTGGTTTGCCTGTTTGTGCTGCTGTTGGGTGCCCTTTGCGGCATAGACAATTTTACGCTGTTTGGTTTGCAGCTACGTGATATGATAAGCCGCTTTTTGGTGCTGCTGGCAGCATTTTGGGGCGGCGCCGGTGCCGGTGCCGGGGTTGGCGCGCTAATGGGCATAATGCCCAGTTTAGATCAGGCAGTATCACCGTCGGTTATTGGGCTGTATGCCTTTGCCGGGCTGTTAGCCGGGGCTTTTAAGGGTTTTTGCCGCATTGGGGTAGCGCTGGGTTTTATGCTGGGCAATGTTATGCTGGGGCTTTATGTTTTAGATATGACAGCCCTTAAACATCAACTGCTGGCCAGCCTGCCGGCTGTGTTTATTTTGTTTTTACTGCCAAACAGCCTGCTAAAGCGCGGCGAACGCATTTTTACCGGTCTTAACGTAAAAAGTGTTGAAGAAGAAAATAACCGGCGTCGGCTAAGATTTTCGGCACGACGCTTGCAGGCTGCCGCCCAGATATTTAAGGAGCTGGCGCAAAATTGTCAAAAAGGCAGCCAAACCGCCCAAGACCAGCAAAAAAATATCGAAATGGTGCTTAACCACCTGTGTGGGCAGGTATGCAGCCGCTGTTCCATAAAAAACCTGTGTTGGTCGGTAGATGTTGAAGAAACCTACCGCGGTGTAATGGGGCTGTTTGGCGTAGCCGAACAAAAAGGCTTTGCCGAAGTAAAAGATATGCCGGAAAATTTTGCCAAGCGCTGCCCGCACCTTAGAGAGTTGGTAGCAACCATAAACTGCCTGTACGAGCTTTACTGCCAAAGCAACTACTGGCAGCAGCAAAAAACCGGCAGCCGTTTGTTTTTATCGGGGCAGTTGGCAGGCAGCGCCGAAGTTATGGAAAAGCTGGCCAACGAAATGCTAAACGCCGGCGGAGATCTTAATTATATTGAAAAAGCCCTGGCCCGCCGCTTTGCCAAGCACGGTTTGCCGGTAAACAATGTACAGATAACGCATATGGGTGATAAAAATTTGGACTTTTGGGCTAATTTTGAAGAATGTCCCGGTGAGGTTGCCTGCCGCGATATGGCCGCACGCGAGGTAAGCCGGGTACTGCAAAAAAAATTCCGCACGCAGGAGGTTAGCTGCGGCACTACATGCGGTACGGGCTGTTGTTTTCATATGCTTAAAGAAGGCGCCAACACCCTGCTTACCGGCAAGGCACAGCTTTCCAAAGACGGCAACCCGATATGCGGTGACAGCGGCGACAGTGTTACCCTTGGCGAGGGCCGCCAGCTTTTGATGATAAGCGATGGTATGGGTGCCGGGCTGCCGGCAGCTTTAAAATCCGGCAGTGCGGTAAATATGCTCACCCACCTGTTAGAGGTTGGCTTTGACCGCCACACCGCTGTAGATACCGTAAACACCGTGCTGATGCTATCCGGCGGCGAAGAAGCCTTTGTAACGCTGGATATGTGCATTATTGACCGCTACGAAGCCACCGCCGAATTTATAAAAACCGGCGCTGCTCCCAGCTTTATACGCCACAAGGGGCACGTGCAAGTGATAAAAAACGCCAGTTTGCCGGTGGGTATGCTGCAAACCGTTGATAAATCGGTGTACCAAACCAAGCTTTGCCCCGGCGATATGGTGATAATGGCCAGCGACGGCCTGTTAGATGCCGACAGCGAGCAGGACATTGAATGGCTTATTAACCTGATAGAGGACAGTGCCATAGATGACCCCCAACAAATGGCGGAATTTTTGCTGGAACGTGCCGTAACAATATCCGGCGGGCGTGTGCGCGACGATATAACCATACTTACCGCTGCCATAGCCTGAAAAAACACCCCCACCATGCCAAACGCACGGTTGGGGGTGCTGCTGTTTATAAAGCTACGCGCCCGCAGGGCCGTTAGGGTAATTAAGCGGATGTTCACGCCTAAAGTTTATTTCGCTGTGACGTAAAAACATAGTGCAGGCACCGCTGGCCAGCAGTTTGCCGGTTTCGTCCCAAATATCACCGTTACAAACGCCAAAATGCTCACCGCGGCTAAGCTCACGTCCCTCGGCTATCAGCTTGCCTTTGGCATTAAGGTCAAAAAAGTTGATGGTCATTTGGGCGGTAACGCTAAATTCTCCGCCGGACAACGACGGTTTACCCATGGTAGGGTCTAACATAACGGCTATCCAGGCGGGCTCCAGCAAACCGGCAGCATCTAAATGGCGCGGCAAAACAGGCATTTGGGCACGGCACAGCCCCGGCCCAAATTCGGTAACCGTAACACCTTCGGCATAAAACAGGTTTTCATTTTCGTTCATATACTGGCGGCGGCTTACCCAATCCACCTTGCTAAAGCAGGGGCGCAGGCCATCTATTTCGGCGTGCAGGTCGGCGGTGTGTTCCGGCCAAACGGGGCCGTCCTGCAACATATAATATTCCGCCTCCGGCAGCGGCAAGCGTGAATAGGCCACATCATCATCTAAAATAGCAAAAGCCGTGCTGCCCGCCACCAACAGCTTGCCCTCGGCGGTGCGCATTTCCACATCATAGCAGGCAGTGTGGCGGTTGCGCTGTTTTTCCTGCGCGGTAATAACCACCAGCCCACCCGGCACATTGCGGCAGTAATTCATAGTCAGTTGGGTTATCTGCACCTCTTGCCCATAAGAACGCGCCGCCTTGGCCCCGGCAATTATCAGCAGACCGGAAAGCCAGCCGCCGTGTATGCGCCCCTGAGAATTTAAGTGCTTGGCCGCCACCTGCATATTAAGCCGCGCAAAACCGGGGGCATAATCTACCAGACGTACGCCGTAAAGCCGCGCAAAATTGTCATAGCTGTTCATATAATCTATTTTTTGCGCGTAATCCGCATCCTTAAAAGCCACTTTATTCATCATCATACCTCCGGGCAAATTTATCGCCCTCTGTCAAAATTTCGTCATTATTAGCCGCCATATGCTGCAAAATATGCCAAACTGCCGCACTGTCGGCACCCACTGCCCCTGCCAGTTCATCTGCCGCAAAATATTTACCGCGGTGCTCACCAAGGTAGGCATACAGGCGGTTTTTGCAGGCTATAAATTCTCCGGCGGCCTGCTTACCAAATTCTACAGCCGGCTGATGATAAGCGTTAATGCCGATAAACGAGGCATAAAAGCCCACGGCACGTTCAAACAGGGCAATAAGCATACCAACATAATACGCCGAAACCTGCGGCACCGTAATTATGGCACTGCTTTTGCCGTGGTCGTGCAGAGCCTTGGCAGTACCCAACATAAACGCCTGCAAATAATCGCCGCTGGTGCTGTCATCGCGCACGGTTTGCCCAAAGCCGCCGTCTTTTAGCACCTGAACAAACACTACAAAGGCATTTTGCGGCCCGGCCACCAACTGCTGCACATAAGAATGTTGATCGCTGGAGCCTTTGTTGCCCAGCACCGCCAGCCCCTGATGCACCACGCGCCCCTGCATATCCTGCTCTTTGCCCAGAGATTCCATAACCAACTGCTGCAAATACTTGGCCAGCAGCTCAAGTCGGTCTTTATACGGCAGCACCGCCATAATATGCCCGCCCTGCCCCATTGTCTGCTGATACCAAAACAGTGCCAACAGCAGTGCCGGGTTATCTTCCGGTTGCTTACGCCCCAATTCGTCACAGGCCGCCGCACCCGCCAGCAGGTCAGTAACATTTATGCCCTGCAAAGCCAACGGCAGCAGCCCCACCGCCGAAAGCACCGATGTTCGGCCGCCTACCCAGTCCCACATAGCAAACCGCGCCAGCCATTTATCGGCGTTTGGTGCAACATCAAAGGCACTGCCCACCTGAGTTATACGCACGGCATTGGCATAAAAATCTATGTTGTGGGCAGCAAAATACGCCTGCACCTCTACAAGGCCGTTTTGGGTTTCTACCGTGCCGCCGCTTTTACTGATAACAATTACCAGCGTTTGCGCCAGTTCGCTTTCTACAGCGGCCAGCACCGTGCTTATGCCGTCAGGGTCTGTGTTATCAATAAAATAAAGCTGTAGCTTATCAACCGGGGTTTTAAGTGCTTCGGCAACAAACCTTGGCCCCAGGCTGCTGCCACCAATACCGATTATCAGCGCATTTACAAAGGGCTTGCCGCCGGCACCCACAATTTGGCCGCTGTGTACCTGCTGCACAAAATTTAAAATTGCCGCATTGGTGGTGTTTATGGCGGCGGTGATATCCGGCCGGGGGGCAAGCTGTGGGGCACGCAGCCAATAATGGCCTACCATACGGTTTTCGTCCGGGTTGGCAATGGCACCACATTCCAGCGCCTGCATATCGGCCAGCGCCCTGGCCAACATAGCCCGGCAGGCAGTAACATCCGGCGGCTGCACAGCATACCAAAAATCCAGTGAAAGCCCCGTTGCCTTATCCACAAAAAGCCTGTTATCCATAGACATCTCTCCTTTAGCAATTTTTTAGTAAATTTTACGCATTTTGCAGTTTTTTACTTAACGCCCGGCAGCCTTTATCATCCGATTAAATTTAGCGGCGGTCGGCAGCTTTAACTGTTGCCAGTCGGCCTGCCAACGCCAGTTGCCCTCGGCTACACCGGGTATATTCATACGGGCTTCGTCACCAAGGCCCAGCATATCCTGCAAGGGTATTATAACCCACGGGGCAGCGGTTTGATACAGCTTACCAATAAGCTCCGCTTCACCCTCTGCCGCCGGCACACCGCCCCGCGCCATTAACCACGCACACAGGGTTTGGTTATCGTGCGTGCCGGTATAAAGCACACGGTCGGTCAAATCCAGCTCCGCCAGCTCATCTGCCGCAAACTGGTACACAGCCATACCCGGATACGCCGCCAATCTAAGCAGGTTGGCAACCTCGTTATCCAAAAAGCCCAAATCCTCCGCTAACAGCGGCAGACGCCCAAGCTGCTGTTCTGCTGCTCTAAACAACCGGTAACCCGGCCCGGCCAGCCAATAGCCGGCTTTAGCCGTTTGCCCCTTGGGTATGGCATAACAAGCGGCAAATGCCCTAAAATGGTCTACCCGCAAATAATCGTAGCGCCCAAGTGCTGCCTTAAAGCGCCGCAGCCACCAGTCGTAATCTTCTTTACGGTTAGCCTCCCAGTTATACAGCGGGTTACCCCAGCATTGCCCCTCGGCAGCAAAGTTATCCGGCGGCACACCGGCTACCAGTTCGGGGTAGCCGTCGGCATCCAGCCAAAACAGCTCACGGTTAGCCCAAACATCGGCGCTGTCGGGTGCCGGGTATATCGGCATATCACCTACAAGCTTTATACCGCGGTGGGCAGCATAGGCTTTAACACCGTCCCATTCCCGCCAGAACAAAAACTGTTCGCGCCGCACCTGCTCCATTTCGTCGGCATACTGTGTTTTAAGCCGCGGCAGGTCAAGCCTGTCACGTTCGGCCTTTGGCCAGCGCTGCCAGCAAAGCCCTGCCCTTGCCCGGCTGATAGCCGCAAACAAAGCATAGTCCTCTAACCAGTAGGCATTTTCGGTACAAAAGCCCATATATTCCATTATCGGCACGCTGTTCCAGTCCACCGACTGCACAAGCTCTGCCGCCAGCTTATCATCACCGGCAAACACCGACATTGGCGTGTAAGGCGATAAGCTTTCTCCGGTGGGGTTTAGCGGCAGCAACTGCCACAGCTTAAACCCGGCCATCGCCAAATAATCTATAAAACGCCGGCACGCCGACGGCCAACCGCCCTCGGCAGCAGGCAAACTGCCCAAATGGCACAGCACACCGGCAGCGCGCTCCATTGGCTCTACTTTGGGCGCAGCCTTGGTAAGCAACCAAACTTCGGCAGCCAGCGGGGGCAGTTCGCGGCTAAAATTGCCGTCTACATTAACTTCTATACCGCTGAACAGCTCTCGCCCCCACACCAGCTCCTCGGCAAGCGGCACATCTACCCTTACTGCGCTGTTAGCCCTGTTTACCAGCACCCAAATTTCTTCGCCGTCGGTTTGCTCACGCTTGGCAGCATCAGCCCAATAACGGCGGCAGGCATAAACATCGTCCGCTGGGGCATAGGGCCAAAATTCACCTTCAACCAGCAGGGGATAGGTGCTTCTCAGGCGGCTTAACCCACGATACCACGCCAGCAGCTCGGCATCTTCGGCACCCCAGGGGTAAGTTGCCCGATTAAACGGATCACTAAAGCCCTGCACACCAGCTTCATCACCATAGTACACCGCCGGCACACCCTGCATGGTAAATTGCAGCAGCGCCGCCAGCTTTAAACGTGCGCGGCCCAAATTCTTTTCTTCGGTCGACAAGCTGAAATGTTCGGCTGCCAACTTATCCTGCGGTTCGCTAACCCCGGCCAAAGCCGTTAAAGCACGCACAGTATCGTGGCTGCCGATAAGATCATAAGCCGCCGCAAAATGTTCGGGCGGATAATTTTCTTTAAGGCTAAGCAAGCTTGCCGCCATTGCCGCCGCGTTGGTGCTGCCCAACAGGTAATTAAACAGCGCCGTGCGGAAGGGATAGTTCATTACGGCATCTAAGCCGCCGCCCCAAAGGTAGCTGCGCTGACGACCATAGCTTACCTTGTTGCTGGCATCCTCCCAAACCTCGCCCAAAATCAGCGCGTCCGGCTTGTTGGCCTTGGCAGCCGCCGCCAACTCGTCTATAAAATCATCCGGCAGCTCATCGGCAACGTCCAGCCGCCACCCGGCAGCACCAAGCTCCAGCCAGTGCGGCACCACGCTGTCATCGGCACCGTAAATAAAGCGGCGGTAGCTTTCATTGTTTTTATCAACCTCCGGCAGGTTTTGTACACCCCACCAGGCTGCGTAATCATCGGGATATTGCTTAAACTTATACCAGCCGTAATACAACGATTCCTCACTTTGATAAGCACCTAAATCCGGGTAATTGCCCAGCCGATTAAAATAGCGGCTGTCATCTCCGGTATGGCTGAAAACACCGTCTAAAATAAGTTTAATACCCAAGCGCCCGGCAGCGGCTGCCAGCTCCGCAAAATCTTCTTCGGTGCCAAAAGCCGGGTCTATCTGCCGATAATCGGCGGTATCATACTTGTGGTTAGATGCCGCCCTAAAGATAGGGTTAAGGTAAACAGCCGTTACCCCCAGGCTTTTTAAATACAACAGCTTATCTTTTATGCCCTGCAAATTGCCGCCAAAAAACGGCCAGCGCGTAACCCGCCCGGCTTCATCATAGCTGTAAAAGGGGGTATCACGCCAGCTTTGCTGCACCACCCTTGCCGGGCCCTGCCAATCATCGGTGTGTGCCCGCTGCTGACAAGCCTGCCAGTTATCACCGCGCGCAAACCGGTCGGTAAAAATCTGGTAGCAAACAGCCTGCTTAAACCAGTCGGGGGTTTTTTCCGCCGCATAAACCGTAAGCTGATACGACTTGGGCTGTTCGGTATAAACACTGCCAACACCGCCCAAACCATCGGCATTGTTGCCGTAAAACAGCAAATCATCGGTGCCGGTGCGCAAAATAAAGTAATACCACACCAGCCCCGGCTCTGTCTGCGGCGGCACATTGGCCACAAACAAACGCCTGCCCGCCGTAGCCGACACCTTTGGCTGCATAGGCAAAAGCAGCTCACCGGTATCATCCCGCCACAAACGCAACTGCGCCTGACTTACCCAATCTCCCTCATCGGGGTCTTCGTCCCAAACGGCCAGCGCAATTTGGCAGCCGGCACCAACTGCCACAGCACCAAACGGCTCGCGATATTCTGTTAAATGTGAATCGTGTAAAATCTTCATATAAATTTAAATCTCCGGTAAAATACCAAATTATTTTGCAAGCAGGCTGCGGTATACCCCGGCATAAGCCAAAGCCGACCGCCGCCAGCTAAAGTCTGTGCTAAAAGCATTTTGCATTAGCTGCTGCCACACTGCCGGGGCATTATAATAAACCGACAGCGCATCTTTTATGCAAAACAGCAGCTCGTGGGCATTATAGTTGGCAAAGCTGAAACCGTTCCCCTGCCCGGTATATTTATCATACGGGCATACACTGTCACGCAGGCCGCCGGTTTCCCGCACCAGCGGCAGGGTGCCGTATTGCATAGCTATCATCTGCGCCAGCCCACACGGTTCAAACCGCGACGGCATAAGCAGCATATCGGCACCGGCATACAGGCGGTGCGCCCACGCATCATCAAACAGCAAACGGCACGCCAAATTGGGGTGGTCTGCCGCCATAGAAGTAAGTGCAGCCTCGTAATGCTCATCACCAACACCCAAAACTGCCACCTGCACCGGCTGCTGCAAAAGCTCCGGCAAAATATGCAGCAAAAGGTCTAACCCCTTTTGCTCCGTAAGCCTGCTTATAACCACCAGCAGCGGCACATCGGCCCTTGCACTAAGCCCCATAGCCTGCTGGGCCGCCAGCTTGCAGGCCACCTTGCCGCTAACATCGGCAGCACTAAAAGGGCTGGGCAAATAAGCATCGGTTTGGGGGTTGTAAAGCTCTGTATCTACACCGTTTAAAATGCCGCTTAAAATATTGCGGCGGCGGGCAAACACTGCCTCTAACCCCTCGCCATAAGCCGGGGTACAAATCTCCTCGGCGTAGGTGGGGCTTACGGTAAGCAGGCTGTCGGCATAACAAAGGGCACCATGCAGGTAATTTACCGCCCCGTTATATATCAGTTGATTTTTTGCCGCCTCGTTATCGGACAAACCCAAAATATCACCTAAAATAAATGGGTCATATTGCCCCTGAAATTTAAGGTTATGCACCGAAAACACCGTTTTTATACCGCTTATACCCGGCACGTCACGGTATTGCTCGTGCAAAAACACCGGCGCAAGCGCCGTATGCCAATCGTTGCAATGTATTATCTGCGGCTTAAAGTCCGCCAGATACGGCACCGCCGCCACTACCGCTTTGGCAAAAAAAGCCATACGCTCGGCATCATCACCCCAACCATACAGGTTTGGGCGCAAAAAATAGTATTCGTTATCAATAAAATAAACCGTTTGCCCGTTATAGATAAGCTTTTCTACCCCGCAATACTGGTTGCGCCAGCTAAGCGGCAGGGTAAAATCGGCAATATGCTCCAGCCGCGCCGCCAAATCAGCCGGCATAGTGGGCAATTTGGGCATTATCAGGCGGGCATCTACACCAACCGCTTTAAGCGCCCCCGGCAAGCTGCCTGCTACTTCTCCAAGGCCGCCGCTTTTGGCAAAGGGTGCTGCTTCAAAGCCGGCAAACAGCACGCGCATCTGCCCGCTGTTATGTTCTGCTGCACTACACATATTAAACCTCGCTGCCCTTGGGTATTACCAGCGGGCGTGCCGCCGTGCCGGAAAGCTTGTTACCGGCACCAACCGTAACATATTTGTCACAGATAACGTTTTCCAGATACGCACCCGGCTGCACCACCGTTTTTTGCATAATTACACAGTTTTTAATAACCGCACCCTCGCCCACTTTTACCCCGCGGAAGATTATACTGTCCTGCACGGTGCCGTTAATAATACAGCCGGTGGGCACCAGAGAATTTTTTACCGCCGCCCGGGCACCGTAGCGCGCCGGTGGGTTATCCTGCACCTTGGTATAAATCTGTTCGGCACCGCCAAAAAGCTCCTGCCGCACTTTATAAGAAAGCAAATCTAAAGAACACTTCATATAATCGCGGATATTATCTACCTGCCCCAAATAACCGTTGTAGGCATAGGCCCCCACATTAAGGCTGGCTAAATTTTCGGCAATAATATCCATAAGGTCAATATAACCCAGCGCCTTATACCAATCAATAAATTTAAGCAGCAGACCGCGGTTAATAATAAAACAGTCCATAAAGCAGTTGGCGCGGCTGGCTGCCTCACAGCAAAGGCCGCTAACCTTATTTTCGTCAGCCGCCACCGAAAGATAAGTGCCGGTATGATCCTGCGCATCGTCTATCTGCTTATACAGCAGGGTAACATCGCGGCCTTCGGCAATGTGCTGCTCTATCATAGGGCGCATATCCAGCTTAAACAGCTTATGGCTGCCCGAAACCAGCACATAATCATCGCGGCTGCGGTCTAAATAGGCGCGGTTTAATATAATATCACGCAGCAAAAAGGTAGAATGTTGGTTGTTAAGCCCATAAATAGAGCCGGGCAAAATAAACATACCGCCGTTTTTGCGGTCAAGCGACCATTCTTTGCCGTTGCCGATATGATCCATTATAGCACGGTATGGGTATGGCGTTATTATGCCAATGGTGCGGATACCGGCGTTTACCATATTGGAAAGCGGAAAATCTAACAAACGGTAGCGCCCACCAAAGGGCAGGGCTGCCAAACCGCGCTTATCGGTAAGGCTGCCAAAGTTTTGGTTATTGTAATTGCAGGATATTAAGCCTAAAATTTTTGCTGCCATATTACCACCCCTTGCTCCATAAATCGTCCATAATATGCTCACCGTCAGCCGCCACCTTTATCGGCTCGTTTTCGTCCATACTGCCAAAATAGGCGTTCATATCCACCTTGGCACCTTCGCCCAAAATAGCCCGCATAACACGCGCGCCACTTTCTACATAAGCGCCGGGCAGCAAAATCGAATCAACCACCTTGGCACCCTCTCCGACAAAAACCTCGGGGCTGATAATAGAGTTATGTACCTCTCCTAAGATGGTACTGCCGTTGCAGATAAGCGAATTTTCGATAACAGCACGCTCACCGACATAATGCGGCGGATAAATGTTAGAATTGCTGAAGATACGCCAGTCACCGTCAAACAAATCAAAGCGGCTGTCATCTTTTAAAAGCTCCATATTGGTGTGGTAATAGCTTTCTATCGTCCCGACATCTTCCCAGTAGCCGGTAAAGCGGTAGGCATAAAGGCTTTTGCCCTGCCCCAGCAGCATAGGTATAACATTTTTGCCAAAATCGTGATCGGAAGCCGCTAAATCAGTATCAGCCAACAGGGCGGCCTTTAGTACCGGCCAGCTAAAAATGTAAATGCCCATAGAAGCCAACGTACTGTCCGGCTCGGCAGGTTTTTCGGTAAACTTAATAATTTTGCCGTCGGCATCGGCCGTGATAATGCCAAACCGGTTAGCATCCTCTATCGGCACATCAATAACCGAAACCGTAAGCTCTGCACCGCTTTTTTTGTGAAAATCAAGCATTTGGGTGTAATCCATTTTGTAAAGGTGGTCACCGGATAAAATAAGCACATATTCCGGCGCAAAGCTTTCAATAAAGTCCATATTTTTGTATACGGCGTCGGCTGTGCCGTTATACCATTCTGCACCGCTTTGCGTAGCGTAGGGCGGCAGCACAAAAACCCCACCGTTGGCCTCGTCTAAGTCCCACGGGGCACCGGTACCAATGTAAGAATTAAGCATAAGCGGCCGATACTGCGTTAATACTCCCACTGTGGTAATGCCGGAGTTTACGCAGTTGCTAAGGCTAAAATCAATAATCCTGTATTTGCCGCCAAAGGCTACCGCCGGCTTGGCTATTTTTTGGGTAAGCGCCCCTAAGCGGCTGCCCTGCCCACCTGCCAACAGCATTGCCAAACATTCCGTTTTGCTCATTGTAACATCATCCCCCTTTAAAAAATCGGTTTATTTATAGTTTTTTTAAGTAGCTGATTTATGTGCCGCAATATATGCCACCGCCCTATATACCTTGGCAGGCAGCCTTGATTGAAATTATATGACAAAGTAGATGTGCCGCTA
>CAZMTO010000017.1:0-32667 GCA_964569265.1 uncultured Peptococcaceae bacterium | reverse complement strand
CTTGCTCGATAAAATACAATCACTCCTTGCATCTGGCGCACATTTGCCCTTCTGGCATTCTAACAAAGGTCTTTATCAAGCTTTGCAAAAAAGCCGCGCCGCACGACGTATATAGGGCGGTGGGCGGGAATAGATAGAACCCACTTTAGCGCGGCTTTTTCAACCGGAAGTCCAATAGCGGCACATCTACTTTGTCGTCAGTCTCCTCGCTTGTCGGCGTATATTAAGTACGCCTCCGGCGACTCGTCAACTGACTTCGCGTATCTGTACCACTCTTGCAATTCCTCGACTTTGGGTGGGTAACCAGCAATAGCACCTCATCTGCTGTGTCATATAATTTTTCGCTTGTCGGCGTACATTAAGTACGCCTCTGTCGTCTCATCTCCAGAAGGGACAACTGCACCCCATCTGCGGTGTCGTGCTTGCATTTTTCTCGCGACGCGCACTATCAGTGCAGCTTGCTCGATAAAATACAATCACTCCTTGCATCTGGCGCACATTTGCCCTTCTGGCATTCTAACAAAGGTCTTTATCAAGCTTTGCAAAAAAGCCGCGCCGCACGACGTATATAGGGCGGTGGGCGGGAATAGATAGAACCCACTTTAGCGCGGCTTTTTCAACCGGAAGTCCAATAGCGGCACATCTACTTTGTCGTCAGTCTCCTCGCTTGTCGGCGTATATTAAGTACGCCTCCGGCGACTCGTCAACTGACTTCGCGTATCTGTACCACTCTTGCAATTCCTCGACTTTGGGTGGGTAACCCTTTGCAAAAAAGCCGCGCCGCACGGCGTATATAGGGCGGTTGGTGGGGTCAGATAATCGTCTATCCGGCCTTGATTGAAAATTTCTTAACAAACTAAAAAACTGCTGCAAAATCCGCACTGCCGGGTAAATATGTCCGCAAAAGTAGGGCGGTTAAAAAATTTAGGCAAATTTAGTGTTGAAATAAAGGAAAAAAGTATGTAAAATAGAATAGATATAGAACCAAAATAAAATAATGTGAGGTAAAAAATGTTATGTATGATTTGCTGAATTCGATCAACTGGCTGGAGGTAGCGTTTTCGGTGCCGGCACTGCTTATTGCGCTTACCTTTCACGAATTTTGCCACGGTTTAACCGCTACGGCCTTGGGAGACGATACGCCGCGTTTGCAGGGCAGGCTTTCTCCTAACCCCCTGCGCCACTTAGACCCTGTCGGCACTTTAATGTTGTTCTTTTTTAAGTTTGGTTGGGCCAAGCCGGTGCAGGTAAACCCCACCAAGTTCCGCGTTAACGAACGTATCGGTATGGCGTTGGTTGCCATTGCCGGGCCGCTTTCCAATATGCTGTTGGCCATTGGCTCGGCCTACGGTATGAAGCTGATTGCCAGCGGAGCTATACCCAACAACCCTTATTTTTACACGTTTTTTTATATGCTTATGATGTATAACCTGTGCTTTGCGGCTTTTAATATTTTGCCTATCCCGCCGCTTGACGGCTCTAAGGTTGTGGCCGCTATTGTGCCCGATGATATTGCCGACCTGCTTTACAGCAACACGCAGTTGTTTACCCTGCTGCTTATTTTGTTTGCCACCACCGGCTTTGTCAATAAATTTATGCAGCCCCTGGTAGGTTGGCTGGAATACTTTGTTAATTTGATTGTATTTTAGCATATTTAACATAATTTAATTTAATATAACAATGTGAGGAATGATTGTTTTGGGTAACGATAACAAAACTATTTTAAGCGGTATGCGCCCCACTGGCCGCCTGCATTTGGGGCATTACAGTGTGCTGGAAAATTGGGTGAAGCTGCAAAATGATTACGATGCGTACTTTTTTATTGCCGATTACCACGCACTTACTACCGGTTTTGATAAAAGTGCCGAAATTAAACAGCATATAAATGATTTGGCTCTGGATTGGCTGGCTGCCGGTATAGACCCGGAAAAAGCCGCAATTTTTGTACAGTCGCAGGTTAGAGAACACGCCGAAATGCACCTGATATTTTCGATGCTTACGCCGCTTTCGTGGTTAGAGCGTGTGCCTACCTACAAAGATCAGGTGGCGCAGTTTGCCAAGGGTGGCCGCGATATTACCACCTACGGCTTTTTGGGGTATCCGCTGCTTATGGCTGCCGATATTTTGCTGTACCGTTCTTGTGGGGTGCCGGTAGGAGAAGACCAGTTGCCGCACATTGAATTTTGTCGGGAATTAGCACGCCGGTTTAACCATATTTACCGGACGGACGTTTTCCCCGAACCGCAGGCTTTAATGGCTAAGGTAAAGCTGCTGCCCGGTTTAGACGGCCGAAAAATGAGCAAAAGCTACAACAACTACATCACCCTGGGTGCCGACGAGACGGAAATTGCCGGTGCAGTACGTCAAATGGTTACCGACCCGGCCCGTATCCGCAAGGATGACCCCGGACACCCGGATATTTGTAACGTTTATAAATATCACAAATTTTATAACGAGGAAGAAGCCGAAGGTATTTGCGCTGATTGCAAGGCCGGCTGCATTGGCTGTGTAGCCTGCAAAAAGCGCCTTACTGCCAAGCTTAATGAATATATGGCGCCGATAAGAGAGCGCCGCGAATATTTTGCCGCCAAGCCGCATCTGGTGGAAGATATTTTGGCTGAGGGGCAGAAAAAAGCAACGGCTCGCGCTGCCGAAACTTTGGCTATGGCGCGTGACGCTATGGGCTTAAAGTAATGGCGTATCAAATTCATCTGCCGGTGTTTGACGGGCCTTTTGACCTGTTGCTGCACCTGATACAAAAAAACGAGGTGGATATTTACGACATTCCGATAGCGGACATTACTGCGCAGTATCTCGATTATCTGGCGCAGATGGAGGCGCTTGATTTGGAGATTGCCAGCGAATTTTTGGTGATGGCGGCTACGTTGCTGTCGATAAAGGCGCGTATGCTGCTGCCTAAACCGCCGCCGGAGCTTTTGGACGAGGGCGAAGATTATGACCCACGCTTAAAGCTGGTGCAGGATTTGCTGGAATATAAGCGTATTAAAGAAGCTGCCCGGGAATTAGAGCAGTATTACGCCGCGCGGCAGCAGCAGTTTGCCCGCCCCAACGATATATCAATGTATCAGGGTATGTTTGCCGAACAAAACCCGCTGGCCGGTAAAACGCTGGATGATTTGCTGGCAGCCTTTGCGCCGGTGTGGCAGCGTGCCAAACAGGCCGAACAGATACACACCATTCACCGCGAAACCGTAAGCATTGGCATAATGACCGAACGCCTGCTGGCCAAATTAAAAGCCGCACCGCAGGGTATATACTTTGCGGCATTGTTCGATGTTGCCAAAAGCAGACAGCAGGTGATAGTGGGCTTTTTGGCGCTGTTAGAGCTGGCTAAGGTGTCGGCGGTAAAAATACGGCAGACAGATTATGATGAGGATATTTACGTTATGCCGTGCAATTTGGCGGCGGCAGAACTGATAGTATAAACTGATAGTGTAATATAAAATTTTAAGGCAGGGGGTAAACCGATGGCAGAAGCTTTAACACGTGAAGAAATAAAAAATTTGTTAGAAGCTCTGCTGTTTGTTGCCTGGGAGCCGGTGCCGCTAAAGCGTTTAAGCGACATTGCCGCCTGCGATACCCGCCTGTGCAGCGAGCTGCTGCGTGAACTGCAAACCGAATATGCTGACCGTGGCTTTAAGCTTGTGGAAATTGCCGGCGGTTGGCAGTTTTTAACACCCAAAAACTTGGCACCGTATATAGAAAAGCTGTATAACCCGCGTACTCAGCAGCTATCTAAGGCGGCGCTGGAAACCTTGGCTATTGTGGCTTATCGTCAGCCGGTTACCCGCCTGGAAATTGACAGTATTCGTCAGGTAAAATCGGATGCAGTGCTTACCAAGCTGATGGAAAAATCGCTGGTGAAAGAGGTTGGCCGACAGGAAGGCCCCGGCCGCCCGATATTATACGGCACCACGCGAGAATTTTTGGCGGCCTTTGGGCTGGCAAGCCTTGCCGACCTGCCGCCCCTGCCTGATGCCGAGGCACAGACCGAGGTGGATTTGTTTGCTGCCGGTGATATTTTGGCTGCCGAACTGTAATTTTGCTAAATAAATTTAATTTTATATATATTTAAATTTTTATTTTAAAATGGAGTGATTTGAATGCAGGAAATTAAAATTGTACCCAACCCTAACCCGCAAACCAAGCCGGAAGACAGTAAGCTGGGCTTTGGCCGTTATTTTACCGACCATATGTTTGTGATGGATTACACCGAGGGCATTGGCTGGCACGACCCGCGCATTGTACCTTATGGCCCTATACCGGTGGAGCCGACGATGATGGTTTTTCACTATGCACAGGAAACCTTTGAGGGTATGAAGGCTTATCGCCACGCCGACGGTAAAATTACGCTTTTCCGCCCGTATATGAACGCCAAGCGCCACAATAATTCTAACAAGCGCCTGTGCATACCGGAAATCCCCGAAGATGATTATGTTTACTACATTAAGGAATTTGTAAAATACGAGCAGGATTGGGTGCCGCATTTGGCCGAAACCTCGCTGTATATTCGTCCGTTTGTGTTTGCTACCGAATGTGGTATGGGTGTTCACCCGGCTAAAACCTACAAGTTTATGGTAGTGCTTTCGCCCTCCGGCAGCTATTATGCCGAAGGTGTTAACCCCGTAAAAATTATGGTAGAGGATAAAATGGTGCGTGCGGTTGTGGGTGGCACCGGTTATACCAAGTGCGGCGGCAACTATGCCGGTTCTATTTTGGCACAAAAGCAGGCCGAAGAACAGGGATATTCTCAGGTTTTGTGGTTAGACGGTGTTCACCGCAAGTATGTAGAAGAAGTTGGCGCTATGAACATTATGTTTAAAATAGACGGCGAGATAATTACCGCCCCCTGTGAAGGTTCGGTTTTGCCCGGCATTACCCGCGATTCTATTTTGCATATTTTGCGTGACTGGGGCTATAAGGCCAGCGAACGTTTGCTTTCTATTGACGAAATTATGCAGGCAGCCGATGATGGCAAGCTGGAGGAGATTTTCGGCACCGGCACAGCAGCGGTTATCTCTCCGGTGGGCGAGCTTAAATACAAGGATAAGGTTGTTACCATTAACGACTTTAAAACCGGCGAGCTTACCCAGAAGCTGTATGATTATCTGACCGGTATACAGTGGGGCACCGAAGAAGATAAGTACGGCTGGGTATATCCTATCGATTAATTAAATACATTTGTTTGGCCAGTGAGTCCGGCGTTTGTCGGGCTCACTTTTTTTGTGGGGCAAACATAAACGGCGCTGCGGCGGCATATGCTGCATACAGACATAGCAAAAACCAAGGGGGCAAAGCTAACTTGAATAACGTGTATGAAGCCGAACAGCCGGGCAGCCAAAATTCTCAGCCGGTGGGTTCGGTGGGGTATTTGCAGATAAGTGTGGCGGCGGCATTAAGGGCGCTGCCGGTGCCAAATGCAACGGTAAGTGTTTTTTCGGCCGCTGCCGAAGGTGCCAATGACCTGCTGGCTGTGTTGGTTACCAACGCCAACGGCCTTACCGATAGAATTTCTCTGCCGGCACCGTTGGCGGCAAATTCGCTTAATCCGGGCGAGCTAAACCCATACAATATGTTTTATGTGCGTATTGTGGCGGCTAATTTTGTAACCCGTGATAAGCTGCCGGTGCAGATTTTTCCCGGTGTGCTAAGCGACTTGATCATCAATATGCAAACGCCGGCGTAAAGGCGGCAAGCAGCGTTAAAACGCTTAAAAAGGGGGTTAGACAATGGTTTTAGCAGCACCCTATGTGCCGGAGGTTATTGTGGTGCATTTGGGTTACCCGGCCGATACATCGGCGCAAAATGTTACGGTATCGTTTTGGGATTATATAAAAAACGTGGCCAGCAGCGAGGTATATCCAACCTGGCCGGAGGCAGCCCTTAGGGCTAATATTTTGGCGCAAATATCTTTTACTATGAACCGAATTTACACCGAATGGTATCGCAGTCAGGGGTATAATTTTGATATTACGGCTACCACGCAGTATGACCACGCTTTTATTTATGAGCGCAACATTTTTGATACGGTATCGGCGCTGGTGGATGAGCTTTTTACCACCTATATACGTCGCATTGGGCTGGTGGAGCCATACCCGGCGGCTTATTGTGACGGCAGGCAAACCCGGTGTGACGGTTTAAGCCAGTGGGGGTCGGTAAGCCTGGCCGAACGGGGGATGAACAGTTTGGAAATTTTGCGCTATTATTACGGAGAAGATATTGAGCTGGCAACGGCACCGGTGCAAAGCTATACGCCCAGTTATCCGGGGTCGCCGCTGGATTACGGCGATTATAACAACAACGTGCTTATTGCCCAGTATCAGCTTAACAGTGTGGCCGATAACTATCCGCTTATTCCCAAAATATCACCGGCGGTGGGCGATTTTAACCTTATAACTTTGGCGGCAGTAAGGCGGTTTCAAAGCATCTTTGGTTTGCAGACTACCGGCATTATAGACGAGGCAACGTGGTATCAGCTAAGCTACATTTATACGGTGGTGCGTCGTTTGTCGGAGCTGGAGAGCGAAGGTGTGGAATACAGCGAGGCTACCCGGGTGCTGCCGGAAAATATCGGCCTCGGATACAGCGGCACCGGTATTGGTCTGCTGCAATATTTTTTGTCGGTAATTGGGCTGTTTAACAGCAGCTTTGTGCAGGTTGCCCAAACCGGTGTTTACGACGAAACTACCGAACAGGCGGTACGGCAGCTTCAGCAGAGCAATGGCCTGCCCGTTACCGGCGTGGTAGATAAAAACACGTGGGACTTGATATATGACCAGTTTAGGGGCATAACCTTTATTTTGCCCAGCCTGCTAAGCGCCCTGCCTATAGAACCGTATAACGGCGTGCTGCTTAGCCGCGGCAGTACCGGCGAAAGGGTAGAGCTGTTGCAGCAGTATCTGGCGGCGGTTGCTGTGGTTTATACCGATGTGCCGGAGGTTACAGCCGACGGTGTGTTTGGTGTGCAGACAGCGGCGGCGGTGCAGGCTTTTCAACGGTTGTTTGGTTTGGCGGCAGACGGGCTGGTGGGTGAGCAAACCTGGAACACCCTGCTGGCAGTGTACGAATCTACTTTAAGGCGGCAAAACCCCGATGTGCCGCAGTATCCGGGGTATCCGCTTACGCAGGGTATGAGCGATGACGAACAGGGGGGCGGTGTATGAAACTGCACATATGTGATGCGGCGGCGTGGCCGCTGTGGTTTAGGCCGATAGCTGCAATGCAAAGTTATTTACGGTTTATCGGTAATTTTTACCCCGCCATACCCCGGCCGTTTGTAAACGGTTATTTTGGAGGAGAAACCGTGGCGGCGGTGCAGGCTTTTCAGCAGGAATTTAACCTGCCGACACATGGCCGTATAGATTTGGCTACGTGGGATATGATAATTGAGGTGTGGCAGGGGTTAGAAAGCCTGGCAGTAGGTGGCGGCGAATTTAACCTGGCCTTGGCGCCGGGTGATACTGTGCCGGTGCTGCCGGGTGAGCGCAATAACCGGATAGTGCCGGTGTTGCAGGCGGTGCTTAATGATTTGGCGCAAAGCTTTGATAATATGCCGCAGGTTTTGCCTACCGGTGTTTACGACGAACAAACAGCCGGTGCCGTGCAGCAATTTAGGCAGTTGGCTGCCCTGCCCGGCGATGGCACCAGCCTTGACCGCAACACCTGGAACCGCCTGCTTGCCTATTGGAACAGCTTGGCGCAATAAAAAAGACGGCCTTACCAAAGCCGTCTTTTTTATTTGGGGGTTAGCGCTTGTAGGCAACCAAAATCATATCCTTGCCGCAATCGGCACAAAACTGATCCTGCAAACGCTCTAATCTGGTCATATCTTCGGCATTTAAAATGGCAGGTGCTGCCGCTGTGCTGTTTGTTTTGCTGTTTTTGTGCATAATAAGCCTCCGTAGTGGTATTTGTTTAAATTTGTTTAACCTTGTAACCGGCCGGCAAAGCTTAGTCTGCACCAAAATTGTTAGCTTAACCAGCCAAAATTCTGCAAAAATGGCGTAAACTTTTTGGCCAAAAGGGCTATACAAAACGTATTTAATGTGGTATCATATGACATATAATATTGCAAATGATGTTATCTAGTTTTTAAAACTACGTTATGAATGGCGGCCATAGGTTAAGCCGCAGGCAACAGTTGGTTTATAAGTTTACAAGATAAGATAGTTAAGTATGATAGTTACGATATAGTTTGGAAAGGTGGTTTTTTTATATGCCGGGTACGCAAAATGATGTAGCAAATTTTAACCGTCAAAGCTTGCAGGAAGAAATTGCCAATGCAATATCGCACGGGCTGGGGGCACTGCTGGCTATTGCGGGCCTGCCGGTGCTGGTGGTACACGCCGCCGTTTACGGCGATGCTATGAGCGTGGTTTGTGCTTCTCTGTATGGCGCCAGTATGATATTGCTGTATTTGTTTTCTACACTGTACCACGCCATAACTAACAAAAGCGGCAAGCGTGTTTTGCAGGTGTTTGACCATTGTTCTATTTTTGTGCTGATATTGGGCACCTATATACCGGTTAGTCTGGGGCTTATACGCGGCTGGCAGGGCTGGGTGTTGTTTGGTGTTAACGCGGCGGTGGCGCTGGTGGGTATTGTGCTTAATGCCGTAAGTGTCAAAAAATTCCATAAGTTTTCGCTGGTGCTGTACCTGCTGTCGGGCTGGTCGGTAATGGTGGCAATTATACCGCTGCTAAAGGTGCTGCCGCTAAAGGGTTTTGCGCTGGCGGTGGCCGGTGGGCTGTTTTATACGGTGGGTGTGTATTTTTACCGCCGAGAAGATAAACGCTTTGCTCATTTTATCTGGCATTTGTTTGTGTTGGCCGGCAGTATTTGCTTTTATATTATGGTGCTGCTGTATTGCCTTAATATACCGGCATAAAGCTTCATTGCCATAAGCTGCGCCTTGTGATAAAATATAGCTAAACGGCTGTAAGGGGGTGCATACGTTGCGTTTGACGGATATGGTGGAGCTTAGCGGCCTTGGGCGGCGTGCGCCTTTTTATTTTACGGATGCTGCCGAGGTTTATTGCCCGGCCTGCTGCGTGTTTGCTGCTGATGCTTTGCCTGCCCGGCAGGATATTTTGGCCACAGGCGGTTTTGCCGCCCAAAAACCCGGTATTTACCTGCCGGACGTTTATGCCAGCGATTTTTATCTGTTGGAGCAGCAGCATAATTATATAAGCACACTTGCCTATATGCGTATGACCAATGATCTGGTAGCGCTGGATATCAATAACTACGAGCTGATGTTTGCGGCCTTTGTTATTTTGCACGAATACGGCCATTGGCTGCACTTCAGGCGGTATCGCTATGGCGCCGAAGCTTACCTTAAATGGCTGGGGCGGCAGTTGGCACCAGTAGAGGCACAGGCGCGTTTGCTGGCGTTTATACCCAATGATGAACCGCTTAAACAGGATTTGGTAAGCCAGCACATAGATGCCTACAACGCTATGCCGCAGGAATTTTCGGCAAACAAGTACGCCCTAAAGCATTTGGCGGCATTTTACAACAAAATTTTAAAACAGCAAAAAAAATAGCAGCGGCCTGCCCATAGGGGTAAGCCGCTGTTGCTTTTTTACAGATTTTGCAGGTCGTAAGGGGTGGTTTGGTAAACATAGTAGTTAAGCCAGTTGGTAAACAATAGCTGGCCGTGCGCCCGCCAATGATTTATCGGCTTTTGCTCCGGGTCATCGTCAGGGAAGTAATTTTGCGGTATCGGCACCTGCATACCCCTGCCAATGTCGCGCAGATATTCGTCACGCAGGGTCATAAGGTCGTATTCGGAATGACCGCTGACAAAAAACTGACGGCTGTCTAAATCACTGACGATGTGTATGCCGGCTTCGGGAGAAACCGACAAAACGCGCAGCCTTGGTTCTCTGGCAATAGCTTCGGCATCAGATTCGGTGTGACGGGAGTGCGGAGCCGGGTAAAGCTCATCAAACCCGCGGAAGAGCCTTGCCTTGGGGTTTAACATTTTGTGCATATAAACGCCGCTAAGCTTTTGTGCAAGCTGACGCTTGGGTATGCCGTAGTGGTAATAAAGCCCCGCCTGAGAAGCCCAGCATATGTGCATAGTGCTGTGGGCGTGGGTTTTGCTCCATTCCATTATGCGGCACAGCTCGTCCCAGTATTCAACTTCTTCAAAGGCCATATTTTCTACCGGGGCACCGGTAATAATAACGCCGTCAAAGTTTTCGTCCAAAACGTCATCCACCGTGCGGTAAAATGCCGAAAGATGTTCTTCGGACGTGTTTTTGGCGGTGTAGCTTTGTGTATGTATAAGGTCTACTTCTATCTGTAGGGGGGTGTTGGCCAAACAGCGCAAAATTTGCGTTTCGGTGGCAATTTTGGTGGGCATAAGGTTAACCAGCCCAATCTTCAGCGGACGAATATCCTGCGATAGGGCGCGGGTTTCGGTCATCACAAATATATGCTCATCTTCTAATATTGTGCGCGCCGGCAGGTTGTTGGGAATTTTTATCGGCATTGTTGCTGCTCCTTTACAAAATCACAAAATTACATATAATGCCCGGTAATATAAAACAGCAGGCAAACTGCCATACCAAGGCATACATAGCCCAAAAATTTACTAAAGCTGCGGGTGCGCTTTTTATCAACGGGGTCTTTAATAAGGTCACGTATAATGGTAAAAACAGTTTCCTTAGGCTGTGCTTTAGGGTTAGCTGCCTGGCGCATACGTTTGTTTTTATTTTTTCTGCTCATAGTAATGCATCCTCTCAACGGTATATATGTTAGTTGTTATCTTATTATATTAGCATATTGCGGCGGTAAAATCCAGCCCAAAAACAGCAGCAGCAAAAATAATTGGCAGGTTTTGGCGGCAGGCTGTGTCCGGCGGCAGCTATATGCTGCAATATATTGAACTTTGGCTTAAAATATGTTACAATACATTATAATGTGTAGGATTTTTTTAGTGTATCTTTGTGATAAGGAGAATGTAAATGTGTGTAAAGCAAAAGCTATGGGCAAGGTGGCTGGCATTGGCCGTTTGTCTGGTTGGTGCCTGCCTGCTGCTGTTGCCCGGTGTAGCCCGTGCCGAAGCTGCTAAAAGCGGGGCGCAGGTGTATACCATAATAAATACCGTAAAGCTGGAAAATCGCAGTGCCCGGCCTATTTATAACATAAACCTGGAAGTTCCTCTGGCCAGTGTTGACGGTGTAGACTGGCAGGAGGTGCTGGGTGAAGAATTTTCTCCGGCGCCGACGGAAATTACGGTAGATGCCGATGGCCGCCGGGTGGGGCATTATACCGTTAGCGAGTTAAAGTCCGGCGAAACACTTAATTTGGTGCAGCGTGTGGCGGTGCGCAACTATTGCATAGCCTATGATGTTTCTAATATGGGGGCGGCCGAAGCACCGGCGCATTTGGCGGCGTATGTGCAGGCTACCGCCGATATTAACTGTGATTCGGCGGTTATACGCAAGTTTGCGGCCGATAATACCGACAGTACGTCTAACCCCTATTTAAAGGCACGCCTGTTGTTTGCGGCGGTAAACAGCTATATGACTTACGATAACACCGAGCGCGACAGTCATTCGGCGGTGGCGGCGTATTACCGCAAGGCCGGCAACTGTGAAGATTATGCCAACCTGTATGCGGCTTTGCTGCGGGCCGAAGGTATACCGGCGCGTGTGGTAAACGGTTATCTTTACAGCCGAGAAGCTCAGACTGACAGCAGCTATGTATCGGCCAGCGGCCACATAAATGCCGACAAGCTGCGCCATAGCTGGGTAATGTTTTATATCAATGATGTTGGCTGGCTGGTGGCCGACCCAACGTTTTCTTATCTGGCAGACGGTGAAGGCGGCAATGTGGTAGACTGGAGCCGCTTTGCCCAGATAACAGGCGCCAACCGTTTGGTTTATACCGGTGATTTTTTGCCGGATAACAACCGTATAAGCTACGATTATCAGGGCGCGGCACCGCTAATTTCTTATAATTCGGAGCTTGCCCTGTATTCGCTGATATCGCCGTTTGGGGATATTGTAAACCACTGGGCGGCAGAAAGTGTGCTGGGGCTGTATTATCAGCAGCCGCCGTTGGTAAGCGGCATTAGCGCCAACAATTTTGGTGTAAACAAAAGCCTTACGCGGGCCGAGCTGGCGGCTATGTTAAATCGTGTGCTGGATAGGGTTGCCCCGGTAGATGCCAAGCAGTTGTGGCCGGTAATTTATACTGATGTGGCGCAAAACCACTGGGCTTATGCCGAAATTGTTAAGGCCACGGCAAGAGGCTTTATCAGTGGGTATGCCGACCAGACCTTTAAGCCCGATGCGCTGGTAACACGGGCCGAGGCTGCGGTTATGCTAAGCCGGGTTTTGGGCAGCACAGATGCCTCGTCGGGTATGCCGTATACCGATATGGCCAACTATGGCTGGGCGCAAGCGGCGGTATGCAAGCTGTATCAAAACGGCATTATGCGCGGTGTAAGTGAACAAAGCTTTGCCCCGGCCCGCAATATGACGCGCGGCGAGGGTGCGGCAATAGTTTATCGGTGGCTTAAAAGCCCGCTGTACCGCAATATGTATGTTGACTATTAAGCGTATATCAATAAAAATAAACAACACGGAGGAATTTTTATGGATAACTTTACTTTTCAAAGCCCTACCAAATTTGTTTTTGGCCGCAAAACCCACCACAATGCCGGCCGTTATGTAGCCGAGCTGGGCGTTAAAAAGGCACTGGTGCTGTACGGCGGCGGTTCGGTAATAAACAACGGCTCGCTGGAGGCTGTTTTAAACTCTCTGAACGAGGCCGGGGTAGATTTTATTGTGGCCGGCGGTATTCAGCCCAACCCCATAAGCACCTTTGTGTATAACGTTATAGACGGTGCGCGCGAAGAAGGCGTAGACTTTTTGCTGGCTGTAGGCGGCGGTTCGGTTATAGATACCGCTAAGGCACTGGCTGCCGGCTTAAAATATGACGGTGATTTTTTGGACTTTTACCGCGGCACTGCCAAAATTAAAGAAGCTCTGCCCATTGGTGTGGTGCTGACGATTCCGGCGGCAGGCAGCGAAGGTTCGCCCAATACGGTTATTACCGATGTGGAAACCAACGTTAAAAAGGGTGCAGCAGCAGAATGTCTGCGTCCGCGCTTTGCCATATTAGACCCCGAGCTTACCTTTACGCTCAGCGCTTATCAAAGTGCCTGCGGGATATCGGATATGATGGCGCATATTTTTGAACGTTATTTTACCAAAACCACCGAAAACGCCGTTACCGACCATATGTGTGAGGGTTTGCTGCTGGCTATTAAAGACGTTGCCCTGCGCGTGATAATTGACCGTGAGGATTACGAAGCACAGGCGGCACTGATGTGGGCCGGTATGCTGGCGCACAACAATATTTGCGGTGTGGGCCGTGTGCAGGACTGGGGCAGCCACGCTTTGGCGCACGGGGTATCGGCAGTGTACGATGCTGCCCACGGTGCAGCGCTGGCGGCTATATTCCCGGCGTGGATGAAGTATGTTGTAGATGAAGATGTAGACCGCTTTGCCCGCATTGCCAATGTGCTGTGGGGCGTAGAGCAATCGGATGATAAAAAGCAAATGGCGCTGGCAGGTATTGCCGCTTACGAAGAATTTTTGCGTTCTATAGGTATGCCTACGCGCCTTACACAGCTTGATGTACCGGAGGAGGGCATTGCCGGGCTGGTAGAGCTGACCTATGCTTTGGGCAACACCACCGTTGGTCAGTTTAAAAAGCTAACTCCGCAGGATGCCGAGGCTGTGTATCGGTTGGCGCTGTAATTATGCTGGCCGGGGTAATAATCAATAAAAAAACGGCGGCGCTTAATTCTATTTTTTATTATCTGGTGCCGGCCGGGCTGGACGTAAAGCCCGGTCAGCTTGTAGAAGTGGAATTTGGCAAAAATTGTCTGGAAGCAGTGGTGGTAGAGCTTACCGCCACTGCCGATGTGCCGTCGGAAAAATTAAAGGAAATTAAGCGTCTGATAGATCCTAAGCCCCTGTTTGGGGCCGATCTGCTGGCGCTTTCTCAGTTTGCCGCCGATTATTATTTAACCAGCCGGGCAAGTATGCTGCAAGCTATGCTGCCCAGCGGTATGATGCTTACCGGCAAAATGCCGCGCGCCAAAACCTGCCGTAGGGTTAAGCTGTTGCAGCCGGGCTATGCCGCCAGGGGTGCCAAACAGCGGCAGGTGCTGCAAATTTTGCAGGCAACACCGCAAATGCCGGCAGATGAACTGATGCAGCAGGCCGAAGCTGCACCGGCCACTTTAAAAACGCTGGCAGAAAAGGGCGTTATTGCCATTGTAGAGGAGGAAAGCTGGGAGGGTGAGGATATGCGTCCCCTGCCGCAAAGGCCGCAGCTTTCAACAGACCAGCAGCGTGTTTTGCAGCGCATACACCAAAATATGGCGGGTGATAATAAGCCCGTGCTGCTGCACGGAGTTACGGGCAGCGGCAAGACTGAGGTTTATTTGCACTTGGCCGAACAGGTTAGGGCCGGCGGCAAGCAGGTAATAATTCTGGTGCCGGAAATTGCCCTTACCCCGCAGACCGTACGGGTGTTTCAGCGGCGGTTTGGCGGTGGTGTGGCGGTGTTACATTCCGGGCTTACCGGGGCCGAACGCCGTCAGGCGTGGCTGGGTATTGCCGGTGGTCATTACGATCTGGTGATCGGTGCAAGGTCGGCTATATTTGCGCCCACACCAAATTTGGGGCTGATAATTATCGACGAGGAACACGAGTCATCATATAAGCAGGAAAACGCCCCAAGGTTTCATACCCGCACGCTGGCGGCAGAACGCTGCCGACTGACGGGTGCCGGGCTGGTTTTTGGCAGCGCTACCCCCGATGTCGAGAGCTATTATAAGGCCGACAGGGGCGAATACCTGCTGCTGGAAATGCCGCACCGTATTGGCGGGCAAAGCCCGGCTGCTGTAACCGTGGTAGATATGAGCAGCGAGTTTAAAAGCGCCAACAACAGCGTTTTCAGCCGCCTGCTGCAACAAAAGCTAAAGCAAAACTGGCAGCAGGGCAGGCAAAGTATGCTGTTTTTAAACCGCCGCGGTTACGAATCCTTTGTGTCGTGCCGGGCGTGCGGCTATGTGGTAGAATGTCCGCATTGTTCGGTGGCTATGGCCTACCATTTGGGTGACGAAATTTTAAAGTGCCATTATTGCGGCCAAACCCGGCGCCTGCCTACAACCTGCCCCAAGTGCGGTAGCACGGCCATAAGGTTTTTCGGCGCCGGTACCCAAAAAATTGCCGAAGCCGTGCAGCGCCTGTTGCCCGAAGCCCGTATTGCCCGCCTGGACCGTGATGTTGCGGCTAAGCGCGGCAGTGTAGAGCAGATATATAAGGCGATGCTGGCCGGTGATATTGATATTTTGGTGGGCACGCAGATGATTGCCAAGGGGTTGGATTTTCCTAATTTAACGTTGGTAGGCGTGGTAGCAGCAGACCAGGCACTGAATATGCCGGATTATAAAAGCGGCGAGCGGGCGTTTCAGCTTACGGTGCAGGTGGCCGGGCGTGCCGGGCGGCACCAAAAGGGCGAGGTTGTTATTCAGACTTACCAGCCAACCAATGATATTTTGCGCGCGGCAGCGCTGGGTGATTACAGGGCGTTTTACCAAAAAGAGCTGTTAAGGCGCAGTTTGGCAGGGTATCCACCGTTTTCGTCGATGATACGGGTGATTATAAGCGCCATAACGCCGGATATGGCCCTGATGACAGGCCGCAGGCTGGCAGACAATATGCGCCGTGCCGTGGAGGCTATGTCGGCGGCTGACGAGGTTAAATGGTTTGGCCCGCGCCCCTGCCCCAAGGCTAAAATAAAAGACCGGTATCGGCTGCAAATATATTTAAAGGGCAAAAATTTGGCCCTGCTGCGAGAGGTTTGCCGCCGTGCGGTAAGCGATGTGCGCCTGCCTAAAGATGCTAACCTGGTAATTGATGTGGAACCGCTGAGTATGATGTAGAAAATTAAAAAATATTGTATACATAGTGGTTTTGGGCGCCTGATTGTGTTATCATATAAAAATAATATTCTGTCGGTTTGGCCGGCTGAGCAAAAATATTTAGCATTATAACGGGAGTGATTTACTATGGAACAGAAAAGCCGTGTGATGAAGGATGGTTATATGCGTTCTCCGCAGAGATCTCTGCTGTATGCGCTGGGTTTAACCAAAGATGAGATAGAGCGCCCGCTGGTAGGCATTGTAAATTCTTTTAACGAGGTTGTGCCGGGGCATATGCACCTGCGCAGCATTGCCGAAGCGGTAAAAGCCGGTGTACGTTTGGCCGGCGGCACGCCGTTGGAATTTCCGGCGATAGCTGTTTGTGACGGTATTGCTATGGGGCATATCGGTATGAAGTATTCTCTGGCCAGCCGCGAGCTTATTGCCGACAGTGCCGAAACTATGGCCCTTGCGCACGCTTTGGATGCGCTGGTGTTTATACCCAACTGTGATAAAATTGTGCCCGGTATGTTAATGGCGGCGGCGCGGTTGGATTTACCCTGTATTTTTGTCAGCGGCGGGCCTATGCTGGCCGGCAAGCTTAACGGCAAGGTGCTTGACTTGAATTCTAACTTTGAAGCCAGCGGTGCTTTTGCTGCCGGTAAAATTGACGAAGCTGAGCTTACGGCTATTGAACAGAATGCCTGCCCCACCTGCGGCAGTTGTTCCGGTATGTTTACGGCAAATTCTATGAACTGCCTTACCGAGGTGCTGGGTATGGGCCTTGCCGGCAACGGCACGGTAGCGGCTGTAGATTCCGGGCGTATACGTTTGGCCAAGCAGGCCGGTATGCAGGTTATGCAGCTTATAGAACAGGATATTCGTCCGCACGATATTATGACGGCGGCGGCGTTTAAAAATGCGCTTATTGCCGATATGGCTATGGGGTGTTCTACCAACACGGTGCTGCACCTGCCGGCCATTGCGCACGAAGCCGGTGTAAAGCTGGACTTGGATATGATAAACGAGATAAGCGAGTATGTGCCGCATTTGTGCAAGCTGGCCCCTGCCGGCGAACACCATATTGAAGATTTGCAGGCAGCCGGCGGTATGCGCGCCCTGATGAATCGTCTGGCAGAAATGGAATTGCTGGATACCACCGTGATGACGGTTACCGGCAAAACTATGGCCGAAAATATTAAAGGTGCCAAGGTGCTGAATGAGGACGTTATCAGAAGCAGAGAAAACGCCTACAGCCAAAAGGGCGGCTTAAAGATATTAAAGGGTAATCTGGCTCCTGACGGTTCGGTAGTAAAGCGTGCTGCCGTAGCGCCCGAAATGATGGTGCATGAAGGCCCCGCCAGAGTTTTCGACGGTGAGGAGGAGGCTGTAGAGGCTATTACCGGCGGCAAAATAAAGGCCGGTGATGTTGTGGTTATTCGCTACGAAGGCCCCAAGGGCGGCCCCGGTATGCGAGAAATGCTGACGCCTACATCGGCTATACAGGGTATGGGTCTGGGTAGCTGTGTGGCACTTATCACCGACGGCAGATTTTCCGGTGCAACCCGTGGTGCTGCTATCGGTCACGTATCGCCGGAGGCTGCCGAAGGTGGGCTTATCGGCCTTGTGCAGGACGGTGACCTGATAAAAATCGACATCAATAAAGGTACACTGGAGCTGGCTGTAGAGGCGGCTGTTTTAGAAGAACGCCGCAAAAACTGGGTACAGCCGGCACCCAAAATTACCAAAGGCTATTTGGCCAAGTATGCAGGCCGGGTAACCTCGGCTTCTACCGGGGCGGTAACCGTAAGGTAGTTGGCTTGTAATTGGTGTAAGGTGTAAAAATATGCGGAGGTTTGGCTTATGAAACATATTTTAAATGTGCTGGTGCAGGATCATTCCGGTGTATTGGTGCGCGTGGCCGGGTTGTTCAGTCGCCGCGGCTATAACATAGACAGCCTGACGGTTGGCCCGACAGAAACGACCGGTATATCATCTATGACGATTGTGGTAGAAGGTGACGACCGTATTATTGAGCAGGTTACCAAGCAGTTGCATAAAATTGTTGAGGTTTTAAAAATAAACGATGTTACCAACGATGAATATGTAGACCGCGAGCTGATGATGCTGCGTGTTTTGGCCAACAAAGAGGACAGGCTGGAAATTATGCACCTGTGTGAAATCTTCCGCATAAAAATTGTTGATATTAACCGCAAAAATTTTACTATAGAAGCTACCGGCACTATAAGCAAGCTTAATGCCATTATCGAGGCGTTTAGGCCCTTTGGTATACAGGAGATTAAACGCACAGGCCAGCTTGCTATGGTGCGCGGCGAACATAAGCCGGTTAAAAAAGAGCCGAAAGAACAGGGGGTGTAATGATGAACGGTGCAGAAGCTGTTATTGCCTGCTTAGAGCTTGAGGGCTGCGATACAGTGTTTAGTTACCCGGGCGGTGCAGTGCTGGGTTTGTTCGATGCTCTGCGAAGATCGGCTAAAATTAAAAATGTGCTTACCCGTACCGAACAGGGCGCTACCCATGCGGCCAGCGGCTATGCCCGTGTCAGCGGGCGGGCAGGTGTGTGTATTGCAACCTCCGGCCCCGGTGCTACCAACTTGGTTACCGGTTTGGCCACGGCTTATATGGATTCTATCCCGGTGATAGCCATAACCGGGCAGGTTGCCAGCACTATGATTGGTACTGACGCTTTTCAGGAGATTGATATTACGGGCATTACGCGCCCCATTGTAAAGCACAGCTATTTGGTTACCAACGTTAACGACATCCCCGAGGTTATAAAAGAAGCGTTTTATCTGGCTACCACCGGCCGCCCCGGCCCGGTGTTAATAGACTTGCCGAAAAACGTGGGTGACCGTGAATGTACCGCCAAAATACCCGGTGTTATAAATCTGCCGGGTTACAAGCCAACCGTAAAGGGGCACAGCTTAAAAATACAAAATGCCTGCAAGGTGCTGGCCGCTGCCAAAAAACCGCTGATATATGCCGGCGGCGGCGTGGTAAGCTCCGGGGCAGAAGAACTTTTGCAGCAGTTGGCACACCGCCTGGATGCACCGGTAGCTGTAACCTTAATGGGCAAGGCCGCTTACCCCTACCGTGACGGGCATTATTTGGGTATGTTGGGCATACACGGTGCGCCGGCGGCTAACCTGGCTGTTACCGAATGTGATGTGCTGCTGGCTGTTGGTGCGCGTTTTGATGATCGTGTGACCTCTAATGTGCAGAAATTTGCACCCAATGCCACTATTATTCATATTGATACCGACCCGGCGGAAATCGGTAAAAATGTGCGCAGCGATGTGCCGATAGTTGGTGATGCTGCGGCGGTTTTAAGCGATATGTTGGCTATTTTGCCCGATACCGCGCACGAAGAATGGCGCGCACGCACCGAAAGTTGGCGGCCGCTTACGGCTGATGCTTATCAATCGGCGGGGGGTAAACTGCAATTTAGAGATGTTATGCGCGGGTTAAACCGGCTTACACGCGGCAAGGCCATAGTTACCACCGATGTTGGCCAGCACCAGATGGCAACGGCGCAGTTTTATCATTCGGCGCGCAAACGTGGCTTTATCAGCTCCGGCGGGCTGGGTACCATGGGCTACGGCTTGCCGTCGGCAGTGGGCGCGGCGCTGGCAGCCCCCGGCGAACCTGTGGTTTGCGTTACCGGTGACGGCAGTTTTCAGATGACGATGAACGAGCTGGCTACCGCCAAGGCCGAAGGTTTGGCGATAAAGGTGATATTATCTAACAACAGCAATTTGGGTATGGTGCGCCAGTTGCAAAAATACTACGAGGACGATAACTATTTTGGCATAGATTTAGCGGGTAACCCCAACTTTGCCAAAATTGCCGAAGCCTACGATATGGCGTATTACTGCATTGCCACCCTGGCAGAAATTGAAGAAAAGCTGGCAGCGGCTATGGCCGAAAACCGCCTTACACTGGTGGAATGTATTATCCCCAAGGAAGAAATGGTTTACCCGATGGTGCTGGCCGGCAGCGGCCTTGATGAAATGGTGCTGGAAGGCTCTGCAAACACAGTGGCAACAGAGTAGGTGCAGGGCGCAGTATGCCGCACAAAAAAATAAAAATTTGGCGCAAACTATTGCAGTGTGCCAAAATATATGCTAAAATATTACAGTCGGCTTTGTCTAAAAGCCGTCTTGCTGGTGTAGCTCAGCCGGTAGAGCAGCTGATTCGTAATCAGCAGGTCGTGTGTTCAAGTCACATCACCAGCTCCATATCAAAAGTCTGTCGTTTTTGCGGCAGGCTTTTTTTGTGCTTAAAATTTTATAACGGGCCGGCAACGGCACGGATGCTTTTTAACCTTGCGGCATTTTAATCGGATAAAATCGCAAAAAAATTTAATAACAAAAGCCCAGATAAACCGCTGTTTTATGCAAAATGGCTTAAAATGGCGGTAAAAATATCATTAAAAATTATTGACAAATTTTGCCGCACAGGCTATACTCAAACTTATGCGGAGTAAAATCGACAAAGAAAATTGCTTAAAATTTTAAGGAGAAATGTGATGGATTTTAGTTTGAGTACAATTTTGCATACAATCAGTCAGGCGCTGCTTAACCCCGTGCTGCTTATACTGGCTGTGTTAATTGTGGTAAGTGTATGGCAAGTTGGTGATGTGCTGGTAGAATATTGGCTGGAGCGTCGCCGCCGCTGCAAGGATGTTCCGCAGTTGTTAAACGCACTGCACGCTGCCGGTTATGCCGGTGCCGCGCAGGTAATAGAGCAAAGCACGCTGGCTAAAAGGCAAAAGCAGTTGTTGCAGCCCCTGCTGGGCCGCTACGATTTGGGCCGAACCGAATTAGAGGTTTTGGCCGCCCGTCTGCTTGGAGAAGAAGAACAGCGCTATCAGAAAACTCTGTTGGCGCCGGATATGGTGATGAAGCTTGGCCCGATGTTTGGTTTGCTGGGCACACTTATACCGCTGGGGCCGGGCATTGTGGCTTTGGGCCACGGTGATACTGCCAGCCTGGCGGAATCTCTGGGGGTTGCTTTTGATACAACGGTAGCCGGTGTTATAAGTGCGGCGGTGTGCAGTGTTATCAGTAAGGTGCGCAAGGGCTGGTACGATGATCAACTGCAAATGATGGAGGCTGTTATGGAATATATTGTGGAGGCGCGGTTTGGCCATGCTGAGAAATAAAGGTTTGCGGCAGCGCCACAGCTTTGCCGAAGAATACGACCCGATGAGCGCGCTTTCTAATCTGGCGGATGTTATGCTGGTGTTTGCCTGCGGTTTAATGATTGCTATTGTGTCCTTTTGGAACGTTGACCTTAGCCGTGTGCAGGACATTATTGACCAGAGCGAACTGAAGGAAATTACCGATGTTGAGCAGGCTATTGAAAACGGTGATTTGTCGGAAACTATGGAAAATATGGGTGCTGCTTATAAAGACCCCGAAACCGGCAAAACCTATATTGTTATGCCCAACAAATAAGCTTATGCTGCAATAAAAAACGGAGCTGATATCGTATCGGCTCCGTTTTTTTTTGTTTGTTAGGGGGGGTAGGGTAAATAAAAAAGCGAGCCTCGATTTGTAATCGAAACCCGCTTTTTGCGTTGGTGCCGAAGACCGGACTTGAACCGGTACGAAGTTACCCTCGACGGATTTTAAGTCCGTTGCGTCTGCCTATTCCGCCACTCCGGCATAGTATGGAGGCGCCATCCAGATTTGAACTGGAGAATAAAGGCTTTGCAGGCCTCTGCCTTACCACTTGGCTATGGCGCCTTAACAACAAACATTATATCATAAAAAATTTGCAAATGCAAGGGTATTTTTAACATATTTTTTATCTTACATAGTTTGCGCCTGCTTTTGCCATAATAACCATTATATTAGCAGAAAGGCCCGGTGATGCATATGGCGATAAACAAACCGCCGACAAAATTTTTGCTGCCTGGTTTAAACGACAATTTGCGGCTGATAGAGCAATATGTTGGCCCCGATGGTGATTTGGTGGTGCGCAAAATTGCTGTTGACGGTCGGGCGGTGGCGGCTGTGGTTTATTTTGACGGTATGACCGACAAGGATGCCGTAAGTGAGTTTATTATTAAGCCGCTGTTGCAGGCACCGGCCGATATTTGGCAGTTGGCGCCTGCGGATATTGCCGCCGCCTGTTTGTATGTTGCTGACTGGAGCGAGCGCGACAGTGTGCAGGCGCTGATGAACAACGTATTTTCCGGCGATTGCGGTTTGCTGTTTGATGGCAGCCCCACCGCGCTTGTAAGCGATTTAAAGGGCTTTGAGCGCCGTGGTATAACCGAGCCGCAAACAGAAATTGTGGTGCGGGGATCACGCGAGGGGTTTATTGAAAACCTTAAAACCAATATGTCGATGCTGCGTCGGCGCATAAAAACGCCCGACCTTTGTTTTGAACTGCTTAAGCTGGGTACCGAAACCAACACCGATGTTTGCGTGGCTTATATTAAGGGGCTGGCAGACCCTTTGGTGGTGGCCGAGGTAAAGCGGCGTATAGCGGCCATACAAACCGACAGTGTGCTGGAAAGCGGCTATATAGAGCAGTTTATTGAGGACGAGCCGTTTTCGCCGTTTGCTACGCTGGCTAACAGCGAAAAGCCCGATAAGGTTTGCGCCAAGCTGTTAGAAGGCCGCGTGGCTGTTATGGTAGACGGCACACCCTTTGTGCTTACGGCCCCGATGTTGTTTGTCGAAAATTTTCAAAGTGCCGAAGATTATTATTCGCGGCCATTTATGGCCAGTATGGTGCGCTTTTTACGGTTTTTGTCGTTTGTGTTTGCTGTGTGGGCACCAGCGGTTTACATTGCGGTGTGCAGTTTTCATACCGAACTTATACCTACGGCTTTAATGCTTAATATGTGGCAGGCTGCCGGTAACACGCCGCTTTCGGTGGGGTGGTCGGTGTTTTTTTATTCACTGGTGTACGAGGTTGTGCGCGAAGCCGGTATAAGGCTGCCAAGGGCGGTTGGTGCGGCTATCAGCATTGTCGGCGGGTTGGTTATCGGTGATATGGCGGTGGCGGCAGGGCTAATATCTGCCCCAACGGTAATAATTGTGGCGTTTACGGCTATTGCAATGTTTGTGGTAGATGCCCTTACCGATGCGGCAACGGTGCTGCGCTTTGCGTTTATCTTTTTGGCGTGGTGGCTGGGCTTTTGGGGGCTGCTGCTGGGCACCGTGCTGCTGCTGTTGCATCTGGTAAGCTTAAAATCCTTTGGGGTAGCTTATTTTGCACCGTTTGCACCGCTTATACCGTATCAGTTAAAAGATACCGTGGTGCGTGCGCCTCTGTGGGCTATGCGCCTGCGGCCTAAAAATATTACAGTGGGCAGCCGCTTTAGGCGCGGCAGGCAGGTGCCGCCAACCGGGGGTAACAGCTTATGAACAGGAGTCTTTGGCTGCTGATTTTTTGCCTGTTGATGTCTGTGGCTTTGTCCGGCTGCAATATCAGCGGAGAGGTGACCGGTGATTTAAAGGACATTGAGCCGGTGGCGGCTTTGGCGGTAGATAAATCGGCGGATGAAATTTGCGCGCAGGTAAGCCTGCTGCACCGTGACTGTGCTTTAGAACGCCGGTATGCGTCCAGCTATTATCATTTAAAAGCTAATGGCGAAAGTCTGGCAGCGGCGGTGGGTAATCTGGCGGACTTGGGGGCGCGGCAGGTTAATTTTGCTCACGCGGGGCTGCTGGTGTTGGGTGAACAGGCGGCAGACCCGACTAACTGGTTGGATTTTGCCCTGCTTTCGGCGCAGATAAGGCCGAATATTTACCCGGTGGTGGCGCAGGGGCAGGCCGGTGCGCTTTTGGCAGATGCTGCTGCGGAGCTTAGCCCGGTGTATCTGCTGGCTAATGCGCTGGAGCCTTGGGGTGACGGATATGCCGGGGCCTGGGCTGTAAGCCTGCACGATTTTTTAACGGCGCTTTATCAACCGGGTATTGCTGCGGCCCTGCCTTATGCTGCCAAAACGGCCGATGGCGGTATACAGGTGGCCGGGCTGGCAGTTTTTGCCGTTGATAGTTGGCAGCACATTGCCGATGGTGACAGTACGCTGGCGTGGCGTTTGCTGGTGCGCCCGCAGCAGGTAAGGGGGCAGGTGCTTACCTTAGATGACGGCACGTCGGTAAGCCTGTTGGCGGTGCGGGTAAGCCCAACGGCAGTGGGCAGTGCCTTATCGTTTGATATAAAGGTTAAGGCCAAATTGCAGGAAAACACACCTAATCTGTTGCAGGGCAATATTGAGGATGAGCTTGCGGCTTATTTGCAAAATGCGCTGCAAAACGCCGTTTCGCAAAGCCGGCAAACCGGGCTGGACTTTTTGGGCCTTGGGCGCGAGCTTTGGCGGCGGCAGCCGGCGGTGTGGGCTAAGCTGGCAAACACTGATTATCTGGGGGATATTACGGTTAACTTCCGGCCGGTGGTAAGTGTGCAGCAGACGGCAGTTTAGCCTATAATCAACTATAAAGGGGGCGGATATTATGGCGGCAGCAACAGGCACGGCAGGCAAGGCAAGGGGCGGCATTGGCCGCGGCGAACTTTTTTCTCTGATGTTGTGTCTGCCGCTTGGCGGTGTGGCTTTTAGCGGTTGGCCGTATGACGGTATTGCCAAGGCTTGGGCAGCGGCGCTGGCGGTGGGGCTGTTTATTGGGGCAGGGCAGGTAACGTATAATTATCTGTTTGCGGGGCAAAGCTTTGCCGCCGCCTTAGAATACGCGCTGGGCAGGGTGCCGGGGCGCATAGTGCTGTTTGCTTATGTGCTGCTGTGGCTGGTTTTGGTGCTGGCTGCGGTGGCCTATGCCGTGCTGCTGTGGCAGGCGCTGGGGTTGCCGTCTATGCCTGTGTGGCTGTATGCGCTGTTGTTTTTGCTTACGGTGGGGGCTATAGCTGCTGCCGGTGCTGAACCTTTGGCGCGCCTGTCTCTGCTGATAGTTATACCGGCGCTGCTGCTGGTGTTGGGCAATTTGGCGCTTACGCTGGCCGGTGCCGATTTTGCCAACCTTTTGCCCCTTAACGACGGCGGATTTGCAGCCTGGGGGCAGGGTGCTGATGCCGGGGTGCTGCTGTTTGGCTGGTTTAGCGTGCTGCTGCCCTTTTGGCATAGGGTGCGCTGTGTTAAAAACCGCCGCGGTACCGTGTTGGCGGCAGTTTTGGGAGCGGTATTGCCGGTTTTGCTGCTGGCATTGGGTATGCGCATAACATTGTCGGTGCTGGTGGGTGCATATAACTTCCCGATGTTGCAGGTTTTTCGTCTGGCGCAGGTGGGGCATTGGTTTAGCCGCTTTGAGGTTTTGGGGGCGGCGCTGCTGGCGGTTATTTTACTGCTGCGGGCGGCGGCGGCATTGACGGCGGCAGTTATCGGTATGTGTGAGCTTTGGCAGCTAAAAAGCCCGCGCGGCGTATGGGCTGCAAGCCTTGGCGCGGCCTTGGCGGTTGGTGCTGTTTTGCTGATTTTGGGCTATGCTTTTGGCGATTGGCGGGCAATGCTTTTATGGTTGGCTAAGCGCCTGATTTATGCTTTGCTGTTGGGCAGTGCGGTTATGCCGTGGGTGATAAATTTGGCGGGCTGGCTGCGGCTTAGGGCTAACAGCCGAACCGTGCTGGTAGACCACAGCGGCGATGTGCCCGGATAAACTGCGCAATACAGACCGGTGGCGGCAAAAATACTTTACTATATTAAAGCAGGAAAAAAGAAAAGTGTGTAGAATATTTAAATATAGCTATGATTTACAGAAGCAGGGGCAGTGCCGCAAATTTTGCGGCGGCTGTTTGCTTTGGCAGAGAGGAGGCATAGCCTTGGCGTATACCAGCCGAATGGAAAGTAAAGAGGCCGACCTGCTGTGCGATGCGGTGTTGAGCCTGCGAACCAGAGAGGAATGTTACCGTTTTTTTGACGATCTGTTGACAACCGGGGAATTTAGTGCCCTGGGGCAGCGCATTGCCGTGGCTAAAATGCTGCTGGCAGATGAAAAATATTCGGATATTGCCAACGATACCGGAGCATCTACCGCAACTATCAGCCGGGTAAAACGTTGTGTATCTTATGGGGCAGACGGTTATGCTTGCGTGTTAGACCGTTTATCAAAGTAGGAACATAATCTATAACAGGTGAAAAAATGAACATATTAGATAATTTGAACGAAATGCAGCGTAAAGCCGTGCAAACCACCGAAGGCCCGGTGCTGGTGCTGGCCGGTGCAGGCAGCGGCAAAACCAAGGCATTGGTAACCAGAGCGGCGTATTTGCTGCAACAAAAGGGTGTGCGCCCGGGTGAACTGCTGGCGTTTACTTTTACCAATAAAGCCGCGCAGGAAATGTGTACGCGTATGGAAAAACTTACAGGGTATTCGGTGCGCAATATGTGGGTAGGTACGTTTCATAGCATTTGTTTGCGTATTTTGCGCCGAGAAGCCGAGCATTTGCCGTTTGATTCGCAGTTTATTATTTACGATGATGCCGACCAGCAAACTCTGTTAAAGCGCATTTTAAAGGAACAGGGGCTAAAAGATAAGGAATATCACCCGCGTGCTATTGCCGCGCAAATAAGCAAGTGTAAAAATCAATTGCAAACCCCTAAAGACTATTTTAACGAAATTGGTACCGAATGGGACAGCACGGTGGCCAAGGTATACGAAGAATACCAGCGGCGCCTGCTGGCGGCCAACGCTATGGACTTTGATGACCTGATAATGTATACCCTAAGGCTGTTTGAGGCCAACCGCGAGGTGCTTAAAAAGTATCAGCAGCGGTTTAAGTATATTATGGTAGACGAATATCAGGACACCAACTATTCGCAGTATTACCTTATTCGTCTGCTGGCCGAAGGCAGCCGCAATATTTGTGCGGTGGGTGACCCTGACCAGAGCATTTACGGCTGGCGCGGTGCAGATATCGGCAATATACTTAATTTTGAACGTGATTATAAGGATTGCCAACTGATTAAGCTGGAGCAGAATTATCGCAGCACCCAGAACATTTTGCAGGCGGCCAACACGGTTATAGAAAATAACGTGCAGCGCAAGCCCAAGGCCCTGTGGACTGATGCCCCTGCCGGTGAGCTGATTGAATATCAGGAGCTGCCGGACGACAGATCGGAAGGTATGTTTGTGGTAGAAACCATTGCTATGATGCGCGAGCAGGGCTTTGATTATAAAGACTTTGCCGTGGTTTACCGCACACACCCGCAGGCCAGAACCTTAGAAGATTCTCTGCTTAAGTACGGTTTTCCGTACCGTGTTTACGGCGGTATGAAGTTTTACGAGCGCAAGGAGATAAAAGATACTCTGGCGTATTTGCGCCTGCTTATAAACCCCGATGATAACCTGAGCCTGGCGCGCATTATTAACGAGCCCAAGCGCAGCATAGGTATTGGCAGCTACCAAAAGTTAGAGGCCGGTGCTGCCGAACTGGGTGTGCCGGTGTACAGGGCTTTAACCAGACCTGAGGTTTTGGCAACGCTTTCTCCTACGGCACAAAAAAGTGTGGGCCATTTTGTCGATTTGATAGAAGGGTTGGCAGCAGATGCCAAAGTTTTGCCCATAACCGAGCTGTTGGAAGAATTGTGGACTAAAACCGGCTATTATTCAATGCTGGAGCAGCAAGACCCCACCACAGCAGAAAGCCGTATGGATAACCTGCGTGAATTTGCAGCCAGTGCCGTAGAATTTGTGGATAATATGAACGAAGCAGCCGCCGCAGCCGCTGCTCAGCCGGACGAATTTGACGATGTGCAGGACAATGCCCCCACGCTGGAGAATTTTTTGGCGCGTATTGCCCTTATTACCGATACCGACAGCTACGACAGTGAGGAGGGCAGTATAACCCTGCTTACTATGCACGCCGCCAAGGGGTTAGAGTTCCCGGTGGTGTTTATGGTTGGTATGGAAGAAAAAATATTCCCGCACAGCCGCTCTCTGCTTAACGAAAACGAGATGGAGGAGGAACGCCGCCTGTGTTATGTAGCTATGACACGGGCTATGAAGCGCCTGATAATGACGCGCGCTATGCGCCGCAATATGTTTGGGCAGTATGTAAGCCTGCCGCCCAGCCGTTTTATTAAAGAAATTCCGACCGAGCTGCTCAATTCTCACACGTTAAGCTACCATAGACCGGAGGTTAAGCGTGACGATACCCCCAAGCCGACGTCGCTGTTTGTTAGCCGCCAAAAACGCAGCTACGAGCCGCAAAAAGATGCCGGCAGCCAGCTTATCAATATTGGTGATAAAGTGCAGCATACCAAATTTGGCCTTGGTGTGGTGGTAAAGGTAGAAGGTACCGGCGAAGAAGCCGCGCTTTCGATTGCTTTTCCCGGTCAGGGCGTAAAGGTGCTTATCCAAAAATATGCGCCGCTTAAAGTGGTAAAATAATACCGCAAAACAGGTTAATACAGGCCGGGCAGCTTTTGCCCGGCTTTTTAACTTAAAATTTGGGTTAAAAACCTTGCCTTTTTTTAATTTATGTGCTATTATTTTATAAGGCGTTTTGCCTAAGCTGTTTTTTACATTGTATGGAAGCGTATCGAAGTGGTCATAACGGGCCTGACTCGAAATCAGGTAGTCCTCACGGGCTCGTGGGTTCGAATCCCACCGCTTCCGCCAAAAAAGTAAAAAGTGCCTTAAACACTGGGTTTGAGGCACTTTGTTTTTTTATATCCCTAAAATATCCCTATATTTTATTAAGAACTGCTATGGCGCGTTCTTCTTCGCGGGGGTACAGGTGGGAATATGTGTTCCAGGTCATCTCTATTTTAGCGTGGCCAAGGCGGCGGGCGATCTCCTGAATGTTTATGCCCTCGTTAGCGAGCAGGGAAGCGTGAGAGTGGCGAAAATCGTGGATGCGGATTTTTTTAACCCCGGCGGCAGCAGCGTATTGGGCATTGCGGTGTTCCAGTGTGCTGTCGCGCAGGGACAGATCATAGCCGCAGATAAATTTGCTGTCGTTAAAGCCGGGGAGCTGGCGGCAGCGGGCTTTGTGTTCGGCAAGGATATCCATAAGCGGGGCGGGGATTTGCAGTGTGCGGTAAGAAGATTTGTTTTTAGGCGGGGTAATACGGTCACCGCCTTTAAGCTTTTGGGCTACGCTTTTGCTGACGGTAAGAACATTGCCGGATATATCCTGCCAGGTTAGGGCGTTAATTTCGCCTTTGCGGAGGCCGGTGTAAAATGCAATATTGAAGAAAACATAATAATGCCATTCTGTGATGGAGAGTGTGGCTGCGCTGGCGGTGCCGGCGGCTTTTCTGGCTGCGGCAATAAAAAGATGGAATTCATCGGCGGTGTAGTAGTTGATTTTGTGCTGCGGCGCGGCCAGAGCGTCACGAAAATTGCCTACCTTTAGCAGCGGGTTACTGGGTATGTAGTCCATTTTAACGGCAAAGTTTAACAGGGAACGCAGTTCACCGTAGATGCGCTGGCGGGTGCGCAGTGCCAGATCGCGTTCCTCAAGTGAATTTTTCCACTTTTGCAGCAGGGTGGGTGGCAGGCGGTCTATGCGCTGTTCGCCCAGCATTGGCAATATGTATTTGTTTTGCACCTGAATGTTTTTGGCGCGGCTGGTTTCTCGCACAGATTTAAGGCGCGACTGATTGTATTCGGCGGTGAGTTCGGCCAGGGTGATGGTGCTGCCGGCGGCAATCTGCCGCTTGTCGGCGATGAGTTCGCACTCTAAGGCTTTGGCGTTTTCCAGCCCGTAGGCAACGCGCTCAATTTGGCGGCCGTGGCCCTCTGCATCGGTGAGAGCTACGCGCACGCGGTAGCGCTGCAAACCGTCTTTTTTGCCGCCGGATTTGTAAATGGGCATAAAAAATACACTCCTTTTTTGAAAATGTTAAAAGCAGTTGAAAAACGGGAGTGCATTTGCTATAATATGTTCTGTAAAATCTTTGTGCAAATGCACTACTTGGACCGCCTTTGCTGTTGGCGCAGCAGGGGCGGTTTTTTTGTTTGGTTGAATAATTATTTGAATTTTATTAAAGTGTGCGCCGCAGCTCCACCACACGACCTATGATTTGCACGGGCTTGGTGGCTATTTCTGCCTTGGAGAAGAACATAGGTTCGAAGGTGGGGTTATTTGGGATAAGCATTATGCCGCTTTCGGTGTGTTTAACCTTTTTGGCGGTGGCTTCGTCGCCATTGATTAGCACGATGGCAATCTCGCCGTTTTCTACCTGTTCTTGCCGCCGAACTATGACTACATCGCCGCTTTTGATGTCGGGCAGCATACTGTCACCTTTTATTTTTAAGCCGAAGTATTCGCCTGTTGCCGCCATGCTTTGGGGGATTTCCTCCCAATCCAAAACATCCTCTATGGCATCTACGGGAATACCAGCCGCCACGCGCCCCAACACAGGAATTTTGATACCAGTGGTGGTGGGGGCGGTAGTTTCTTCCCAACCCATCAGATATGCAGGTGTTGTGTGTAGAGCTTTTGCAAGCGAAGCGATTTTATCTCGGCGCATATTGGCAATTTCACCCGTTTCCCATTTGCGTACGGTGCTTTTGCCAACGCCAACGATATCGCCCACCTGTTCTAAAGTGAGCTTTTGTTGTTCTCGTAGGGATTTGATTTTGTGTCCGATGTCATTCTTTGTCATTGTATTTATTTTCCTTTTATACCTTTGTTGTATGCGAATAGTATAACAAAAGAGTGTCGTTTTTGCAACCCTTTTGAGCAAAAAAAAGAAAAAAGTTTCTAAAAATGCACAATGTCTATTGACAAATAAGAAAAATGGTGATAAATTATAAGTGTCTTAAATGACACAAGAGTCAGGAGGTGAAATTATGAATAGGGCTAAACTTGAATACGAGATGGCTGTTAGGGGAGTGAGCAAGCAGTCCTTATGTGAGGCTATTGGCATATCAAAGTCAGCATATTACCGAAAGTGTAATGGCACATCGGAATTTACGCTGGGGGAGATTCAGCAAATAGTGGACGTGCTTGGCATAGAATCGCCTATGGGCATTTTTTTTGACAGCAAAGTGTCTTAAAGGAAACGAGAGGGTGGAATGAAGAGGGGGTGATGTAAATGGCAATTAAATTAGCTGACCCGGCTACCGTGCTTAGGATATATTATCAAAACCGAGAAATAAGCAATGCAGAAATGCTGGAGCTTTTTGGGGCGGTAGGGCAAAGCACTATAAGCCGGATGAAGAAAAAAGCGCTGACCCTGATGCGAGAACGCAACGTGAGCAGGCTGGGCATACATTCGGTGAACACCGAGGTGGCATTTGAAGCGTGGGGCATTGATGTGGCGGCGATGGAGCGGCAATATAAAAAGCTGAAAGCGCTTGGCCTGGCGCCGGAAGACCGGGCAAATGAATTCTTGAAAGAAGGTGGGCGCTGATGTTGCCTGACAATGAGGTGACAAATATGGGCAAAAAGGTAAAGGAGATTGTGGAGGGCTTGCCAAGGGTTGGCGGCCCGCAGACATTCTTTTTGGGGGATGTGGCCGAAGCCCTTATAAAAAGAGGTTTTAAGGGATGATGGCGCATAAAAAGAGAGCCGCACCGAAAATAGGCACGACCCCCAAAAACATATTGACACGTTGAGTATAGCAGAGCAAGGGAGAAAAGTCAAGATGATGAGCAGTTTGCAGAGAAAAACACCGCTGAAAAGCAAAACACCGCTGAAAGCTAAGACCGCCTTAAAGCGCAAAACGCCGCTTAAGGCAAAGGGCGGCTATGCCAAGCCGAGTGCTGCCAGCATTATGCAGGCTGAGCGGGTAAGCTATGTATCCGGTGCGCGGGAAAATTTGGTGAAGCACCACATTTACCCCGGAAGCCGCAGAAAAATCAGTGATGAGCTGGGGCTTTGGGTGTGGCTGACGGTGGACGAGCACACCGGGGCCGATGGTGTTCACAACAACAGCAGCAAACTGCGGGCCTTGCAGGCAGAATGCCGTGAGCGTTTTGTGGCACTGTGGGGCGAGGAGGCTTTTTTGCGGATGTGGAATGGGGTGGCGTGATGGTATACAACCGTTATGTGGGGCAAGCCCGCGAACCAAAGCGCCGCCGCGAAACCTGCATTGGCTGCGGGCTAAAATGGTATGTGGCGTTAAAGCAGAAGGTGCCGGCCGGCGGCTATGTTTGCCCAAGGTGTTGGTTTAAACAAAACAGGAGGCGAAAAGATGCTTAATATTGTTGTTTTAATAGGGCGCTTAACGCGTGACCCGGAGCTGCGGTTTACGCCAAACGGCAAGGCGGTTTGCCAGTTTAGTTTAGCGGTAGACCGCCCCTTTATCGGGGCTGACGGCGAAAAGCAGGCAGATTTTATTAACATTGTGGTGTGGGGCAAGCCGGCAGAGAGCTGCGCCCGGTATTTAGCAAAAGGTAAGCTGGCGGCGGTGGATGGCCGCTTGCAGATACGTTCCTACACCGACAATGACGGCGAAAAGCGTTGGGTGACTGAGGTTATTGCGCGCAGCGTGCGTTTTTTAAGCCCAGCGGACAAGCAGAGCGAGCAAAACGCAAGCGCCCCGGCGTATGACGAGGAAGATGCGTGGGCAGACGGTGAGCCGTGGGCCGGGGGTGACCTGCCTGTGGCGGGGGATTTACCCTTTTAAGGAGGTGTAGTGCAAATGGCAAAATACGCAAGGGTTATGATTTTTGACACCGACGGTACACCGTTAAAGCCGTTTGAGATGGAGAAAAGCAATGCGGTGTGCAAAAAGTGCG